>NC_006177.1:2593552-2917746 GCF_000009905.1 Symbiobacterium thermophilum IAM 14863
TCCGCCCGGATCGCCTCGCCCAGGGCGGCGGCCCGGCGCTGCATCTCCGGGTCTCCGGTCGCGGCCCGAACCGCCTCCGCCAGCCGCTCGGCGGTGAGCTGCCTCCGGGGAATCGGCGCGGGGCCGACGCCCAGTTGATGCACCACCCGGCCCCAGAAGGGCTGGTCCGTGGTGGCCGGACAGACCAGGGTCGGCTTGCCCGCGGCCAGCCCGGGCGCGACCGTGCCTGCACCGCCGTGGTGGACCACCGCGGCTACCCGCGGGAAGAGCCAGTCGTGGGGCGCCTCGGGGATGGCGAGGACGTCCGGGGAGAGGAGTCTCGGCCCGTCGCCGCTTCCCGTGGCGAGGATGCCCCGCACGCCAGCCTGGCTGAGGGCCTCCAGCGCCATCCGGGTGCCCTCGTCCCGGTCCAGGCCCGCGACCGACCCGAACCCGACGTACACCGGGGGAGGCCCGGCCTCGAGGAAGGCGGACAGAGCCTCCGGGGGATGCCAGACCTGAACCCGCCTGGCGAACCAGTAGCCCGTGACGACCGCCTCGGGCGGCCAGTCGGCGGGCGGCGGCACGACGTGGCGGCTGAAGGCGTGCAGCACCGGAACCGGCTGGCCGCCCTGCGTGAACTCATCCTCACGGCGCGGCCCCAGGCCCAGCACTTCCCGGCGCCACGCGTCGATCATCTTCCGGAACGGGCGGGTGCCCGAACGCACGGCGGCGTAGGTGAGCCGGTTCAGGAAGCCGCCCAGGTCCCGGCTGACGAAGGCGGGTGCCGGAAACGTCGCCGTGGGCACAACGACCGGCACCGGCGCCCCGATGAAGCAGGGCACCCGCAGCCGCTCGGCCAGGTGGACGCCAGCCAACGCCTTGGGATGGTAGATGATGGCATCCGCCCCCTGCACCGCCGCCCAGGCGTCATCCAGCATGCGGCGCATCATGGGGATGACGGTCTGCCTGACCGCCTGCATCGTCTTGATCGGGTTCTCCCGGAGGGCCGCCTTGCCCTCGGGCGACTCCAGTAGGGCTGTGAAGTCGCTGCCCATGGGGAAGAAGTCAACGCCGTAACTCCGAACGAAGGACTCGAAGGCGCGAGGGGCAGCCAGCACCGCCTCGTGTCCGGCAGCGGAGAAACCCTGTGCCAGGGCCACGAAGGGCTGGATATCGCCCCGGGTACCAGTGGCGAGGATTGCGAACTTCATCGGCCGGTCCTCCTCGGTCATGCTGCGGGCGCCCCGCGATCTGAGTCATGCACAGCAATAGCTTACCATAAATTGTGGCCCCGCCTGGGATGGCCACGCCCCGAAGCATCCGGTCTGTTCGCTCTCGCTGTGGGTCCCCCGCGGCAGGCAACTCTTCCCTGCGGCTTCCGGTCTGTTCATGCTCGGTGTGGGCAGCCCCGGCCGGGATGGTCACGCCCCGAAGCATTCGGTCTGTTCGCTCTCGCTGTGGGTCCCCCGCGGCAGGCAACTCTTCCCTGCGGCTTCCGGTCTGTTCGTGCTCCGTGTGGCCAGCCCCGCCTGGGATGGCCACGCCCCGAAGCACCCGGTCTGTAAGCCGTCACTGTTGGCTGCGCAAGCCGGTGCCCCCATCGCTGTGCCGCCCCGAGAGGTACGCCTCCTCGTTTACACCAACACGCAGTGCGAACAGAGCAGATACCACCCGGAGAGGTATCCGCCGGCGCCCTCACCAACACGCAGTGCGAACAGAGCAGATACCGCTCGGAGAGGTATCCTCCGGCGCCCTCACCAACACGCAATGCGAAGAGAGCGGATGCCGCCCCGGGGGTGCTTCTCCCCCGGGGCGGCATCCATGCCGGAACCCACGCCCCTGCCTACAGCCGGGACCAGGTCGCCTCCAGGACGATGCCGTTGGGATCGATGAACAGCATGTTCTGAATCGGACCGATCGAACCGGTCGGGGTCGCCTGCACGCCGTGCCGCTCCAGGCGGGCGCGCGGGGCCCCGGCCGCCTCCGCGTCCGGAAGGGCAAACGCGATGTGCTGCAGTGCGCCGGGAACGAACGGCCCGTGCTGCAGCTCTTCCAGGGTCACACGCGGGATCTGGGCGGAAGGATTTTCGAAGAAGTGTAGCCCCCAGGTCGCCGCCTCCTCACCGGGCCGGATGAAGCAGTGCCGCTGCGGCAGCACGCCCCCGCCGGCGCGGACCTCGCCGACCTGCATGCCGAGCACGTTGCCGTAGAAGTGGATGGTGGTGTCGAGATCCGGCGTGACGAGGGCGATGTGGTGAAAGCCCTCCCAGGGAACCGTGCGGTCCATGCGCCCGCCTCCTCCTCATTCGGATGTCCGCAGGTACTGCGCGACCCGTGCCACCGTCTCCGACTCGCTCTCCTTCGCCTCCCGGAGCAGCGGGATCAGCGCGGCGGCCTGCTCCGCGCTCACCGGCGTGTCCAGAGCGGAGGGGTCAGCCAGGTCCTGCCCCAGCACCTCCATCATGCGCCCGTAGATGGCCGCCGTGCGGCGGAAGGCCTCCGCCGCAGGGGCCAGCGCGCGCTCGGCTTCGGCGAGGTGCTCCACGTACCGGGCGGCGCAGGCCCGGGCTTCGGCGTAGACGAAGGTGGCATAGCGGCAGCCGAACTGGTCGAACCCCTCGCGCTGAAGCCCCCGCATCCAGTTGTCGTAGGCCGAAAGGCCCGCCCGGTAGCCGGGCCCCATGTGGCCCTGCCGCTCCATCAGGTCCACGTAGTACCGCAGGCTGCTGCGGGCCGTCTGCCGCTCGTCGGCAGGCACCCGCTCCAGCACGATCTGGTAGTGCAGTTCGGGCGCGCCCGGGAACGACATGCCCAGGTTCTCGTACGGAATCGGATTCCCCCTGGGGCCGTGGCAGCCGCTGGTGAGCAGCACCCCATCCTCTTCGTCGTAGCCCCACACGACGCCGAACTCCCCGGAATCCACGCCCCAGAGCACGACGCCGATTCCCCTGTCGATCGATTCCCGGATGTGCACCAGCGCCCGCCTGCGGGCGGCGTCGAAAGTCGGCATTGCCGGGTGCGCACCGTAGACCTCGGAGTGGACGCCGATCCGGCTCAGCGCCGCCAGGTGGGTGTTCATCCAGTCGTACGCCGTCACCGAGCTGACGCAGCAGGTCTCGTGCATCACCAGGTGAAACGCCATGCCGGTGTCGCCCATCAGCCGCCAGTACTCCCACGGTCCCATGCCCGCGGCGTTCAGAACGCCCTGCACCGCCCCGATGTAGCTCATCCAGCCCTCAACGAACCGGGCGTCCACCGCCCTGCGCCTCGCTTCCATCTTCCTGCTCCTCTCTGATGTGCTGCCCGGGTTCACCCCGAGCATCGGAGGATCTCCGCCACCGCCCGCCCGACCCCGTCCTCCGCCCGGATAGCCTCACCGAGCGCGGCGGCACGGCGCTGAATATCTTCATCCGTCGTGAGCGTCCCAATCGCCGCCGCCAGCCGCTCGGCCGTCAGCCGCCGGCGGGGAATCGGCGCGGGCCCCACGCCCAGCCGGTGCACCACCCGGCCCCAGAAGGGCTGGTCCGTGGTCGCGGGGCAGACCAGCGTCGGCTTGCCTGCCGCCAGCCCGGCCGCCACCGTGCCGGCGCCGCCGTGGTGGACGACCGCCGCCATCCGCGGGAAGAGCCAGTCGTGCGGGGCGCCGGGGATGGCGAGCACGGTATCGGAGAGGCGCACGGGCGCATCCCCCGTCTCTGTCGCGATCACGCCCCTGACGCCCGCCCGAGCCAGGGCCTCGGCGGCCATCCGGGTGCTTCCGTCCCCGTCGATGCCCGACACCGACCCGAACCCGATGTAAACCGGGGGCGGCCCCTCCTCCAGGAAAGCCGCCAGGGCGGCAGGCGGCTCCCACGGCTCATCCCGCCTGGGAAACCAGTAGCCCATCACGATCGCCTCGGGCGGCCAGTCGGCGGGGCGGGGCACCACGTGCGGGCTGAAGGCGTGCAGCACCGGGATCAGCCGGCCGCCCTGCACGTACTCGCCCTCGCGGCGCGGCCCCAGGCCCAGCACCTGCCTGCGCCACTCGTTGATCATCCCCCGGAACGGACGGCTGCCCGACCGCACGGCGGCGTAGGTGAGCCGGTTGAGGAAGCCGCCCAGGTCGCGGCTGACGAAGGCCGGGGCAGGAAACGCCGCCGTCGGCACCACCACCGGCACCGGCGCCCCAATGAAGCAGGGCACCTGCAGCCGCTCCACCAGGTGGGCGCCCGCCAGGGCCTTCGGGTGGTAGACGAGCGCGTCGGCCCCCTGCGCCGCCGCCCAGGCGTCCTCCAGCATACGGCCCATCATGGGGAAGACGGTCTGCCTGACCACCTGCATCATCTTCACCGGGTTTCCCCGGAGGGCCGCCTGCGCCTCCGGCGATTCCAGCAGGGCCGCGTAGTCGCCGCCCATGGGGAAGAAACCGACGCCGTGACTCCGCACGAAGGATTCGAAGCTGCCGGGCGCCGCCAGCACCGCCTCGTGGCCGGCTGCGCGGAGCCCCTGGGCCAGGGCCACGAAGGGCTGGACGTCGCCCCGGGTGCCTGTGGCGAGAATGACGAATTTCATGAGCCGTGCCCCCTCGGTTGGTGCGCATCAGGCAAGACCGGTGCCGCGATCAGGATTGCCCCGTAATCACGCACAACAATAGCTTACCATAATGCACCACCCCCATCGGCCCGGTCTCGCCCGGGAGCGTCCAGTCTGTTCGCATTTGCTATGGGTCTCCCGGCCGGTAAGAGACGCGGGCCCAGGCGCCAAGCGGCCGCCCGAGCCTTCCGGGCGCTCGGGCGGCCGGCGTCAGCAGCCCTTGCTATTTCTTCACCAGCAGATCGAAGCGGTCGAGGTTCATCACCTTGGTCCAGGCCTTGACGAAGTCCTGGACGAACTTCTCCTGGCCGTCGTTGGAGGCGTAGACCTCCGCGATGGCCCGCAGCTGCGCGTTGGAGCCGAAGATCAGGTCGACCCGGGTGGCGGTCCACTTCAGCTCGCCGGTGGCGCGGTCGCGGCCCTCGAACACGTTCTCGTCATCGGTGGCGTTCCACTTCCACCGCATGTCGAGCAGGTTGACGAAGAAGTCGTTGGTGAGCGCACCGGGCCGGTCGGTGAGCACGCCGTGCTTCGTGCGGCCCCAGTTGCAGTCGAGCACCCGCAGGCCGCCGATGAGCACCGTCATCTCGGGCGCGGTGAGCGTGAGCAGATTGGCCCGGTCGATGAGCAGGTGCTCCGCGGGAACCGAGAACTTCCGCTTCAGGTAGTTGCGGAAGCCGTCGTGCACCGGCTCCAGGTAGGAGAAGGACTCGACGTCGGTCTGCTCCTGGGTCGCGTCGACCCGGCCCGGCGTGAACGGCACCGTGATCTCGAACCCGGCGTTCCGGGCCGCCTGCTCGATGCCGACGCAGCCGGCGAGCACGATCAGGTCGGCCAGGGAGACGCGCTTCCGGCCCGTCTGCGACCGGTTGAATTCCTGCTGGATGCCCTCCAGGGTCTCCAGCACGGGCCGCAGCTGCTCGGGCTCGTTCACCTCCCAGCCGATCTGGGGCGCCAGCCGGATGCGGGCGCCATTGGCGCCGCCCCGCTTGTCGGACCCACGGAAGGTGGAAGCCGAGGCCCAGGCGGTCATCACCATCTCCCGGATGGACATCCCGGAGGCCTGGATCCGCTTCTTCAGCTCGGCGATGTCGCCCTCGTCGATCAGGTCGTAGTCCCGCTTCGGCAGCGGATCCTGCCAGATGAACTCCTCCTCCGGCACCTCAGGACCCAGGTAGCGGGAGCGCGGCCCCAGGTCGCGGTGGGTCAGCTTGAACCAGGCGCGGGCGAAGGCCTTGGCGAACTCGTCCGGGTTCTCCAGGAAGCGCCGGGCGATCTTCTCGTAGACCGGGTCCACCCGCAGGGCGATGTCGGTGGTCAGCATGCCGGGCGCGTGCCGCTTGTTGGGGTCGTGCGCGTCGGGGACCGTGCCCTCCCCGGCGCCGTTCTTGGGCCGCCACTGCCAGGCCCCGGCAGGGCTCTTGGTCAGCTCCCACTCGTAGCCGAAGAGGTTCCAGAGGAAGTTGCTGGTCCACTTGGTCGGGGAGGACGTCCAGGTGACCTCCAGGCCGCTGGTGATGGTGTCGCCGCCCTTGCCGGTGCCGTAGCTGTTCTTCCATCCCAGCCCCATCTCCTCGATCGGGGCCGCCTCCGGCTCGGGGCCCAGGTGCGACGGCGACGCCGCTCCGTGGGTCTTGCCGAAGGTATGGCCGCCGGCGATGAGGGCGACGGTCTCCTCGTCGTTCATGCCCATGCGCTTGAAGGTCTCACGGATCTGTTGGGCCGCCTTCAGGGGATCCGGCTCGCGACCGGGCCCCTCGGGGTTGACGTAGATCAGCCCCATCTCGGACGCCGCCAGAGGATCCTCGAGCTTGCCCTCCTCGCCGAAGCGGTCGCGGCCCAGCCACTGCTGCTCACTGCCCCAGTAGATGTCCTCCTCCGGCTCCCATACGTCAGCCCTCCCGCCGGCGAAACCGATGGTCTTCAGCCCCATGGACTCGAGGGCGACGTTGCCGGCGAGGATCATCAGGTCCGCCCAGGAGATGCGCCTGCCGTACTTCTGCTTGATGGGCCAGAGCAGCCGGCGGGCCTTGTCCAGGTTGATGTTGTCGGGCCAGCTGTTGAGCGGGGCGAACCGCTGAGCGCCCGACTCAGCACCGCCGCGCCCGTCCTGGATGCGGTAGGTGCCGGCGCTGTGCCAGGCCATCCGGATGATGAGCGGCCCGTAGTGGCCGAAGTCGGCGGGCCACCAGTCCTGCGACTCGGTCATCAGCTTGCGCAGGTCCTCCTTCAGGGCCCAGTAGTCCAGCTTCTTGAACTCCTCCCGGTAGTTGAAGTCCGGGCCCATCGGGTTGGCCTTCTCGGAGTGCTGGTGCAGGATGCGCAGGTTGAGCTGATTGGGCCACCAGTCCTTGTTGGACGTGCCGTGCCCGGCCGTGGAGCGGATGTCCTCTTCCCTCACAGTCGTCTCCTCCTCTTAGGCGACTCACTTTTTGTAACTTCTGCGATGTAAATGTAATTCTGCGTGTCCGCAGCGAATCCTGCTGAGATTTATTCTCATTCTAAGTAGAACATGCGCCTCTTCCGTAATGACCTCCCTCTCACTCCGCCCTACGTCTTCCCCCTGCCTTCCCCCTGCCTTCCCCCTGCCTTCCCTCTGCCTTCCCTCTGCCTTCCCTCTGCCTTCCCTCTGCCTTCCCTCTGCCTTCCCTCTGCCTTCCCTCTGTCCTCCCTCTGTCCTCCCTCTGCTCTCTTGCTACCGCCCGTATCGGTGAAGTGGTCGAGACGTCCTTGCCTGAGCGCGTCAAATGCTCCGGCAGGCAGCGCCTGCCGGAGCATTCGCGACAAAGCCCGGCGAGCCGGCACGCTTGCGCCTGCCGGCTCCCGCCTGGTTGGGAGGGTCGGGTCCGACGGCGGAGGTCACACGCAGATTCCCGGGCCACCGGGCTGCGCCCCGGTCACACGACGGCGCCTTCCTCCAGCACCAGCCGCCCGTCCCGGATGCATGCCACCGCCCCGATGGGCAGCGTGACGTTGGGCACACAGTGACCGAAGGCCTCGGTCTGGTACACGGGCAGGTCCAGGTCGCCCAGCGCCTCTGTCACGGCCAGGGCCATCCCTTCCAAGGGGGACGGCCGGTCGCGGAAACAGCCTTCCATGTGCCCGAACAGGATCGCCTTCACCCCGTCCAACGCCCCGGCGAGCCGTAGCTGGGCCAGTCCGCGCAGGACGGCCGAGGTCAACAGGTTGACCCCTTCCAGGAAGAGGATCGCCCCCTCCGTGTCCGGCCAGTAGGACGTCCCCAGCAGGTGCAGCACGCAGTTGCAGCAGCCGCCCACCAACCGCCCGCGCACGCCGCTATCCTGCCGCCCGCTTGCACCGCCCCGATCGTGTCCGGCGCTCTCGGCCCGCCCCGGCCGTACAGGCCGCACCTCGCCGGCCCAGTCGGGCAGCGGCCCAGGTGGATCGGGATTGGTCAACAGCCGCAGCAGATAGGGAGCCTCCAGTTCAGCGTCAGGCGAGCCCAACCCGTCCGCGAGTCCGGACGCGTGGAGACTGACGAGGCCCGTGCGGCGCAGCATGGCCGCCTGCAGGAGGGTGATGTCGCTCATGCCGATGAAGGGCTTGGGGTTCTGTGCGATCAGGTCGTAGTCCAGGCCATCCACCAGCGTGATGGCCGTGACGCCGCCGGTGGCGCAGAAGATGGCCTTCACCTCCGGGTCGGCCCACATGGCGTGCAGGTCCGCGAGCTGGGTCTCCCTTGCCCCCGCCCGGACCCCCTCCCGGGCCCACAGAGCTTCCCCGGTCCGCACCCGGAAGCCATACGCCTCCAGCCGCCGGATGCCGGCTTCCACCGCCTCCCGGCGGGCGTCCACCGGTCCCGAAGGCGCGACCACCCCCACGAGGTCGCCACGCCGTAGACGAGGGGGCTTAACCACACCAACGGCCACTGGGAATCACCCCCGATTGCAAGCCTGTTTCACGCACGCCCGAGCCACGCCAAACGAGGCACAACCCCGTTCGGCCGTACCCCCACGTGAAGCACCGCCACGCCGCGCGTGCTGAGCGACCTGCTTTACGCCCAGTTCACCCGACAGCATCCACCAACTGCGACCCATGCCCGTCGCTCGGTCGGTTAGGGGAAGTCCGCCGCAACGCCTCTCCTGAACCGCTTCTTCCAGCCGCAAGCAACCGGCTCGACACGGCTGCTTTCATTCAGCCACGACGAACTTTCACTTCGACAACCAGCCAAGTGAAAATCCGTCGCACTTCGCGCCCCCAGGCGTCCCCTTCATACCTGAAGTAACCCGCTCAGCACGGCACCGGCGATCCACCCACGGCGAACTTCCACTTCGCCCACCAGCCAAGTGAAAATTCGTCGTACCTCGCGCCCTCAGCCGGCTACTTCGTACCTGAAGTAACCCGCTCGGAACGGCAACGGCCACCCAACTACGACGGACTTTCACTTCGGTCTCCAGCCAAGTGAAAATCCGTCGCATTTCGCGCCCCCAGGCGGCCCCTTCATACCTGAAGTAACCCGCTTAGAACGGCGACGGCGATCCACCCACGGCGAACTTCCACTTCGCCCACCAGGCAAGTGAAAATCCGTCGCATTTCGCGCCCCCAGGCGGCCCCTTCATACCTGAAGTAACCCGCTTAGAACGGCGACGGCTACCTAGCTACGCTGAACTTTCACTTCGCTCACCAGCCAAGTGAAAATCCGTCGTACCTCACGCCCTCAGCCGGCTACTTCATACCTGAAGTAACCCGCTCAGAACGGCGACAGCTACCCAGCTATGGCGAACTTTCACTTCGACCACCAGCCAAGTGAAAATCCGTCGTACCTCGCGCCCTCAGCCGGGTCCTCCACGCCTGAAACAACCCCCTGAGAGCGGCAGCCGCCCCCCAGATGCGTCGGCTCGGCCCCCTCCTCACGGCCGGATCCGCCCCATGACCACCGTGTCCACGTACTGCCCGTCCCGGAAGGCCGCCATCCGCTTGCGCCCCTCCGCGACGAACCCGAACGACTCGTACAGCTTGATGGCCCGTTCGTTGTCGGGGAACACCTCCAACTCGACGCGCAGGACGTTGAGCCAGCGGTCGGCGACGTCGATGGCGGCCGCCATCAGCGCCCGACCGATGCCCCGCCCCTGCCAGGCGTCGTGCACCATGATCCCGAGGCTGGCCGTGTGCAGGGTCCGGGAGTTCCGGTAGCGCTGCAGCCATACGTTGCCCACCACCTTCCCGTCCACCTCGGCCACCAGCACGTAGTCGTACCGGGGGTCGATCCCCTCCAACTTCTTCCGCCACGACTCCGGCGTGGTGTGAGGCGGCTGCAGGGTTCCGTAATAGACCTGCGGCCGGGACATGATCTCCGCGAACGCTTCCGCGTCCGACGGCCGGGCCATCCGAATCCCGATCTGCTCCATCGCTTCCCCTCCCGGTTGCAACGTCTGCGACGCTCACATGGGGGGTGACGCCGTCGTTCCTCGGGTTTGCCCGCCCCATGCTTCACGTCTAGTTTTTGGCTGACGGAAATAGTACCCATACCGTTCCAACGGCATTGAAACATTCAGCCTATGCCACTCTGTTCGAATCGTCTCTTTCTTTTCAGGCCCGTGCTGGACGAACCGCAACATCGGGCGGGCCCATGAACGTCACGGCCGGATCCGCCCCATGACCAGCGTGTCCACGTACTGACCGTCGCGGAAGGCGGCCATCCGCTTGCGCCCCTCCACGACGAAACCGAAGGACTCGTACAGCTTGATCGCGCGCTCGTTGTCGGGGTACACCTCCAACTCGATGCGGAGGATGTTGAGCCATCGGTCGGCGGCATCGATGGCGGCCGCCATCAGCGCCCTGCCGATGCCCTGCCCCTGGTGAGCGTCGTGCACCGACATGCCCAGGGAAGCCACGTGCAGGGTGCGGGGATGCCGGCTGCGGTGCAGCCCGAGGTTGCCCACCACCTTCCCCTCCACCTCGGCCACCAGCACATAGTCGTGTTGGGGGTCATTGCTCTCCAGCCGCTTCTGCCACGACTCCGGCGTGGTGTGTGAGAGCTGCAAGGTACCGTAGTACACCTTCGGCTGGGTCATGATCTGCGCGAACGCCTCTGCGTGAGACGGGCGGGCCATCCGAATTCGGATCTGATCCATCGGTGCGCCTCCTATCCGGGTCCTGTCGGGCTCCGTCTCCCTGATATTTAAACTATGAGACGGTTCAATCTCCCAGACCGTTCCAACCAATCCCGCCAGCAACCGCCTGTCCCAACGCCGGCGCCGGAAGCCATCGCCGACGGGTAGCGGCAGCGCCCGAGAGCGATACCCCAGCCGGGGTGGGGGTACCTGCATGCGCCCGCCGCAAGAAAAAGGGGCCGTTCCAGCGAGCGGTGTGCCCGCGGGACAGCCCCTTCTGTCGCTACACCGTCGTGCGGATGTGCAGCTCCTGCAGCTGCTTCGGCGCCACCTCGCTGGGGGCGTCGGTCATCAGGTCCGTGGCCTTGGCCGTCTTCGGGAAGGCGATCACGTCCCGGATCGACTGCCGCCCGGCCAGGAGCATCACGAACCGGTCCAGGCCGAAGGCGATGCCGCCGTGGGGCGGGGCGCCGTACTCGAACGCCTCCAGCAGGAAGCCGAACTTGGCCTGCGCCTCCTCGGGCGTGAAGCCCAGCAGCTCGAACATCCGGTTCTGCAGCGGCCGCTGGTGGATTCGGATCGATCCGCCGCCCAGCTCGACGCCGTTCAGGACCAGGTCGTAGGCGTTGGCCCGGATAGCCGCCAGCTCCTCCCGGGTGGCCCCCTCCTTGAACACCTTGTCCAGGTCCTCGGGATGGGGCGAGGTGAACGGGTGGTGCACCGCCACGAACCGGTTCTCCTCCTCGTCCCACTCCAGCAGCGGGAAGTCGATCACCCACAGCAGGTTGAACTCGCCGGGCTTGCGGAGGCCGAGCCGGTTGCCCATCTCGACCCGCAGGGCGCCCAGGGCGGCGGCCACCACGTCCGGCTGGTCGGCGACGAAGAGCAGCAGGTCGCCGGGCTCCCCTTCCAGCCGGCGGACGATCTCCGCCGTCTCCGCCTCGGTGAGGAACTTGGTGAAGGAAGAGCGGACCTCGCCGCCCTCGCCCAGGGCGATGTAGGCCAGCCCCTTGGCCTTGTAGGTCTTCACGAACTCGGTCAGCTCATCGATCTGCTTGCGGGAGTACCCGCCGCATCCCTTGGCGTTGATGCCCTTCACCTGACCGCCGGCCTCCACGGCGCCCTTGAAGACGCCGAAGCCGCAGCCGGCCGCCACATCGCTGACGTCCACCAGCTCCATGCCGAAGCGCAGGTCGGGCTTGTCGGAACCGTACCGGGCCATGGCCTCGGCGTAGGTGAGCCGCTTGAAGGGGGTGGGCACCTCCACGCCCAGGGCGTCCCGGAAGACCCGGGCGACCATCTGCTCCATCATCGACAGCACGTCGTCCCGCTCCACGAACGACATCTCCACGTCGATCTGCGTGAACTCCGGCTGCCGGTCAGCCCGCAGGTCCTCGTCCCGGAAGCAGCGGACGATCTGCACGTACCGCTCCAGGCCGCTCACCATGCAGAGCTGCTTGAAGATCTGCGGCGACTGGGGCAGGGCGTAGAACTTGCCCGGGTTCACCCGGGAGGGCACCAGGTAGTCGCGGGCCCCCTCCGGCGTCGACTTGGTGAGCATCGGCGTCTCGATCTCCAGGAAGCCGTGCTCGTCGAAGAAGTCCCGCACCGCCTTGGTGACCCGGTGGCGGAGGATCAGGTTCCGCTGCATCTCCGGCCGGCGCAGGTCCAGGTAGCGGTACTTCAGCCGGACCGTCTCGTCCACGTCCAGGTCGTCCTGGATGTAGAAGGGCGGCGTCTTGGCCGGGCTCAGGATGCGCAGGTCCAGCGCCCGGATCTCGAACCGGCCGGTGGGGATGTTGGGGTTCACCGCCTCCGGTGTCCGGTGGACCAGCCGGCCCCGCACGGCCAGCACGTACTCGGAACGGACCTGCTCCGCCTTGCGGAAGAGGTCGGCGCCGCACTCCTCCACGTCGAAGACCACCTGCACCAGGCCGGTGCGATCCCGCAGGTCCACGAAGATCAGGGAGCCGTGGTCACGCCTGCGCTGCACCCAGCCGTTGACGGTGACCTCCTGCCCCACCAGGGCGTCGGTGACCTCGCCGCAGTAGACCGTACGCTTCATGCCCTGAATCGACTCGCTCATGCCTCAGCCCTCCGCAAGTGCGAGATGATCTGATCGAGCGGCACCGACTCCTGCGTGCCCTCGTCCATGTGCTTCACCGATGCGACGCCCTGGCGCACCTCGTCCTCGCCCAGGATGACGACGTACCGGCTGTTCTGCTTGCCGGCGTACTTCATCTGCGCCTTCAGGCTGCGCCCCAGGTAGTCGATGTCGGCCGAGAGGCCGGCGTCCCGCAGCGCGTAGAGCAGCTTCAGCCCCACGGGCCGGGCCGCCTCGCCCAGGGTGGCCACGAAGACGTCCAGCCGGGGCCGGTCGGCGAACGGGGCCGTCAGCCCCTCCTCCTCCAGGACCATCAGCACCCGCTCCATTCCCATGCCGAAGCCGACGCCCGGCGTGGGCTTGCCGCCGACGATCTCGATCAGCCCGTCGTAGCGGCCGCCGCCCCAGAGGGCCGACTGCGCCCCCAGCTTCGGGTGCAGCACCTCGAACACGGTCTTGGTGTAGTAGTCCAGCCCCCGCACGATGCGGGTGTCGATCTGGTAGGGGATCCCCATGGCCGCCAGGTGGCTCAGCAGGCCCTCCCAGTGGCGCCGGCAGTCGTCGCAGA
The DNA here is from genome assembly GCF_000009905.1 of Symbiobacterium thermophilum IAM 14863. Classification (GTDB taxonomy): domain Bacteria; phylum Bacillota; class Sulfobacillia; order Symbiobacteriales; family Symbiobacteriaceae; genus Symbiobacterium; species Symbiobacterium thermophilum. The sequence goes on from NC_006177.1 coordinate 2,606,853, forward strand.
GGTAGTCCAGCGTCACCGGGGCGGTCCGCTGCGCCGGGTGGTCGGCGTCCCGCTTGCAGTCCAGGAGCCGGAGCGGGTTCTTCTCAAAGCGCGTGTTGCAGTCCTCGCACAGCTCGCCCAGGTGCGGCCGGAAGTGGTCCTGCAGGGCCTGCCGGTAGCGGGGCCGGCACTGGGGACAGCCGATGGAGTTGACCGAGACCACGAGGCCCGTGAGCCCCAGCCGGGCCACCACGTCCAGCCCCAGCTTGATCACCTCGGCGTCCACCGCCGGATCCTGGGCGCCGAAGACCTCCACGTCCAGCTGGTGGAAGCCCCGGAACCGGCCCTTCTGCACGTTCTCGTACCGGAACGCCGGACCGTAGGCGAAGATCTTGGTCGGCTGCGGGTTGTTGTACAGGCCGTTCTCGAGCCAGGCCCGCACCAGCCCGGCCGTGAACTCCGGCCGCATCGCCATCCGGCGGGCGTCCGGGTCGTCGCCCCGGGGCGTGATGTTGAACATCTCCTTGGTCACGATGTCGGTGGTCGCCCCGACGCCGTGGATGAACAGGTCCACGTACTCCACCATCGGCGGCCGGAGCTCCTGGTAGCCGTACAGCCGCGCGACCTCCCGGAAGATCTCCTCCAGCCGCTGCCAGCGGTAGGAGTCCCGCCAACCGTACTGCTCGCCCGGGAGGATGTCGTTGAATCCCCGCGGCGCCTGGATGCTCACGCTCGATCCTCTCCTCGTCCGGTTGTTGTGAGGGGCTCGCTCTCCCCGAGGTAGACCGGGTCGATCGGCTCCTCCCGCACCTCGCCGTTTACGGCGTAGACCCAGTAGGCTCTGGCCCCGGGCCGGGAGGAGACCACCTTGAACAGGTGCTCGCCGACGTAGTGCAGGGCCACGCCGTCGTCCGCCGCGATGCCGTCGCTCAGCACCCCGGCCTTGCGCAGCCGATGGTAGGCCGGCCGGCGCTCGGGCTCGCCATCGTAGTGCGGGCAGTTGCTGCCCTTCAGGAAACCCAGCCCCGGAAGGGCGGTCAGCTCGCCGGGGATCGAGTCGGTCACGCCCTGCTCGAACCAGCAGATGGAGCCGGCGCTCAGCCCCGCCAGGATGATGCCCTGCTCCCAGGCGGTGTGCAGCACCTGGTCCAGCTCCCACTCCCGCCACAGGGCCAGCATGTTCTTGGTGTTGCCGCCGCCCACGTAGATCACGTCCTGGACCAGCAGGAGGGCGGCCATGTCCCGCACCGTCGGCCGCAGGAGCGAGAGATGCGTCGGCTCCGCGCCGAGCTGGGTCATCGCCCGGTAGAAGTTGACGATGTAGCCCTCCGCGTCGCCACTGGCCGTCGGCAGGAAGCAGACCTTCGGCCGGGCCTTGCCGGTGAGGCCCAACACGTACCGATCCAGGAGCGGGTTCTCCGGTTCCATGGAGAAGCCGCCGCCGCCCATCGCCACAATCTGCTTCATCCGTGCCCCCTCCTTGTCGGGATAAAAAACAGCGCCCGTCCCGCATGGGACGAGCGCATGCGCTCGCGGTGCCACCCACGTTGATGCCCACCTGCGGGCAGGCATCCCCTTGGCAGGGCCGTCGCCCGGAGAGCGAAGCCCCCTCCCTCTGATAACGGCGGGAGTCTCCGGCGCAGCCTACGCAACCGCCGCGGCACGTGGTGCCTGCGCGGCCTTCGACTGCGCAGCTCGAGGGGGTGTCCGGCTCCGCCGCCTTCCCGCCGACCTTTCAGCCTGAGGGCCGGCTCTCTGCAGGGGGCCCGTGCGGAGCCCTGCTCCCTGTCATCGCCTTTGATCCTGGATTCTACTTCTCTGGCCACGGGCTGTCAATACCCTAAACCAAAAGTCTCAGGGCCCGCGGAATCGACTCCAGGGTCACCGGCAGGCTGCCGATGACCTCGCCGTCCACCTGGGTGAGGGGGGCGTGTTCGGCGGCCGCCGTAATCGACACCCTGCGCGCCTTGCGGTAGATCACCCCGGGCAGGTTCCGGTGCAGCCCCACCAGCGCGGCCGAGACGTAGCGCAGGTAGTCTCCCACCGCCTCTGCGGTGAAGATGCAGACGTCCAGGTCAGGGTCGGTGAGGGAGGCGTCCGGCGTGAACTGGAAGCCGCCACCGTAGGAGCGGGCGTTGCCCGCCACCACGAACCGGCCCTCCACCGGCGGCTCGCCGTCCAGGTGCACGACGAACGGCGCCAGCTCCCACCGCCAGATGAACTGCATGGCGGCCACGAAGAAGGCCGCCTTCCCAAACCGGCGCTTGAGCTCGGGATCCACCGAACCGGCCACCGCCGCGTCCAGGCCGACCCCGGCCATCAGCAGGAAGTACCGGTCGTTGGCCCGGCCCACCGTCACCTCCGCGGTCCGCCCGTCGCGGATCCGCCTGGCCATCTCCTCCGGCCGGTGCGGAAGGTGCAGCTCGGCGGCCAGCACGTTCGCGGTGCCGCCGGGCCAGAAGCCCAGAGCCGCCCCGGTGCCCATCACCCCCTGCAGCGCCTCGTTCATGGTGCCGTCGCCGCCGTGGGCGAGGATCAGGTCGTACCCTTCCCCGGCCCTCGCCTGCGCGATCTCGGTCGCGTGGCCGGGCCGCGCCGTGGGGCAGATGGCCACCTCGCAGCCGGCTGCGCGCAGGGGCGCCGCCAGCCGGGCCAGCGGCTCCTCCCGCTCCCGGGGCCGCCCGGAGGCCGGATTGTAGATGACCGCAATGCGCCGGAAGGCCATGCGCGCCACCCCCTACTCGCCGTAGAGCAGCCTGAGCTCCGCGACCTTCCGCCGGGCCAGCTCCTCGACCCGCTCCACGTACGCCTGCGGGTCGTTGGGGTTGGCCGGCGCCTTCAGGAGCCACCCCCGCCCCTCTCCCAGGGGCTTGAACCACTTGGAGGTGGCGCCGCCGCCCAGGCCGATGACGGTCTGCCGCTCCTCCATCATCTGGATGTTGTAGAGCGACTCCTTCCCGGGCAGGGCGTAGCCCACGTTCTCCAGGGAGCCCACCATGAACTTCTGCCGGTACAGGTAGTACGGCCGCTGGCCCATGGCCCGGGCAGTCTCCGCCGCGTCCTGCACCAGAGCCTCGGCCTCGGCCGGGGTGAGCGCCCGGAGCACCTCGCCGGCCGCACCCGCCGCGTGGATGCGGGAGCCCCGCTTGACGGCCAGGGTGTGCACGGTGAGGTTGTCGGGGGCCAGGCGGCGCATGTCCTCCAGGGTGTGGTGCACCTCGGCGGGGCCCTCCCCCGGCAGACCGATGATGATGTCCGTGTTCACCGTGAAGCCGGCCGGATGGGACCGCACCAGGTCGTAGGCCCGGTAGAACTTCTCCACCGTGTGGATGCGGCCCAGGTGCATCAGCGTGGCCTGCACGGTGGTCTGGGGGTTGACGCTGACCCGCGTCACGCCGTGCGCCGCCATCACGTCCAGCTTGTACCGGTTGAACGTCTCGGGCCGTCCGCCCTCGATGGTGTACTCCGCCGGGGACTGGCCTTTGAGCAGGGTCTCCGCGGCGGTGCGCAGCATCCAGGCGAAGTCCTCATCCCGGGGGCTGGTCGGCGTGCCGCCGCCGAAGTAGATGGACTCCACCCGGAGCCCCAGGTCCCGGATCGCCTGCCCGATGATCGCCATCTCCCGCCCGAGGGCCTCCAGGAAGGGGGAGATCTGATCCCGGTGCTGGTTGATGGGATAGATCGAAAAGGAACAGAACGAGCAGATGGACGGGCAGAACGGGATCCCGATGTAGAGCGAGACCGCCCGGGGGTCGCGCCCCAGGAAGGGCCGCTGCAGCCGGGCGACGCCGGTCACCAGCTCCGCCTTCTCCCGCGCCAGCCGGAACTCACCGGTAAGGCGCGCCACCGGGTCCGGCTCGTCCTCGTCCAGCATCTGGTGGACCAGCTTGGTGGGCCGCACGCCGGTGAGGATGCCCCACTTGGGCCGGAAGCCCGCCAGCGGCGCGAGGGCGTCCACCAGCAGCCCCTTGGCCAGCCGGCGGAGCCGGTGCTCAAAGGTGCGGGGGCTCTCCTCCGCCCCCTGGACCAGCTCCCCCTCCGCGCGGCGGGAGCCGCCGGGGCCGCGGGCGGTGACGACCACCCGCCACGGCCGGGCGGCCGGGGGCAGGGGGACGGCTGCATCCGCGCCGGGGTCGGCAGCCGGCGCGCCGCCCGGCCGCGCGGTCACATCCACCTGCCACACGGCATCCCCGCCGGCGGGCTCCGGGCTTCCCGGCACCCAGACCGCGAAGGGCTCCCCCGGGAAGAAGACGTGTCCCATCTGGGTCAGGTCGCTGGCAAAAACGGGGCTGTTGCCCCGGAGCAGGATCCCGCTCATGCGCTCTCACCTCAAAGGGGGCCGTGGCTCTCGCCCGGCCCCCGTCCGCAGTTTCATCCGCTATTAACGCTTGCCCGTATGGCCCGGCACGTATTCGTCCCAGCCCCACAGCCCGAACAGCAGGTTGAGCAGACCCAGGCCCATCAGGACGTAGCCGGTCGTCCCGCCCACCGCGATGCCGAACATCACGGAGAGCGCGAAGAGGAGCGGGCTCAGGGCCTTCCAGAGGTACCCCCGCCGCACCAGGCGCGGTGCGGGGATGCGCACCCGCACGCGCGCGGCGGCCTGCCCGCCGGACCGGCGAGCCGCGGCGCGCGCCTCCACCCGGGCCGCCTCACGCTCCGCCGCGCCCGCGAAGGCCAGGCGCAGCGCCAGGACGTTGGGCAACAGCAGGGCCGCACCCAGGAGGGCGAGCCCGATGACGGTTAAGACCATATGCGAACCCCCCACAGTTCAAGCGATGGTCCTACATATTCTATTTGCTTTTGTTCAAGTCCTCCCAGTGGTTACCCCATCCGGCCGAGGATGTCGCAGAGCTGTTCCAACTCGGCTTCGGTGAGGTTCTTCACCATCTCGCGGAAGGCGGCCCTGCGGCGCTGGATCGCCGCCTCCAGGGCCTGCTCGCCCTCGGGGGTGATCCTCACCCACACCACCCGCCGGTCGCGCTGGTCCCGCTCCCGCTCCGCGAACCCCGCCTTCACCAGCCGGTCCACCAGACCGGTCGCCGCGCTGAGGGTGACCGTCAGCTCGTTGGCCACCTCGGTCACCTGCAGCGGCCCGCGGGCCTTCAGGGCCTTCAGCACGATCATCTGGCTCATCGACATTCGCGGTCCCGGAGCTACCTCCTGGTAGGCCGTCGTCGCCGCCGTCATCACACGCACCATGTTGTCGAACGAGGCCTCCAGCTTCGGGAGATAGGCTTCGATGCGGGCAGACTCCATTCGAACACCTCCGGGCCCGAAATTCACATCGTTAACATTTTTTGATTGTCCGGATTATACCCGTAACCGGAAACCGGTGTCAAGGACGCGCGAGAAGGCGGTCACCGTCACGCTCACGCCAGGAACGGGTTGTAGGCCTTTTCGTCGCCGATGGTCGTGGACGGGCCGTGCCCCGGGTAGACCGCGGTATCCGGAGGCAGGGTGAGCAGCCGCTCCTTGATGGACTGGATCAGCGTGTGGTAGTCGCCTCCGGGCAGGTCGGTGCGCCCGATGGACCCGGCGAAGAGCGTGTCGCCCGCGAGGAGATGTCCGGGCCGGTAGAGGCAGATGCCGCCCGGGCTGTGGCCGGGCGTGTGGATCACCCGGAAGCGCAGCCCGCCCGCCTCCACCTCGTCGCCGTCCCGCAGGAGCCGGTCCGCCGGGGAGGCCTGAACGGTCATGCCGAAGTAGAGGCTGCCGTTGCGGGCCGGGCTCGTCAGGCAGTCGGCGTCGGCCTCGTGGATGGCGACGGGCGCGCCGCTCCACCCCTTCACCCAGTCCACCCCGCCGATGTGGTCCAGGTGGCCGTGGGTGAGGACGATGCCGACCACGGTCAGGTCGTTCTCCATGACGCAGGACTGGATCCACGGGTCCGGGACGCCCGGGTCGATCACGAGCGCCTGGCGGGTCTCGCCGCAGGCGACGATGTAGCAGTTGGCCATGAACGCGCCGAGGGCGCGGTGCCACAGCTGCATGGGCCTTCCTCCATAAAGAGGCCGGGACGACGAGGTCCCGGCAGGTGTTGCCGTCTCTACTTCCAGTATAGGCGGTTTGGCCCCCGACGCAAGTCGGGGCGTGGCGGCACTGATGCCGCGGAACGTCACTGCAGGTTGAGGATGCCCAGGAGCGCCGACACGAGGACGGCCACGGCCGAAAGGAATGAGCTGATCAGGAGGCTGGCCGTCTCTTTCTTGCCGTCCAGCCGCCCCTCGACGAAGCCGATCCGCGACTTCAGGGGCAGCAGGGCCGCGCGCATCTCGGCCACCACCTCCCGGTGCTCGGCCCAGAGGCGGGCGCTTTCCGCCCGCTGCCGCTCCAGGCCTGCCTCCACTTGGGCCAGACGGTTGTGGAGGTCGTCAGCCAGTTCGGCCAGGGCCTGAACACGGTAGACCAGGTCGTCGGTCCAGGGTGCCATACCGATCCACCTCCGCTGTACCCTTTTCTTAATGGTACCGGAGACGAACCGGACAGGCCATAGATCTGTAAGGTTTTACCTCTCAGTGAGCGGGATCAGAACGTCTTCTCCGAGTCGATCAGGATGGTGACCGGCCCGTCGTTGACCAGTTCCACCTCCATATGCGTCTGGAACCGGCCGGTCTCCACGTGAAGCCCCAGCGCGCGCAGCCGCTCCACAAACCGCCGGTACAGCGGCTCCGCCTGCTCCGGGCGCGCCGCCCGGTCGAACCCGGGCCGCCGGCCCCGGCGCACGTCGCCGTACAGGGTGAACTGGCTGACGGCCAGGACCGCTCCGCCAGCCTCCTGAATCGACCGGTTCATCTTGCCTTCCTCGTCCTCGAAGACCCGCAGCCCGGCGACCTTCTCGGCGAGGTAGTCCGCCGCGGCCTCGTCGTCCTCCCGGGACACGCCCAGCAGCACCACGTAGCCGGGGCCGATCTGGCCCACCACCTCGCCTCCGACGGTGACCCGGGCGCGGCTGACCCGTTGCACGACTGCCCGCAAGATCACTGCCTCCTCACTCGGTTGCTATCCGGGGGATACGCTCCCTGCCCGAAGAACTCCTCCCGGGCCTGTGGCAGCGCCCTAATCCGACGGACGGTGCGCGCCCGGCCGGTAGACCGTTCAGACTACTCCTCCAATGGATTCTTCAACGGATTGGCTGAGAAACGTTCTCATTGTACTATCAAATCGCAAACAGCCGACGACCCCGAGACGATACAGACGATCTGCCACCCCAACCAAAGAACCGCAGGAGGGATGGCCTTATGACGAACATCTTCCAGGGGCCCAAGAGCAGCTGGATCTGGCTCGTGATTCGCCTGTACGTCGGTTACCAGTGGCTGGTCGCCGGATGGCACAAGATCGTCGACGGATTCGACGCCAGCGGCTTCCTGAAGGGAGCCATCGCGAAGGCAGTCCCCGCCGCCGAGGGTGCCAAGCCGGTCGTCCAGGGCTGGTGGGCAGCTTTCCTCGAAGGGTTCGCCCTTCCCAACGTCGGCCTGTTCAACTTCTTGATTCCCTGGGGCGAGTTCCTCGTCGGCCTGGCGCTCATCCTCGGCTTCGCCACGATCTTCGCCGCAACGATGGGCATGGTCATGAACTTCGCCTTCCTGCTCAGCGGCACCATCAGCACCAACCCCAACTACCTGATCCTGCAGTTCATCCTGGTCAGCCTGGGAGGCGCCTACGCCGGCTACATCGGCATCGACTACTACTTCCGGCCTGTCTGGCGCAAGGCAATTGCACGCATCCTGCCCGGTGAGGGCAACGCAGCAGCGCAGCGAGCCTAGGACCCACGCATCCCGCCGACGCAGCCCCGACGCCGCAGCCGCTTCCGCCCCCGCAGCACCGTAACCGCCCTCACGCAGCCGTGGCTGGCCACCGTCCCCGCAGTTGACCTGAACCCAACGTCCTGCCGAACCCCCATCTTCGCCGCAGCAGATCTGCCCCGGACGTCCTACCCAATCCCCACGCTCGCCGCAGCCAGACACCCCCGTCCTCGCAGCGAATCCGCCCTTCCCCCAGCATCCCCGGCCCGATCATGCAGCAGATCCGCCACACGCGGCAGCACACGCACCCTGCCCTCACCCGCCCCTTGGATAACCCGAAAGCCCGCCGCTCCGGCGGGCTTTCAGGCTTTTCCGGACCGGTCACGGACGCCGGACGCCCCGGCGCACATGCCACTCCCACACCTCCCGGGACACGGCGGCGATGTAGTGGCTGGCCTGGCGCGCCGTCATGCCCTGTGTCATCACCACCAGCACGTAGGGGCGCCGGTCCAGGACGAGGGCCGCGTCGTGAAAGGACGTCCCCTTGGACCCCGTCTTGTTCGCCATCGGCACGTGGGAAGGCAGTCCGGCCGGGATCCGGCCCTTGGACCTGGACTCACGCATGAACCCCAGCAGCTCCTCCCAGGGTTCGGGGGACCGTCGGGCCGCCTCCCAGATATTGCGCAGGACGATGCCCAGATCCTCGGGGGCGATGCGGTTCCCCTCCCACAGCTCCCCCGGGGTGTGCATCCGGGGGGTGCCGTACCGGATGCCCAGGCTGCGGTAATACTGCACCATGGGCTGGACGCCGAGCCTGCGCATGAGGGCGTTGGCGGCCGTGTTGTCGCTGTGCACCAGCATCAGGCGCGCGACCTCCCGCAGCGGCAGCCGGGTCCCGTCCGGCACGCCGTTGAGGATGCCCGATCCGTCCTTCCAGTCCACCGCCCGGATGGCCAGCGGCTCGTCCAGCGACACCTGCCCCGTCGCCGCCAGGTGGTAGAGGTAATTGGCGATCAGCACCTTGACCGTGCTGGCCGCCGTATACACCTCGTCCGCCCGCACCCCGAAGGTCTCGTGGGTGGAGAGGTCGTAGTACCAGACGCTGACCACCCCCGGCGCCCACCGGGTCAGCCGCTCGATCCTGCGCACCACGTCGGCCGCGTCGTCCGGCACCCGCAGGACGGACGGCCCGCCCGGGGCCGCCGCGGTGACCGGCGCCAGCGCAAGCAGGCCCGCCAACCCGAGGGCCAGCCAGGGGAGCCGCCGGTGCCATGCCCTGCCATTCACCAGCCATCACCACAGGTAGGTTGCCCGCCCGGGTGAAAGCGATCCGGCCCGCGGCGCTAGTCCCCCGTGTCCAGCAGCGCCTGCGCCTTCAGCCAGAGGCCACACTCGACCCGCTTCTTCGTCAGGGCGCACCCGATGGACTCGGGCTTGAAGATGTCGCCGTTCAGCAGGTCCGCGTTGGCGTGGCAGCCGCCGCTGCAGTAGTAGCGGGCCCAGCAGGTGGGGCAGGACTCCTTGGTGTAGATGTGGCAGCCCGCCAGCCGGGCCTGCAGCTCCTTCTCCACGACGCCCTCGGCCACGTTGCCCAGGCGGAACCGCTCCCGTCCGACGAACTGGTGGCACGGGTAGAGGTCGCCCTCGGGGGTCACCGCGAGGTACTGGACGCCGGCGCCGCACCCCTGCACCCGACGGGGCAGGCAGGGACCGGTCTCGGCCTCCACCGCGAAGTGGTGGAAGGTGATGGGCCGCCCCTCCCGGCGCCGCCGGTCCACTTCCGCGGCCAGCCGCTCGTACTCGGCCAGAAGCCGCGGCAGGTGCTCCTCCCGGAGCGCGTAAGGAGCGTCGGGCGTCGCGACCACCGGCTCCAGCGAGAAGTAGGGCGAGTGCATCCGGTCCACCATGTACAGGGCGTCCTCGGCAAAGTCCAGGTTGTCCGCGGTGTAGGTGCCCCGCAAGACCGCGTACGCGCCCCGGCCCGTGGCGCCCTGGGCCGCCCCGTACTCCCATACGGGCTTCCCGCCCGGGGCCCGCCGCTCCAGCACCATCCGGATCGCTTCCTCGACCCTCCGGCTGGAGCCCGACCGCTTGGCGTCATGCACCTCGGGCCGGCCGTCCAGGCTCAGGATCAGGCTGACCTGCTCCCGGTCCAGCTCGTCCAGAATCTCGGGGGTGAGCAGCGTGGCGTTGGTCGTCAGAGTGAAGGTGAAGGCCTTGCCGGCCCGGCGCCCGGCTTCCCGGGCGTAGGCAATGGTCTCCCGGACGACCTTCCAGTTCATCAGCGGCTCGCCGCCGAAGAAGTCGACCTCGCAGACGGGCCGGGGACCGCTCAGCCGGATGAGGAGGTCCACGGCCTGCCGGGCGACCTCGAACGGCATCAGCTTCACGGGGCCGCCGTAGGTGCCGTCGTCGGCGAAGCAGTAGGTGCATCTCAGGTTGCACGCGTGGGCGACGTTGAGGCAGATCGCCCGCAGCGGGTCGCCCGGCTTGGGCATGACCGGCTCCCACTCGGGCGGCGGGGCAAACAGCAGCCCCTGCGCCCTGAGTTCTGCGATCTCCGCGAGGGCCTCCTCCACCCCGGCCGCGCCGTGGCGCGCCCGCAGGCGCTCCAGCCCGGCCTCGTCGGGCCCCTCAGGGCCGTACTCCAGCAGGTCCCACACCACGTCATCCACCAGGTGCAGGCTGCCGCTATGCACATCGAGCACCAGCCTGGTGCCCTGCATTTCGAAACGATGGATCTCCCCGTGCTGCACGGTGGCGTCCCTCCCAGTCGTATCCCTCCGAATCGTCATCCGCCGAGCCCCGCCCGTCGGAGAAGAAGGGCCGGGCGATCCGCCCGGCCCCTTGCCCTACCGCCTGGTCGCCTCGTGAATCCGGACCTGCTCAGCCGCGGGGCTCGTCAGGCTGCTGACGGAGCAGACGATGTTACCCACGGTACAGGAGGTCTTGCAGGCCGACTGGCAGGAGACAGCGCAGTCCGTGCAGCCCGCGAACTGCACCGTCGTCTGCAGCCGCGGCGCAGACAGGGTGCGGATATGCCTGGCCAAGGAAAACCCTCCAATCGCTTGGATTACACCTTCCTAGTATAACCTTTGCAGGTCTGAAGCTGCGTAGTACAAACGATCCATTCGCAAATAGCACGAAAGGGCTACCCCCGCGCCGGAGGCTGCCCCCGAACCGCTCCAGGACGGCCGCACGGCACCAGCCTGCAGCGGCCGCCAGCCCCTGCCCACGCAGGACCCGCCCCCGAACCCGCGCAGAGGCGGCGGAACCACCCCGTCGTGGTTCCGCCGCCTCCGTTCCGTCCAGCTCAGAAAGACGCTTCCAGCTCGTCGATCAACGACCCGACGTAGGCGATCGCCTTGCGGATCGGTTCGGGGCTGGTCATGTCGACGCCGGCCCGGGCCATCAGCTCCATGGGCGGCAGGCTGCCGCCGAGCTTCAGCACCTCCACCCACTGCTCCGCCGCCGGCTGCCCTTCCTCCTTGATCCGCTGCGCCATCAGGGTGCCGCAGGTGAGGCCGGCGGAGTAGGTGTACGGGTAGAGCCCCATGTAGTAGTGGGGCTGGCGCATCCAGGTGAGCTTCGCGCCTTCGTCGATGACCACCTCGCCGCCCCAGAACTGCTCCAGGATGGCCCCCTTCGTCTCGGAAAGCAGTTGCGCGGTAACGGGAACGCCCTTCTCGGCCTGGGCGTAGATCCGCCGCTGCAGCTCCGCCTCCAGCAGGTGGCGGACGAAGTTGTGGTGATAGGTCATCAGGAGCTGCGTGATGACCCACCGCCGCATGCGCTTGTCATCCGTGCCCTTCAGGATGTGGTCCGCCAGCAGCACCTCGTTCATGGTCGACGGGGCTTCGACGAAGAACAGGGACGGTTCCACGTTCAGCAGCCGCTGATGGCGGTTGGCCAGTTCGAAGTGGCCCGCATGGCCCAGCTCGTGCGCCAGGGTGAACGCCGAGCGCATGTGGCCCGTGAACGTCAGGAGGATGTACGAATGGGCCCCGTACGGCGAGGTGCAGAAGGCGCCCGCCTGCTTGCCCACGTTGTCCGCCCAGTCGATCCAGCGCTCATTGAACGCCCGCTCGATGATCGCCCGGTACTCGGGCCCCAGCACGCTCAGGGCGTCCAGGATCAGGTTGGCGGCCTCCTCCCGCGTCACCTGCGGGTTGTAACCGGGGTCCAGCGGCGCCTCGATGTCGCAGTAGCGCATCTCGTCCAGCCCCAGCACCCGCTTGCGCAGCCGGGCGTAGCGGCGCATGTGCGGGGCCAGCTCGGACTGGATCACGTCCAGCAGGTTGTGGTAGACCCCGTGGTCGATGCGGTGCGGCGCCAGCAGCATGTGCGTGACCGATTCGTACCCCCGCAGCCGGGACAGGACGATGTTCTTCTTCACCTCGGTGGCGAAGGTGGCGGCGAGGGTGTTCTGGTACGCCTTCAGCCCCCGGGTGAAGGAGTCGAACGCGGCCCGCCGGACCGCCGTGTCCGCCGACAGTTCCAGCTCGTCCTCGTACAGGGAGAACGACACCGGCAGGCTGCGCCCGTCCGGGGCGGTGATGGGCTCGAAGGTCATGTCAGAGGAACGGGCCCGCTCGTAGATGATGAACGGGGCCTCGCTGACCTCGGACAGCGCGGCCAGCGCCTCCTCGGTCTGGGGATGCAGCTTGTAGGGCCGCTCGATCAGGACCTGCTCCAGCGCAGGCCGGTAGACCGCCAGCTCCGGGTCGGCCGCCATCCACGCCGCCGCCTGCCCCTCGGGAAGCGCGAGGATCTCGGACTTGATGAAGGCCGTCGCCGCCATGAACTGCGCCTGCAGCGCATAGGCCTTGGCCAGCATCCCCTGGTTCTCGGGATCCGACCCGTCACCGCTCGCCAGCAGGTTGGCGTAGGTCCCCCAGCGCACCATCCGTTCAAGCAAGGTTTCGAACGCCTTCAGCGCGGCGGCCAGCGTCGCCGGCCCTTCGGCGAGGCGGCCCTTGTACTGGGTGACCGCGGGCAGGTCGGCCTCAATCGCCTTCCCTTCGGCCTCCCAGGCCTCGTGGGACGGGAACAGGTCGTGCAGGTTCCAGGTCAGCTCCACAGGAACCTCGTTTCGGCGGAGTCGCACGCGACACTACTCCTTCCTTTGGCCTTGGCGTCGGTAGAAGTATTCGCCATTGAATGGGGGCTACCTTCCCGGGGGCGAGGCGCAGGTGCGGATGAGCGAAGCAGGGGATCATGCATCGTATGGCAAAGAAAACTGGTGATTGCTCCACAGGGATGTCATGGAGGTCAGGTGAGCGGGATGACACGGAGAACCCTCTTCTGGCTGGGCCCGCTGGTCTTCCTGGTCCACGATCTGGAGGAGGTGTTTCTGGCGCGGGCCTGGGTGGAGCAGAACCTCTTGCTGATCGCGGGCACGCCTTTCGAACCCGTCGTCGAGGCGATGGGTTATGAACCCGGGAAGTTCGGCCTCGTCGTCGCCCTGGCCACCGTCGTGTACGGGGTGATCGCCTGGTCCGCAGCCCGAGCGTGTCAGCCCGGACTGAGCCTGAACCTCTATGTCGCCACGGTACTGACCCTGTTTGTCAACGTCATCACGCACGTGGGGCAGGCCCTCCTGCTCAGGATGTACACTCCGGGCGTGATCACCGCGGTGCTGGTGTTTCTGCCCTACACGGTGGCCGCGTTTCGCATGCTGAGAGCCCAACGTCTGCTGACCGCGACCACCTGGAAGACCAGTCCTCTCATGGGCATCGGCATGCTGGCCGCCCTCTTCGGGCTGATGATCGCCCTCTGACGGAGGCAAGAAAGGTAAAGACGCCGGCGCGTTCTGCGTCGGCGTTGTTCTGTGGCCTGGTCTTGGGGGAGACACGTCACGCCTGCTTGGCCCGCGCAGCCTTCCCGCGCCGCTCCCGCACCACGCGCTCGACGTGCATGACGTCTCGGACCTTGCCGATCTTGTTCATCACGTACTGCAGCTGCTGCGCGTCGCGGATCTCCAACACCAGGTCCAACGTGGCGATCTTCGACTTGTTCGCCCGGCTGGACGTGGAGAGCATGTTGATCCGGGCGTCGGCGATGATGGAGACCACGTCCGCCAGCAGCCCGGAGCGGTCGAGGGCCGTCACCTGCACCTCCACCGGGGCGGTGGTCTGGTAGTTCTCCTCCCAGGCCACCTCGATCAGCCGGTCGGGGTCCTTGGCCAGGTCCTCCATATTGGGGCAGTCGATGCGGTGCACCGTGACCCCGCGGCCGCGGGTGACGTAACCGATGATCGGGTCGCCGGGGACGGGGGTACAGCACCGGGAGAGCCGCACCACCAGGTTGGACACGCCTTTGACCCGGATGCCGTTGGAGGCCTTGCCGTAACCGGACCAGTCCTTCTTCTCGATCTCGACGGGCGCGGCCGGCTCCTGGGCCCGCTTCTCCTTCTCGTACATCTCCCGCAGCCGGGAGACCACGGAGGCGGCGTTCAGCGAGCCGATGCCGATGGCCACGTAGAGGTCGTCCACGTCCTTGACGCTGACCTTCCGGCAGACCTCGGCCATCCACTCGTCCCGCATCAGCTCGTGCGGCTCGATGCCGGTCTTCTGTACCTCGCCCTTCAGGATCTCCTTGCCCCGGGCCAGGTTCTCCTCCCGGCGCTCCCGCTTGAAGAACTGGCGGATCTTGTTCTTGGCCGAGGCGGTCTTGACGATCTTCAGCCAGTCGATGGAGGGGCCCGGCGACTGCTTGGAGGTCAGGATCTCCACCACGTCGCCGTTCTTCAGCGCCGTGTCCAGCGGCGCGATCTTGCCGTTGACCTTGGCCCCGACGCACCGGTACCCGATGTCGGAGTGGACGGCGAAGGCGAAGTCCAGGGGCGTGCCGCCCGCAGGCAGGCTGAACACGTGCCCCTTGGGGGAGAAGACGAAGACCTGGTCGGAGAAGATGTCCACCTTGACCGACTCGACGAACTCCCGGGCGTCGCGGATCTCCTGGTGCCACTCCAGCAGCGACCGCAGCCACTGCAGCTTCCGGTCGAACTCCTTGTCGGTCTTGCCTTCCTTGTACGACCAGTGGGCCGCCACGCCGAACTCGGCGGTGCGGTGCATTTCGCGGGTGCGGATCTGGATCTCAAAGGGCTCGCCGTGCGGCCCGATTACCGTCGTGTGCAGCGACTGGTACATGTTGGGCTTGGGCGTGGCGATATAGTCCTTGAACCGGAGCGGCAGCGGCTTCCAGTGGCTGTGGATGATGCCCAGCACGGCATAGCAGTCCTTGACCTCCTCCACGATGATCCGGATCGCGATGAGGTCGTAGATCTGCGAGATGTCCTTGCCCTGCCGGTACATCTTCTTGTAGATGGAGTAGAAGTGCTTCGGGCGGCCGGAGATCTCCGCCTGGATCCCTTCCTTCTCCAGCACCTCCCGCAGCTGGTCCATCAGGTCCTGGGTGATGGCCATCCGCTCCTGCCGCTTGCGGGCCACCAGGTAGGCCATCTCCTGGTAGCGGTCGGGCTCCAGGATGCGGAAGGCGAGGTCCTCCAGCTCCCACTTGATCTCGCTGAGCCCCAGCCGGTGGGCCAGCGGCGCGTAGATGTCCATCGTCTCCTGCGCGATGCGCACCTGCGCGTCCGACGGCTGGTGCTTCAGCGTGCGCATGTTGTGCAGCCGGTCCGCCAGCTTGATCAGGATGACGCGCAGGTCCTTGGCCATCGCGAGAAACATCTTGCGCAGGTTCTCCACCTGCGCCTCGTCGCGCGACGTGAACTGGAGCCGGTCCAGCTTGGAGACCCCGTCCACCAGCGTGGCGACCTCCTTGCCGAACCGCTCCTCCAGCTCCTCGTACTTCACGCCGCAGTCCTCCAGCACGTCGTGCAGGAGGGCGGCGGCGATGGACTCCTCATCCAGCTCCAGCGAGGCCACGATTTCGGCAACGGCGATCGGGTGCGTGATATACGGCTCCCCCGATCGTCGGCACTGGCCTTCATGCGCCTGCTTGGCGAACGCGAAGGCGTTGTCAATCAGGGCGACATCCGCGGTCGGGTTGTACGAGCGCACCTTATCCAAGAGCGGTTGGATATCGATCACGGCTGTCACCCCCCTGTCCCGCCTGTCGTCGGTTCTCAGAACTGGACCAGCGAAATCACATCGTGGCCTTCCAACCGCTTCCTGCCGCCGAGGTCCGAGAGCTCGATCAGCACGGCGACACCGACCACCTTGGCGCCCAGCGACTCCACCAGGTCAATGGTGGCCCGAATCGTGCCGCCCGTAGCGAGCAGGTCGTCGACCACGAGCACCTTCTGTCCGGGTTGGAAGGCGTCCTCGTGTACCTCCAGCCTATCCTCGCCGTACTCCAGTTGATACGAGATGCTGCGGGTCTTCCACGGCAGCTTGCCCGGCTTGCGGATGGGCACGAAGCCGGCCCGCAGCCGGAAAGCCAGGGCGGACGCAAAGATATAGCCACGAGCCTCTGGGCCCGTCACCATGTTGATGCCCAGCGGCTCGAAGTGCGCGGCCATGGTCTCGATCGCGGCGTGGAACGCCTCGCCGTCCTTCAGCAGGGTCGTGATATCCTTGAACGAGATCCCGGGCTTGGGGAAATCGTCTACGGTGCGGATCTTCGACTTGAAATCCATCAATCTTAGCCCCCTCATACATCAATTATATTGCCTGGTTCGCCGTCGGCCAACACTTGTGACTCAGGCCGATGCAGAACCCGGAAACGTCTGCCGTGCGGCGAGCAGCGCCCGGACCTCCTGGCCCCGCCGATAGCGCGGGCTCGCCTCCAGGTCAAAGCGCACGCCGCGGGCCGCACAGAGCCGCCCTGCGCCGTCCAGCAGCCCGATCTCCCGGAAGATCGCCAGGCCGCTCTCGTAGCGCAGTCGGTTCCACGGTCCGGGAACCTCGTTCAGCCGCCGCGCCAGGGTCGACGGGCTCGCCTCCCCGGTCTGCAGAAGCCTGTACAGATGCACCAGCACGTCCCGGTCGGGGCACGGCCAACCCAGGCATTCCTCCGCGAGGGCCCAGTCCTGTTCGTCCCACAGCAGGTGGAGCCGCTCGGCCGGGTATCCGACCGCCGCGTACGGCGGATGCCAGAGGACGACGTCGCTGTACGGTCCCCGGGCCACCTGGCCGTGGGCGGCCACCACCAGGCGACCGGCCGCGGGTTCCGGTTCCCCCGGAAGCCAGAGGGCCACCGTGCGGCGGGTCTCCGGGCCGAGCCGCTCCAACCGGTCCGCGAGCGCCGCCGCGGCCCACGGGCTCGCCGTCAGCACCAGCGCCCGGGCTTCGGCCGGCCGGCAGAGCGCTGCCAGGTAAAGGAGCTTGGGGTCCGCCTCCTCGCCGTCAGCGCCCCACTCGTCCTCCATCTCCGCCGCCACCTCCCTGGCGCCGGGAGCCGGGCCTGCCCCCGCCATCGCCGCCAGCAGGCCGGCCAGCCGCCCGCCCCGGGCGTCGACAACGTGCACCGGAAAGCCGGCCGGGGCGCCGTTCACCGAGGGGGAGAGCGGATCCCAGGCCAGGCAGTGGGCGTCGGTCAGGCGGAAGGGCTCTCCGCCCGCGGCCGGCTTCATGTCCTTCAGCACCAGCTGGATCCGGCTGCGGCCCATGTAGGTGTTGATCTCCGGTTCGTAGGCCACCGCAATCCGCCGGCCCGGTTCGGGCATGGCGACCGCCATGTTCCAGCCCACCGCCTCCACGGGGGCCGCCGCCCCGTCGCCGTCGGGCCGGAGGAACAGCTTCAGGTGCTGGCCGTTCCGGCCAATGGCCCGGCCGTCCACGACCTGCAGCCCGTCCGTCGCCAGCACCGGCGCCGGGTTGCCCAGGCCGAAGGGCTCCAGGGCCTCCAGCTCCCGGATCAGCCCCTCGTCGATCTGGTCCAGGGCGACGAAGGCATCGACCCGCTGCTCGGGCACCAGGTCCTCCGGCCGCAGCCATTCGGCCGCCAGCCGGTTCATCCGCCTGCGCAGCTCCGGCACCAGGTCCCGCCCCCTCAGACTCAGGCCCGCCGCCGCCGCATGCCCGCCGAAGCGGGTGAACAGCTCGCTCATCTGCAGCAGCGCCCGCTGCATGTGAAACCCCGGGATCGACCGGGCGGACCCCCGAACCTCGTCCCCCTCGATGGAGAGCAGGATCGTCGGCCGATGGTAGACCTCCAGCACGCGGGAGGCGCAGATGCCGACCACGCCGTGGTGCCAGCCCTCGCCCGCCAGGACCAGGGCATACTCCCGCTCCTCCGGCGGCAGCGCGGCCGCCTGGGCCAGGGCCTCCTCCAGGATCGCCGCCTCGATCTCCTGCCGGGCCCGATTCTCCTCGTCCAGCCGCCGGGCCAGTTCCTCGGCCCGCGCCGGATCCTCGGTCAGGAGCAGCTCGACCCCGGCCTCCGCCGAGCTCATGCGGCCCAGGGCGTTGATCCGGGGCCCCAGGGCGAATCCGACGTGCCCGGCGGTGACGGGCGGCTGCACGCCGGCAACCTGCATGAGCGCCCGCAGGCCCGGCCGATGGGTCGCGCCCAGGCGGGACAGCCCCTCCCGGACGATGGCCCGGTTCTCGTCCACCAGCGGCATCATGTCCGCCACGGTGCCCAGGGTCACGATGTCCAGCAGGTCCCACGCGTTGGGGGCGCCCAGGGCCAGCGCCAGCTTGAACGCGACCCCCACCCCGGCGAGCCCCTTGAAGGGATACGTGCAGTCCGGCCGCCTGGGGTTCACCAGGGCCGGCACGTCGGGCAGCACCGGGCCGGGCTCGTGGTGGTCGGTGACCACCAGGGTGATGCCCAGTTCCCGGGCCACCTGCGCCTCGGCCACGGCGGCGACGCCGGTGTCGACCGTCACGATGAAGTCGTACCCGCGCGCGCGGATGGACCGAAGCGCCCCGGCGTTGAGGCCGTACCCCTCGCGGAAGCGGTCCGGTATGTAATACGCCACTTCCGCCCCGAGGGCGCGCAAGGCCAGGAGGAGCGTGGCCGTGGCGGTCACCCCGTCGGCGTCGTAGTCGCCGTAGACCATGATGGGCCCGCCCGAGCGGAGGCGCGCCCGGATCAGGTCGACGGCTTCCCGCATGTCCTTCAGGAGGAAGGGATCGTGGATCCGGTCGCGCCCCGGCGTCAGGAACGCCTGGGCCGCCTCGGGCGTGGTGAGCCCGCGGTTGATCAGCACCTGCGCGGTGACGGGCGAGATCGAGAGCTGCCGGGAAAGGAGCCGGGCGCCGGCCGGGTCCGCCGGCTCCGGCCGCCAGCGTTTGGGTCGGTAGGGTCGCGCCACCCCGCGTTCACTCCCTGCAAACCATGTGCGGCCCCCCGCAGCGAGCGGCTGACGGGGGGCACATGATCGTTCGGACCCTTCTCTTTTCGAGACGGTCGCGTTCGATCCCTGCCGCGTCACGGGACGTGCGGCGCCAGCCTCTGCCGCTCGTGGTGCGCGATGCGGATCAGCGACTCCTCCGACAGCTCATCCACCACGTGCAGGGTGCCGCCGGCCTGCCGGACGAGCTGCTCCAGGTACCGGCGGGAGGGCTGGAGCCCGATGCAGGTGAAGGGGATCCGCTGCGCCCGGAGCTGCCGGGCGGCCTCGACGGCGTCGGCCAGCGGATCCACGGACCACTTCGGGACGGTGGGGATGCCGTCGGTGATCAGGAGCAGCAGCGGCCTGCGGACCCGCGCGCTGTGGATCAGCTCCATGGAACGGATGAGGCCGTGCGCCAGCGGCGTGAGCCCCATCGGCTGGATGCGGGCGAGCCCGTCCTCCACGGCGCTGTAACTGCGGGTGAAGGGCACGTAGACCCGCACGTCCCGCTCCTGGAAGGCGATCACAGCGATGCGGTCGCGCGTGGAGACCAGCAGGTGCCGGGCCAGGTGCTTGGCCGCCAGGATGCGCCGGCCGGCCATGGAGGCGCTGGCGTCGATGAGCAGGCAGATGTCCAGCGACTGCTCCGCCGACCGCAGGTGGACGTGGACGTCCCTACGCTCCAGCCGGATGGGGACCGGCCCTTCCGCCGGGGCGCCCGCGGCGGACCGGCGGGCCCGCGCCAGCCAGGCGCGCCGGATGGCCGCCAGAACCGTCTCCGGCACGGCCAGGTCGCCCAGCCAGGCCCCGGGCTCGGCGGGCGCCGCGCCCCTGATCACGCCGTAGCGCACCTCCGGGGAAGGGGTCCCTTGTCCGGGACGCCGGCGCCGCAGCCCCGGAGCGCTGCGGCCGGGCACCCGCCGGATCAGCTTGCGGAAGCGCAGCTTCACGTCCCTGAGCCGGCTGCGCAGAAACGCCAGCAGCTCCTTCCCCTCCGGCGTGAGCCGCATGCCCCGCATCTCCCGGCGGATAAGCCCGGCCTCCTCCAGCTGCCGCAGGACGAACGGCGCCTGGTTGCCTTCGCCGTGGTAGAGAGCCGCCCACCCCTTCTCCCGGTCCAGGTCCTCCAGGACGCGCGCCAGGTCGTCGGGCGAGCCCACGCTGCGGGCGAGGGTCAGCGCCTGCAGCATCCGCTCGGCCTCCCGGGCCTCCCGCAGGGCGCGGGCGGCGCGCTCCTCCGGGGCGGGGCCGGGGCCGGTGCCGGCGTCCGGATCACCCGCTGGGGAGCCGTCTCCGGTCCCCCGTGTGCCGGACCCCGGGACCGGCTCCCGTGCCGAACCGACGCCCGCCGTGCCGGCCCCCGGGGCCCCGCCCCCTGAGCTGCCCCGTCCGACGCCTCCCCGAACGGCGCCCGTCCCCTCGCCCCCGGATCCGTCCAGTCCTCCGCCGCCCCGAACGACTCCCGGGGCCGCACCCCCCGGGCCGTCCGGGCCGCCGACGTCCGAACCGGCGCCGGGGTAACTCCCCCTCAGGCTGTCCGGCCCGCCGCTCATGGGAGCGGCGCCGGGGGCCCTGTCAGCCGGGCGGGCGGCTCCGCCGAGGCTCGGCGCGGCCGGGGCCCGCCTGCCCCGCCAGCCGGAGGAACCGGGCCCCGCCCCCCGTCCCGGCGGCCCGCCGGCAGGCGCCCGGTTGATGTAGGAGTCGAGGTTGTCCCCGTAATAGCGGCTCAGGTCCGCGTCGGCGCCGGGCCGCAGGCCGCCCCACCGGTGCACCAGCCGGTCGATCCGGCGCAGCTCCACCCCCTGCGCCAGGACGGCGGCCTCCACCGCGGCGACGATGCGCCACACCAGGGCCAGGTCCCGGTCCGGCAGCAGGCCGGCCAGGTGGACGTGGTTGCGGTGGGCCGCCTTGGCAGAGCGGTTGGCCATCCGGTCCATGGCGCTGGTCAGCCGGCCGCCGCCGGTGGCGGTCCCCACGTCGAAGTAGTCCGCGAGCAGCCGGCCGGGCCCGGGACCCGGCGGGGCGGGGAGCCCTTCCAGCGCCCGCCGGACCGCCGCCGCGACGGTGCGGTGATCGACGTCGGCCACCGCGTGGAACACGTCGATGTGCACCACCTGCCCGGGCTCGGCCAGCCCGTACGCGGCCTGTCCGAAGTCGACGCCCCGCAGGATGACGACCCGGCCCGGATCGTGCAGCTCCACCACGTGCAGGCCCCGGCTCACCACCGCCGCCTCACCCAGCCGCACCCCGCGCCCTTCCCGCAGGGCGCGGGTCAGCTTGGCCGCCCACCCCGGGGCAGGCGGCTTGCCCTGCCCGGTCACGGGTGGCCCAGCTCCTCTTCGGTGCGGACCCAGTCCTCGGGCGCCAGCGCGCTCAGCGGCCTGGCGGGGTTGGGCGGCGCTTGCGGCGGCAGCGTCGCCGGATCAGGCAGCGAGGGCCGCACGCGCAGCCGCGCCAGCGCCCGGTGCAGCCACGAGCCTCCCGCTCTTCCGTGCGTCCCTTCTCCCGGCTGCGCGCCGGCGCCGGATGCCAGGCGGGCGGCCCCGGTCCCCGGATCCACCGGCCCGCGCGAGCCGGCCGCCTGCAGATCTCCGGAACGTGTGCCGGCGTCCGGGCCCGTGGGTGGTCCTCCGGCGGGCCCGGGGTCCGGAGCCGGGCCGGTGCCTGCCGCGGATGCCGCAGTCTGAGCGGGAGCGGCTCCCGTAACCCCCTCGGCGCGCCCGTCGGGACCGGGCCCCGTCCCCGCGGCCGCTCCCGGCGACGGCCGGCCGGTTCCCGGCTCCGCCCCGGCCGGCAGCGGGCGGGCCGGCTCGGCCAGCACGCCGCCGAAGGAGAGGCCGGGGAAGCGGGTGCGGCCCGGGGCCGTCGCCGGACCGCCGGAAGCCGCCGCCAAGGGCGCCGGCGTCTCCGCGGGCGCCAGCCCCTCGGCCAGGTAGCTGGTCACCCGCCGCAGCAGCTCCGGATCCACCCGGTGGCGCAGAGCCATGGGAACCACCCGCAGCAGGTCCTCCGGCTGGACCTCCCTGCGGCCGTCCAGGCAGGCGGAGAGCCGGATGCCGGCCTGGATGGCCTCCACCCCCCGCAACGACTCCAGGTCGAACTGGCTGTACAGCGCGGCCACCTGCCGGCGGATGCCGGGCGGGATCGTCACCTGGCGCAGATCGGCGGTGCGCAGGGTCAGCCGGGTCCGCCACAGTTCGGCCTTCGTATCGGCGATGCGCGGCGGCCGGGCCTCGCCGGCCTCGGCGGCGGCGAGGATCTGCTCCACCACCTCGGGGTCCGACGGCCGGTCGGTGTAGATGGCGAAGTCGAACCGGTCGCTGAGCTGCCGGCGGATCTCCTCCAGGGGGCCCGGCTCCTCGTCCGGGTTGGAGGCCGCCCACACCGAGACCAGCACCGGCAGCTCCACCGGCGGCAGGCCCGTCTCCTCGATCTGGACTCGCCCCGGCCGGGTGCCCATGACGTCCAGCAGCACGTCGGCCAGCTCGGGCGAGGTCTCGGCCAGCCGGTTGATCTCGTCCACGAACAGGATGCCCCGGTGCGCCTGGGGGATGGTGCCGGGCAGCAGCGCCGCCTCGGGATGGGTGGCGCTCACCAGCCGGCTCAGGTCGATGGAGCCCACCACCGTGCCGATCTTGGCGGCGTGGGAGATCTCCAGGAACGGCATCGGCACCCGCTCCTCCCCCAGCGCCGCCACCTCCTCCGGGCTCAGGCCCCGGTGGACGGGGCAGTGGGGGGCGGACGGGTCGCAGTTGTACAGGCAGCCCCGGATGCGCCGGATGCGGGGCAGCGCCTTCCGCACCCGCCGCATGATGGTCGTCTTGCCGGTGCCCCTGAGCCCCTCGGCGTGAATGTGCAGGGGCCTTCCGGCCAGGGTGGAGACCAGCGACATCTCGACGGCCCGGAAGAGCGCATCGTTGCCGGGATGCCGCACCAGGCCGAAAACGGATTCCATGTCATACCCCCCGAACGTCGCAGCGATCAGTCCCCGTTAGTGTAACCAAACCCTGGGAAGAAACTCCCTCGCGGCTTGTCATTGCCGCCAGAATATCGCTCGACACGCTGTCGATGCGGGGGGTGGCAGATTCAGGGGCCTGCAGGGCGGGCCGTGGCGCCGACAATGTCGAAAGGGCGCCCCCGAAAGGGCGCCCCGTGTTGCTCTGTATGTCGAATCCTGCGCCTCCGCCGACCACCGGGCTCCGGCCCCCCGGCTACGCCCTGGCCGGCCTGGCGCCGGCAGGCCCGGGGTGGCCGCCTTCCCGGCTTTGCTCCCACACGAACCAGAGCGCGGCCGCGACGGTGATGGAGGAGTATGTGCCGGCGAGGATGCCGACGAACAGCGTGGAGGCCAGGTCCAGAACCGTCGACCCGCCCAGGAAGATCATCGCCAGCAGCATGAGCTGCACCGATACGCCGGTGTAGATGGACCGGGTGATGACCTCCTGAATCGACCGGGTCGCCATCTCCTCCAGCGACTCGCCCTTCTGCCGGCTGTGCAGGTTCTCCCGCAGCCGGTCCAGGACCACCACGGTGTCGTTCATCGAATAGCCCAGCACCGTGAGGATGGCCGCCACGAAGTTGGAGCTGATCTCCACCTGGAACAGCGCCAGCACGCCCATGGTGAGGAGCACGTCGTGCAGCAGGGCGACGACCGCTGCGACCCCCATGCGGAACTGGAACCGGATGGAGATGTAGATCACCTGCAGCACCGCGGCGATGCCCACGGCCAGCAGGGCCTTGTTCGTCAGCTCGGAGGAGACCGTCCCCGAGACCGCGTCCTCGCCGATGACGGTGTACGCCCCCAGGTGCAGGAGGCTGCCGTAGAGCCTGTCCTTGTCCTCGGCGCTCAGTTCGGGCGTGCGCACGAGGAACTCGGTGGCCTCGGGGCTCGCCGCCCCCTTGGGCTCCACCTGCTGGATCTGCGCGTCGATGCCGAGCGCGCTGTCGATCACGGTGCGCACCTGCTCGATCGTGACCGTGCGCTCAAACTGCAGGTCCAGCAGCAGGCCGCCCGTGAAGTCGATGCCCAGGTTCAGCCCCCGGAAGAGCAGCGCGCCGGCGGCCAGCAGCACGGTCACCAGGGTGAAGATGAGGTAGTGGCGGGCATAGCGCATGTAGCGGATGCGGGTAAGGCCCATCTAGTTGGCCACCTCCTTCACGCCGAACAGCGTCCGCTTGTTGAACCAGCCGGTGTCCACCGCGAGCTTGACCAGCCAGCGGGTGAAGGTGATGGCCGTGAAGATGGAGAGCACGGTGCCGACGAAGAGCGTGACCGCGAAGCCCCGCACCGGGCCGGTGCCCAGGTACCAGAGGATCGCCGCCGCGATGGCCGTGGTGATCTGGGAGTCCAGCACCGTGACGTACGCCCGGTGGAAGCCGGCGTCGATGCCGGAGCGCAGCCCCTTGCCCTTGCGCAGCTCCTCCTTGATGCGCTCGAAGATGATGACGTTGCCGTCCACCGCCATGGCAATGCCCAGCAGGAGGCCGGCGATGCCCGGGAGGGTGAACACGGCGTCGATGGCCAGCAGGACGACCATGTTCAGGATCGCGTAGACCCCCAGGGCGATGTCGGCCAGCAGGCCCGGGATGCGGTAGAGCAGGATCATGAACAGCAGCACGCCGACGATGCCGATCCAGCCCGCCCGGAGCGACTTGGCGACCGAGTCCGCGCCCAGGGTGGCGCTGACCATGCGGGCCTCCACCTCCACCAGCTTGACGGGCAGCGCGCCGCCGTTGATCAGGTTGGCCAGCGTGCCGGCCTCCTCCACGGTGAAGTTGCCGGTGATGGTGGCCTCGCCGCCCGGGATGGGCTCCTGGACCATCGGCGCCGAGATGATCTCATCGTCCAGCAGGATGAAGATCGGCTTCCCCACGTACTTGCGGGTGGCCTCGTAGAACTTGTCCGGCCCCTCGCCCTTCAGCTTCAGGGTCACGATGAAGCCGCTGCCCGACGGGTTCTGGGCCACGCCCGCCTTCTCCACGTCGTTGCCCGTCAGCACCTCGTTCCCTTCGGGGTCGATGAACTTCAGCACCGCGGTCTTGCCGATGACCTCCCGCGCCTGGTCGATGTCCGTCGCACCCGCGATCTCGACGATGATCCGGTTCTGGCCGTCCACCTGCACGATCGGCTCGGAGACGCCCAGGGCGTTGATCCGGTTTTCGATGACCTGCCGGGCCGCCTGGATCGTGTCCGGCGTCACCGGGCCCAGCTCAGATTCCACGCCCTCCAGCACGATGTGCGCGCCGCCCTGCAGGTCCAAGCCGAGCTTCATGTGCTGCAGGATCCTGGCCGAGCCGGTCTGCGGGTGCGGCGTCAGGTAGAACCCGATGACGCCGCCGACCACCACCAGAATCAGGGCCAGAACCAGCGCGTTCCAGCCGCCTCTCATGGCCTGTCCTCCTTAACGTTGGAATACAAGTGCGTCGCAAAGCAAAATGGAGGCTTCGCCTCCGCCCGCCCTCAGCAATATCCCCCTATTTCAACCGTTCCTGCCCGCGACCTCTTCCATTTTACGGCGGGCCCTATGGTGAGTCAAAGAAAATCACCACTACAGCAGCCGGTTTTCGTTCATCACCAGCTGGAACTGGCAGCCCAGATGGGCCGCCGCCCGCCGGCACATGATCATGCGGCTGAGGAAAATCTCGAAGTACTCCATGATCGCGATGATCGAGGTGTCGACCGTGAGGCTGAGCCGGATCACCTTTTCGGCCGGAAAGGCGTGCAGCTCGCTGTGGGTGACCGCGCAGTTGACCCGGTCGTGGATGTCGAAGGTGGCCACGTCCCGGTTGTAGACCCGGGTGCGATGCACATCGGACTTGTCGGCCAGGATCAGCGCGGCAGAGACGTCGTGTACCGGGTTGCCGATCTCCTCCTCGTGGTTGCCGATGGCCGACATGATGATGGCGATCTCCTCGGGCGCCATCCCCATCCGGCTCAGGATGTGATGAGCCAGCAGGGCGCTGGTCTGCCCGTGGCCCTGCCTGTTGACGATGTTGCCGATGTCGTGGAGCAGGGCGGCGATGCCCGCCAGCTCCCGCAGGCGCGGCGGCCGGTCCAGCTCCGCCATGAGCCCCATCGCCCGGTCGGCGACCAGCCCCACGTGCCGCAGCCCGTGCTCGGTGAAGCCGATGGCCGCCAGCATCTCGTTGGCCTTCACGATGTAGGCGCGCACCTCCGGATCCTGCCGCACCTGTTCGAAGGTCACCTTGCCCAATCCAGGTCCTCCCGTCACGTCCGCAACTTGCCGGCTGCCGCGCTGTCGCCGGCGAAACACCCGGCCGCCTGGGCCCCATGGGCCCGGCGGGTCTAGCGGTACGTCCGCGCCGCCGCCAGCGGTCCGTGATCCCCGATCCGCACCGGCGGCCACACCAGCGCGGCCGCCCGGCCCTCCACCCGCGCCACCGGGATCGGCCCCAGAAGGCGCGAGTCCAGCGAGGCGCCCCGGTTGTCGCCCATCACCCACACGTACCCCTCCGGCACCGTCAGCGGTCCCGCCCGGTAGGTGCCCGGGCTGCCGGGGTGGACGTAGGGTTCGTCGAGGAGCCGGCCGTTCACCCACACGGCGTCGCCCTCTACCGCCACCTCGTCCCCGGCGACGGCGATGACCCGCTTCACCAGGTGGCGGTGGGGATTGGCGGGATCCGCGATCACGACCACCTCGCCGGGCGCCGGCTCCCGGAGCCGGTAGACCAGCTTGTTCACCAGGAGCCGGTCGCCGTGGGCCAGGGTCGGCAGCATCGATTCGCCTTCCACCCGGAAGACCTGCACCCCGAAGGTGCGCACCACCAGCGCGACCACCAGGGCCAGCGCGGCGGTCTCCAGAATCTCCCGCACCAGCCCCCTGCGGGCCGGCGCCGGGCCCTCCTGCGGAGGCGCCATCACGTTCGCTCCTTCTCCTTCCACGTTTCGATAAACGCCAGCACCCGCTGGCGCACGTCCTCGATGCTCAGGTCGTCGGTGGGCAGGTACAGGTCGCATTCCGCCCGGGCGTAAGCCAGCCGCCTGCGCTGCTCCTCCAGCCGCTCAGGCCCGTAGCGGATCTCAGGCCGCCGGCGGCGGGCGGTCTCCCAGCGGGCATCCAGCATCACCAGGATGTTCGCGTCCGGATGCAGGTGCTTCCAGAGCCGCCGCACCACCGAGTGCTCCTGGGGGACGCTGTACGCCCGGATTCCCGCCGCGTTCAGGCCCGCTGCCAGCGTAGTCTTCCCTGCCGCGCACACGCCCACGATCGCGACGACGGGTTCACGCAAGCGCATCCCTCCCCGATCGGCTTCACCACTCCATGGTGACGCTCATCCGGCGGATGCGGTCCTCCCCTCCCGCGGTCACCCCCACGGCCAGCACCGCCATGTCGTCGGCGGGGCGCTGCTCATCCAGGCGCATCGCCTCGGCCAGGACCCGGTCGGCCAGGGCCTGCATCGACGCCGGATCGGCCTCCCGCACGATCGCCTCCAGCGCCTCCACCGGCCACTGCCGCCCGTGCCACCGGCCGGCCGCGTATACGCCGTCGGTCATGGCCAGGGCGACCAGCCCCGGCTCCAGCGGAATCTCGGCGATGACCGGGCGCAGCGTCTCCCGCATGCCGATGGGCTCCACCGGCTCGTCCAGCCGCAGGACCGAGCCGTCCCCCCGCCGGACCAGCACCGGCACGTGGGTGTTCCGGGTGACCACCAGGGTGCCGGTCCGGGCGTCCACGGAGAGCAGCACCAGTTCGGTGGAGACCTTGCCGTCCCGCACCGCGTACAGGTAGTCGTGCACTCCCCGGGCCACCGCGCCGTCCCGCACGCCGTCGGCCACCAGCTGCATCGCCTTCGCCACGACCAGCTGGCTCAGCCGCTTCGCCGAGCGGCCGTGCCGCTGCCCGTCCGCCAGAATGGCGGTGAGGCCGCCGCGGGGACGCTCCAACAGTTCTACAGAATCCCCACTTTCCACCAATCCAAACTTCGGCACCTTGGCGACCGCCATCGTCACCTGCACGGCTCCTGCCTCCCCGCGGTCTGCCCGGCTCCGCCCTGCCCCGCCGCCTCCGCCAGTTCGGCCTGCAGGGCCTGCTCGATGTCGCCGGCCCGGGCGCCCATCACCACCTGGACGGAGGACCCGGACCGCACCACCCCGGCCGCGCCGAAGGCGCGCAGCGCGGCGTCATCCACCGCTGCGGGATCGTTGACCTCCAGCCGCAGCCGGGTCATGCAGGCGGTGAGGCTGCGCACGTTGGCCGGCCCGCCCAGGGCATCCAGAATGGCGGCCGCCGAAGGCCCAGCGGCCCCGGCCGGACGCGCCGCCTCTGACGGCTCCCCTGCGGCCGCCCGGGCGTCCGAACCCCCGGCGCCCGCCACGGGGACGGCGTCGGTCTGTCCCAGCACCGGCGGCCGCCGCCACCGGATGATCAGACGGAAGGTGACGTAGTAGAGCGCCGTCCAGGCCGCCCCCAGGGGCAGGAGCAGCCAGCCGTTCTGCTGCCGGTGCCAGTTGACGACCGCCAGGGGCAGGGCGTACCCCCCCAGGTGGATGTCCAGCACGTACCCCAGCAGAGAGGCCGCGGCCGAAAAGAGCACGTGGATCCCGAACAGGAGCGGGGAGGCGAAGATGAAGGCGAACTCGATCGGCTCCGTGATGCCCAGCACCATGGCCGTGAGCACGCCGGTGAGCATCATCCCGCTCACCCGGCGGCGCTGCTCGGGCCGGGCCTCGTGCACCATCGCCAGGGCGGCGCCCAGCGGCCCGAAGGCCAGGGTGAGGAAGAACCCGGAGAGCAGCCGCCCCGCGCTGGGATCGCCGTGCAGGAAACGGATGTACTCGCCCATCACCACCTGGCCTGTGGCCGGGTCGGTCCACGCGCCCATCTGGTAGTCCATGAGCTGCATCAGGAGGTGGTGCAGGCCGGTGGGGATGAGCATCCGGATGATGCCGCCGTAGACGAACGCCCCGGCGCCGCCGGCGGCGTAGATCCACTCGCCCAGCAGGACGACGGCCCGGTGGAAGCCCGGCCACACGAGGCCGAACCCCCAGCCCAGGACCACCCCGGCCAGGGCCGCCAGGATCGGCCCCAGCCGCCGGCCCGAAAAGAGCGCGAGGAACTCGGGCAACCTGACCTTCGCCGCGTACCGGTACAGCCAGACGGCGGCGGCGCCGACCGCCACCCCGCCCAGGGCCCCGAAGTTCACCGCCGGATCGCCGGCCACGCCCTCCGCCACGGCCATCATCGTCAGGTACCCGGCGGCGGCGGAGAGCACCGCCATACCCTCGGCCTGGGCGAAGCCCACGGCGATGCCCATCGCGAAGAACAGCGGCAGCCACACCCGCAGCAGCTCCAGCCCCGCCGACTCCAGCGGGCCGATCCCCAGGACGGTTCCCAGGGCCACCAGCACCGCCGGGAGCGGCACGAAGGTCAGGGGAACCATCAGGCTGGCCGAGGCCCGCTGGAAGAACGCCGCCTTCTCTCGCACGACACTTACCCCCTCGCTGCGTCGGTCAGGTCGCCGAAGTGCATCAGCCGGATCCCACGCGCCTGCACCCGCTCCCGGGCGGCGGGGGAGGTCAGCGCGGCCAGCTCCACCTCCCGCTGTTCCTGCAGGGAGCTCAGGGACCGCAGCAGGTCGTCCACCTCGCCCGGATGCGTCACCAGCTCGGTGACCCCGTCCCCGACCCGGTCCAGCCGGGTGAGCAGCCCGGGCAGGTCGAAGTCGCCCGCCAGCGCGCGGTCCGGCGCGGCCAGGCCGCTTGCCCGGATCAGCGCGGTGGTGCGGCGCAGGGCGACGCCCAGCAGGGGGCCGGCCGGGCTCCACGGGGGAAAGGTCCCCTCCGGGAAGACGCCGGGCGGAAGGACCCGCACCGCCGGCACCCCGTACCGCCGGGCGACCCGGATCATGGCCCGGCAGAGCGGCGGGTAGGCCTGCAGGTACCGGTGGGTGTCCAGGTGGGTCGGCGGCCGGCCCATCAGCGCGACAAAACGCTCCACCTGCGCTGACCACTCCCGCTCCGCCTCGGCGGGCCGCATCCTGGCCAGAAGCCGGACGAGGCTGCGGCCGAACCGGCCGTCCGGCCCCACGAGGCTGGGAACCTCCGCGGGCGGCAGCACCGGTGCACCGGTGGTCAGGTTCAGGTGGAGCCCCACGCCCAGGCGGGGGGCGCGGCGCAACAGGCCGGCCATCTCGGCCGCCCAGGGGAAGTTGACCATGAACGTCGTGGAGGTGACGATGCCCTCCCAGTGAGCCCGCAGGATGCCCCGGCTGACGCCCGGGCTGAGGCCGAAGTCGTCCGCGTTGACGATCAGTCCCCGCATGGCCGGCCCTCAGGCGAACTGCGGCAGGTACTTGCGGTGCGCGGCCAGCAGCTCGTCCACGACCTTCTCGGCGAGGGGCCGCGGCGCCCCCAGCGGGTTGAGCTCGGCGGCCTCCACGGCCAGGCTCCGGTCGCCCTCCATCGCAGCCCGCACGTTGAGCGTCTCCGAGGCCTTGATGCGGGCGATGAGCTCGGCCTCCTTCCGGGGCAGCGCCGGCTGGGGGATCGGCGTCCAGCCGCTGCCGTCGACGATCGCCGAGAACTGGGCTGCCTCCTCCGGCGGAAGGTGGCGCACGGCGCCGGCCCCGCGCTGCTGGATGACGAAGCGCGTGGGCCGGTTCGCCGCCATGGCGGCGATCACCTGCGAGGCCAGGTCCGAGTGGGCCGGGTGACCCCGGTGCTCCTTCAGCACCGGCTGCTCCTGCCCGGCCACGTCCGCGTAGTGGCGGTACAGCTGCTGCACCCGCTCGATCAGGAACTCGGCCCGGGTCCGCTCGGCCCGCAGCAGCTTCTTGAGGATCTGGTCCTTGTAGTAGTAGTACCGGAGATAGGGGTCGGGCACCATCCCGTGCTGGCGGAAGAGCCGCACCGTACCCGTCTGCTCGCCCAGCGGCAGCAGCGACGC
Organism: Symbiobacterium thermophilum IAM 14863; assembly: GCF_000009905.1. GTDB lineage: Bacteria > Bacillota > Sulfobacillia > Symbiobacteriales > Symbiobacteriaceae > Symbiobacterium > Symbiobacterium thermophilum. The sequence continues at coordinate 2,637,731 of NC_006177.1, forward strand.
CACCGGGCCCAGCGCGGCGGCCCAGCGGCGCAGCCGCGCCGTCACGTCCTCGCCGTCCAGCAGCACCCGGCTGACCCAGCCGCCGTGGTTGATACCGGCATAATCCAGGGCAATGCGGCGGTAGTCCACCCGCAGCAGCCGGCCGATGGCCCACTGCAGGCCCGTGGGCATGTCGCAGAGGCCGATGAACCGGGCGTCGGGAAAGCGGCGGATCACCGCCTCGGTGACCATGCCGGCAGGGTTGGCGTAGTTGATGATCCACGCCTCCGGGGCGAGCCGCTGCACCTCCTCCACGATCTCCAGCATCACCGGGATCGTGCGCCAGGCGAAGGCGAACCCGCCCAGGCCCAGGGTCTCCTGGCCGATCAGCCCGTGCTTCAGGGGGATCTTCTCGTCCAGGGCCCGGTGCTGCAGCCCGCCGACCCGGGGCTGCGTGAGGATGAACCGGGAGCCGGTGATGGCCTCCGCCCGGTCCAGCGTGGCCGTGACGCGCAGGTCGGCCCCCGCCGCCCGCACCAGCGCCCGTGCCAGCCGCTCGATCACCCGCAGGTTCGCGCCGTCGATGTCGTGCAGGCACAGCTCGCCCCCGGCATACAGGGCGTGATCCTGGAGAAGGCCGAGGATGATGTCCGGCGTGTATGCGCTTGCGCCGCCGATGATCGTCAGTTTCATGCGGTCACCTTCCCTCGCTTGCGGGGTGGCATGCCAACCCTTTCCTGATACTTCGCCCGCACCGGCCAAAGTCCCTGTCAGAGAATCCAAAAGAGCGGGAAGGCCTGCCCTGTGGCACGGCCTTCCCGCACGCTATCGGCTGCCGCCTGTACTGTCCTGGGAGCCGCCACCGGAGCCGCCCTGCTGCTGGCCCCCGCCCTGGCCCGAGCCCCCGGAGCCGCCGGACTTGCCTCCCTTCCCCCCGCCGGTCTCCTTCTCCTCCTGGTCCTTTTCGCCCTCCTCCCGTTCCTGCTTCTCCCGATCCTCTCCCCCTCCCTGGCTGTGCTGCTGCTGGGACTCGGGCTGCTGCTGCGGCATGCACCCGCTCACCGTAACCGCGCCGACGGCCAGGACGAGGGCGAGCATCAAGCTGAACAACCGCTGCCGAACACGCACGGTCCCAATCCCTCCCTTTTGCGAGCGCGTAGGATGACGCTCATAGCTTGCCCGCGGCCGCCGGCGTGCACGCGCCGGCCCGGGTATAGCCGCCCTGCGCATGCGGGCACCTTACATCTGGAAACGGGAGGGGTGTGCGTGAACGTCTGGGATGGGCTGAAGCGTCTGCTGGATCCGTCCACCACCATGTCCAAGGACACGTTCAGCCTGGAAGACCAGGGTCACCCGCCCGCGAGCGCCGAGCAGGCCGCCCACATGGTCGCCGACGCCCGCATCCACACCTCCGCCCTGCTCACCCGGCTGGACAGGTTGGCGCAGGCCGCCGGGCAGGGCGGGGAAGCGATCCGGCAGGCGGGGGATCTCTCCGCGAACCTGGACGAGAACGTCAACCACTTCAAGGAGCTCTTCCGGCACCCCCGGAACAAGGACCTCATCGTCCGCGAGATCACCATCGCCACCGTGCCGCCGATCCGGGCGGCCCTCCTGTTCATGGAGGGGATCTCTGACAAGCAGATCATCAACGGGTACATCCTGGAGCCCCTGATGCTGCTGGGCCACGAGCTTCGGCTCAGCCCGCAGCCGGGCCCCGCCGCCGTGGACCTGGTCGAGCAGCGGCTGCTCACCGGCAACCAGGTGAGCCGCCACCACGACGTCTCGTCCCTGGCGGAGGCGATGCTGGCCGGCGACACCGTCATCCTGCTGGACGGGGCGGCCGTGGGCCTGGCGGTGGAGACCAAGGACCCGCCGACCCGCAGCGTCAGCGACCCCAAGGTCGAGCAGGTGATCTGGGGACCCAACGATGCCTTCACGGAGGCCTGGCGGGTCAACGTCGCCCTGGTGCGCCGCCGGCTGAAGGACCCGCGCCTGGTCACCGAGATCCTCACGGTGGGCACCGTGAGCCAGACCTACGTGGGGATGATGTACATCGACACCATCGCCCCGCCGCTGCTGGTCGCCGAGGTGAAGCGGCGGATCGAGGCGATCAAGGTCGACGTGGTGAACGGCTCGGGCACGCTTCAGCCCTACATCGACGACCACCCCCGGTCGCTCCTGCCGACCACCCTGATGACCGAGCGGCCCGACCGGGCGGCCGCCTACCTGTCGGAAGGGCACGTGGTGCTGTTCGTCGACACCTCCCCCCACGCCATCATCTGCCCGACGACCTTCTGGGCGCTCCTGCAAACGGCCGAGGACTACTACCTCCGCTGGCCCTTCGGCACCATCCTGCGCTACATCCGGGCCGGCGCCCTGATCATCTCGCTGGTGCTTCCGTCCTTCTACATCGCCATGGTGAACTACCACCCGGAGATGATCCCCACCGAACTCATGCTCTTCCTCGCCCAGAGCCGGGAGCCGGTCCCGATGCCGGCGGTGGTGGAGTTGCTGGCCATGGAGGTCGTCTTCGAGCTGATCCGTGAGGCGGGCGCCCGCATCCCCGGGGTCATCGGTCCCACGGTGGGGCTCGTGGCCTCCCTGGTGCTGGGGCAGGCCGCGGTGGAGGCCCGCATCGTCAGCCCGATCATGATCCTGGTGGTAGCCGTCACCGGCCTGGCCTCCTTCGCCCTGCCCAACTACCTTGCGGGCTGGGGCATCCGGACCCTCCGCTTCATGTTGCTCATGTTGACCACCGTGCTGGGCTTCATGGGGCTGGCCGCCGGGCTCCACACGCTGGTGGTGTACGCGGCCAGCCTGCGCTCCTTCGGGATCGCCTACCTCACCCCCGTGGTGGCCTACGCGGGAAAGGCGCAGGACGTGGTGTACAAGCCGCCCCTGTACAAGCAGGAGGAGCGGCCGGGCTATATGCATTCGCTCAACCGGCGGCGGCAGCGGGAGATCGTGCGCACCTGGGACCCCCGTTCGCCGCAGCCCGATCCGCGTCAGGGAGGCTGAACCATGCAGCAGTTCGAGGGCCACATCAGCGCCCGGGAGGGCAGCGTGCTGCTGTTCACGGTCCTGGGGGCCATGCTGTTCCTGCAGTATCCGCAGTACCTGGTGCGGATCGGGGGACCGGCGGCCTGGCAGGCAGGCATCCTGATCACCCTCTTCAGCCTCCTGGCGGTGCTGCCCATGGTGGTTCTGGTGCGGCGCTTCCCCGGCGAGTCGCTGGCCGACATCAGCCTGCAGACCGCAGGGCCGGTCGTGGGTCCGCTGCTCACCCTGGCGGTCTCTGTCTGGCTCCTGGCCGTCTCCATCGTCACCCTTCGCAACTTCACCGACACCTTCATCAACACGATCCTGCCGCAGACCCCGCCCAGCGTGCTCATCGTGACGGCGACGGCCGCGGCCGTCTTCTCCTCCTACCGCGGGGCCGAGGCCATCGCGCGCACCGCGTACATCCTCCTGCCGCTGATCGCGGCGGGGGTGCTCTCGGTGCTGGTGTTCAGCCTGCCCCGCATGGACACGACCCTGCTCTTCCCGCTGTGGGGCTTCGGCTTCCGGCAGACCCTGCTCGGTAGCCTGTACCTCACCAGCGTGGCGGCTGAGGCGATCGCGCTGCTGGCGGTGGGCAACGTCTTCCGGACGGCCCGGTGCCTGCAGCACAGCACGCTGCAGGGGATCCTGCTGTTCGGGGTGACCGCGACGTTCACCGTGACGGTACTTGTGGCCACGGCGGGGCCGCCTGTGGCGCGGGAGGCCCCCTTTCCCGTGTACTATCTCGCCCGCCTGATCTACCTGGGCCGGTTCCTGCAGCGCACCGAGTCGCTGATCGTCCTGTTGTGGATGTTCGCCGCCGGCACCCGGTTCTCGGCGCTGTTCCATGCCGGGGTGGCCTCCCTGTCCGGGGCCCTGCGACTGCCCGAGTACCGTCCGCTGCTCTTCCCCTGCGCGGTCCTCGTCTCGGCGCTGTCCCTCCTGCCCCAGGACTACGTGACCGTGATCAGGCTCGACCGACTGGTGATCCGGCCGATGGGCTTCGGCGCGCTGGCGGTCCCGCTTCTGCTCCTCATTCTCGCAGCCATCCGCGGCAAGGGGGCCGCCGGCAATGCCACGTAGCCTGCTGGTCCTCCTGCTGGTCCTCCCGCTGCTGGCCGGCTGCTGGAACAAGATGGAGATCGAGGAGGGCGCCTACGTGCTGGCGTTGGGGGTGGACGAGGGCCGCGGCGGCAGCCTCGCCATCACCGTGGTCATCGCCAAGCCCCGTGCGCTGGCGGGAAAGGAGGGCGGCAGCCCCGAAGAGCCGCCCGTCCTGATCACGACGGTGGAGGCGCCCGGAATCGCCGCGGCGACCAACATCCTGCACGGGTACATCGGCCGGCGGGTCCAGTTCCACCACGTGCAGGCGGTGTTCGTGCACGAACAGCTGGCGCGGGAGAAGGGGCTGGTGTTCCTGGACGAGGTCGCCCGCTTCCGCCAGCTGCGGGAGACGGCCTTCCTGATCGTCACCCGGGAGCCGGCGGCCGAGTTCCTGCAGCGGGTGGCGCCGGAGCTGGATATCAACCCGATCAAGTTCATCGAGCAGCTCACGTACCATACGCGGACCAGCGGCACGCTGCCGTCGGCCAGCCAGATCAGCTCCTTCATCGCGCTGCTGAACGCGGAGTACCAGGAGCCGATCGCCTACTACGCCGCCCTCTCCGCCGAGGAGAGCGGGAGCGAGACCATCTCCCCCGAGCGGGAGTCGCAGATCGAGGCCGGCGTTCTGCCCCGCAGCGGCGGCCCCGCCGTGGAGATGATCGGCGCCGCGGTCTTCCGGGGGCGCCGGATGGTCGGCGTGCTGAACGGCGAGGAGGTCCGGGCGCTGCTGGTCCTGCAGAACCGCTTCCAGGGCGCCTTCGACGCCATCCCCGACCCCGGCGACCCGGACGAGTTCATCATCCTGCACGTAAGCCGGGGGCGGCCGACCCGCATCTTCGTGGACCGGCTGGGGGAGAAGCCCTCCATCCGGGCGTACATCACGCTGGAGGCTGAGGTGGTGGGCGTGCCTTCGGGCATCGACTACGCCCTGCCCGACAGGCAGGACGAACTGGAGCAGGCCATCGGGCAGCACGTGCTGCAGACCATGGAGCGGCTGATCGAGAAGACGCAGCGGTGGGAGAGCGACGTCGCCGGCTTCGGCCGCCACGCGGTGTCGGCTTTCCCCACCGTGCAGACCTGGGAAGCGTACAACTGGCCCAGGCGGTACGCCGAGGCGGAGATCACCGCCACCGTGGACGTCCGGCTGCGGCGCTTCGGCCTCACGCTGGCGCCGACCCGGTCCTCCGAGGAGAGGATGACGCGTTGATGAAGGTTGTGGTCGTGCTGGGCACCCTGCTCGTGGCCGTCTACACGCTCAACTACGCCCGCTGGGCCTGGCGGCGGCAGCTGCGCTTCGGGGCGGCGGGGCTCGTGCTGTTGGCGGTGGCCACCGTGGCGGTGCCCGCGTGGATCATGTGGTTTCTGAACTGAACACGGCATCAGGAAAGGCCAGGCGGCTCGCCTGGCCTTGTCACTGCCTCCGGGCTGTGCCCGGATCCTAGTGCATATCCTTCGACGGGTCCCGGAAGCCCTCGCCCAGCACCTCGTGCACCTCAGCCACCACCACGAACGCCTTCGGGTCCTCCGCGTACGCGATCTGCTTGACCTGGGTGAGCTCGGTGCGCTGGGCGACGGTATAGAGGATGGTGCGGGGCTCGCCGGTGAAGGCCCCGGTGCCGTTGATGATCGTCACGCCGCGCTCGACCTCGTTCATGATCCGGCGAGCGATCGGCTCCGGCCGGGTGGTGATGATGGTCACGCCCCGGGCCGAGTAGAGGCCCACCTGCACGACGTCGACGACCTTCGACGAGATGATCAGGGTGATGACCGCCCACATGGCCGCCTCGGGCGAGAAGGCGACCGCCGCCATGGCCAGGACGACGGTGTCCACCGCGAGCACCATGGATCCGACCGAGAAGCCGGACCGCTGCTGCAGCACCAGGGCCAGCACCTCGGTGCCCCCCGTGCTGCCGCCGGAACGCAGGACCAGGCCCAGGCCGATGCCCATGGTGAGGCCGCCGTAGATGATGGCCAGCACCACCTGGTCCGTGATGGGCGGGACGTTGGCCGTGACCGCCAGGAAGAACGAGTAGGCGGCCACCCCGATGAGCGAGCGCCGGATGAGCCGCCAGCCCTTTACTTTCAGCCCAAGGGCGAGGATGGGGATGTTGACGACCACCTGGGTGACCCACATGGGCACCCCCAGGAGGTGGTAGAGGATGATGCCGATGCCGGTGACGCCGCCTTCGGCCAGCTTCAGCGGCACGAGGAAGACATTGGCCGAGAGGGCCATCAGCAGCGCGCCGGCGAGCAGCTGCAGTATCCAGAGCACGTCGGGGCCTCCTTGGGCGGACAGGCGGGGCGGTACGAGCAGACGTCCGTAGTCTGCCCGCGCCTACTCCTGCTCCTTCTCCTTGTCCGAAACGTTCTTGTCGTCGTCCTGCTTGACCGCCTTGCGGAACTCCTTGATCGAATCCCCCAGCCCGCGCGCCAGCTGCGGCAGCTTGGCGCCGCCGAAGAGCAGGAGAATGACGAGGACGATAAGCAGGATCTCCATGGTGCCGAGGCGGCCAAACATGCGCGATTCCTCCCTGCTGCGTAATCTACGGCATACCTCACGAAGGTTCGGGGTGCGGGGGCGTTTCTCCTGCAGCCCCGCAGGAGGCGAACGGTTCAGCCCGTTGGTCAGCCGTTCCGGAGGCGCTCCGGATAGTCGGTCATGATGCCGTCAACCCCGGCGTTCTGCATGAGGGCGAGCGCCAGCGGATCGTTCACCGTCCAGCAGTTCACCTTCAGCCCCGCCGCGTGTGCGGCCTCCACGTACTCGGGCGTCACCCACGGCCACGCGGGATGGATGGCCTCGCACCCGATCGCCTTCGCCATGCCGACGGGGTCCACCAGGTTGCTCGAGGTCAGCATGCCCAGGGGCAGCTCCGGACAGATCTCCTTCAGCTTCACCAGGGCGCGGTGATCGAAGGAGGAGACCTGCGTACGGTCCAGGACACCCTCCGCCTTCAGCAGGTCGACCAGCTCCTGCTCGATGCCCGGGTAGTGCACCGACCCTGCCTTCAGCTCCAGGTAGAGCCGGACCCCGGGCGGCGTGGCCCGCACCAGCTCCTGCAGGGTGGGCACCCGTTCGCCGGCGAAGCGCGGGTCCTTCCAGGAGCCGGCGTCCAGCGCCCGGATCTGCTCCAGCGTCATGGCCATCACCAGCCCGGACCCGTCGGTGGTGCGGTCCACCGCCGGGTCGTGGATGACGACCAGGTGGCCGTCGGCCGTGCGGTGCACGTCGAACTCGATGCCGTCGACGCCCAGTTCGAAGGCCCTTCGGAACGAAACCATGGTGTTCTCCGGGTGGGTGCCGGCGGCACCCCTGTGACCGATCACCTGCGGCATGCGTCCTCACCTCTGCTGGCAGCGCTAAAGGAATACAGTTAAGACGTCTCGAAATGTGCTACCCAATTCCGCCTGGGGAGAAGGGAGCACCTCTGATGGACCTCAAACTACTCCGCACCTTCGTGACGGCAGCGGAGCTGGAGAACTTCCACCAGACCGCCGAGCGGCTCTACCTGGCCCAGCCCACGGTTACGACGCACATCCGCCAGTTGGAACACCTGCTGGGTTTCCAGCTCTTCGAGCGGGTGGGCAAGCGGGTCCGGCTGACGCCGGCCGGGCACCGGTTCCTGCCGCATGCCCGCAGGGTGCTGGCCACTTACGAGCAGGCCGTGAACGAGATGACCGCCTGGTGGCAGGGTTATGATACCCGGCTGCAACTGGTCACCTCGCCGCTGGTGGCCACATCGGTCCTGCCGGGGCTGCTCAAGGAGTTCACCCAGGAGAACCCGCGGGTCGAGGTGATCATCACCACCGAGGTCTCCTCCGCCGTCGGGCAGGTGGTCGCTTCCGGCGCCGCGCACGTAGGGCTGGCCCGGGCGCCCTCGACGCATCCGGACACGATTTCGACAGTACTGTACACGGATCCTGTCGTGTTGGTGGCCGCGCCGGAAAATGCTGCCGGTGCCGGCTGGATGGACCTGATCGGCCGCCACCTGCTGCTCACCGGCAACCACCCGATCTACTGGGATCCCCTCCTGGTGGCGGTCAGCCGGCGACAGCCCCACCTGCGCACCCTGGCGGTGGACCGTGTCGACGTCACCAAGCGGCTGCTGGAAGAGGGCCTCGGCGTCTCGTTCCTCCCCCTTTCTTCGGTGGTGCGGGAACTGGCCGAAGGGCGGCTGGTCACCGTGCCGGTGGACATGGAGCTGCCCACGGCGGCCACCTACCTGATCCTGCCCCAGCACCGGGAGGTGCCCGACGCGGCCAGGCAGTTCGTGCAGCTGTTGAAGCGGTCATTCCCCGGCGGCGTTGCCCCCGGGCCGCAGGGGCGGTGACGGGCAGTCCCGGCGACCGGGATGAGCATGGGCGGGATGGGTCGGCCCGGGTACCAGCAGACCCCAGCGCTTCCCGACCAGCGAACGGACCTTGAAAGGAGCAGGATCATGACACCGCCGGATGAACCCGCGCTGCGTGAAACCCGGATCGGTGCATACGGAATCTGCATCTGCGATGACCGGATACTCGTGGTCCGAAAAGCGAAGGGGCCGTACAAGGGTCTGTACGATCTTCCTGGCGGCGGCGTGGAGTTCGGCGAATCCCCCACCGAGACCGTGGCCAGGGAGTTCCTGGAGGAGGCGGGGGTGGCGGTCGAGGTGAAGGAGCTGGTCGGCTCGTTCAGCCTCGTCTCCGTCTTCCCGGCGGATTCGGGCACGCACCTGGTCGAGCTCCATCACCTGGGGTTTCTGTACCGGGTGAATCTGGCGGCGCCGGCGCCCATCAAAGAGGATCCCGACGGCCGCGACTCCCTCGGGTCGGTCTGGCTGCCGCTCAGAGACGCAAGCCCGGACAAGCTCTCCCCTTTGGCCCGCGAGGGTCTGCAATGCATTTCCAGCCAGGGATCGGGTATATCCCTCCGCCGACGCGCACAATAGAGGTGGCAGTGGCGGGAACGGCTCGAATCGACTTCCACAAACCTTTCCCGAGCCGTCACTGGTACCCCATCCTATCGGATTGATCTCTGGCTCCCGCCACTGCCTTCATCGCGTCACCTGCGCAACCGCGCCCACACCCCGGCCACTGCGGCCGGGGTCTTTTGCCTCAGCACTACCTCCGTCGAAGCTCGGTGCCCGAACACGTTCATGCACTCGCCCTGAAGGCCGGCCGTTGACGCGACTGTGCACTTTCGTTCCCGTCGTGCCTGCCCGGGTTTCAGTCCGGCCCCGGCCCGGGCTCGGTCCTGCCCTCGCCCCGGACGTTGGCGCGAATGTGCACTTTCGTGAAACCCGCGTCCCATAAGCCTCTCCTGGCCAGCGAGCCCCGAAACGCCTGCCGCGTAAGGACTCGCCGAAAGTGCACATTCGTTGCCGCGGCACTACCCCGGTCGAAGCTCTGGGCCCAGACACGTTCACGCACTCGCCCTGAACCCGGCCGTTGACGCGAACGTGCACTTTCGTGAAGCCCGCACCCCATGGGCTTTTCCCGCCCCGCGGGCCCGGAAACGCTTGCTGCGTGAGGATTCGCGGCAAATGCACATTCGTTCCCGTCGTGCCTGCCCGGGTTTCAGCCCGGCCCCGGCCCCGGTTTCGCTCCTGCCCTCGCCCCCGACGTTGGCGCGAATGTGCACTTTCGTGAAACCCGCGTCCCATGGGCTTTTCCCACCCCGCGAGCCCCGAAATGCCTGCCGCGTAAGGACTCGGAGAAAGTGCACATCTGTTGCCGCGACACTGATCCGCTCGACACTCGGGTCCCCAATACGTTCGCACATGCGCACTGAACCCCACCACTGACGCGAACGTGCACTTTCGTGAAGCCCGCGCCCCGTAAGCGTTTGCCGCCCCGCGGGCCCCGAAACGCCTGCCGCGCAAGGACTCGACGAAAGTGCACATTCGTTGCCGCGGTGTCCGCTCCGCAGCCTTGGCGCCGGACCGACCGCCGGCTCGGCTTACCCGGCCAGCGTCCCTCACGCCCACCCAGCGCTGCACCGGCAAGCTGTGCGGCCCAGGAATACGTGAAAACCAGGACGCCGCTCCAGCTGCGTCCTGGTTGCGCATCGTCAGGTGTCCTCCTGAGCCGAACACCCCGCATCACCATATCCAGGGCGTAAGGTCGTGCCTTAGCGGCAACCCGAGGTAGCGGTGGTGAAGGATGATCTTCTCGTGTGCCGGAGGCAACCCGCGCGTGCCCAATCGGACGGCGTACCGAGCGTGTCCTGTGTATCGCTCCGGCTGCATCTTCCAGCCATACACCGGGCCTGTGGTCAGCTTGTGCCCATAGGTCTCCAGCGCGATCGCCGCGCTGCCCGCCAGGTGGCCTTCGGTGAAGTTCGACACGGCGATCGCAAACGGAGGCAAGATCTCCTGCCCGTCAACCTTCACCGCTACCAGCGTGATCGGCCACCGACCGGTGTTTTCCAGGTCAAACCCATACGCCACGGGCATGCGCTGGTCATCCACGCGCGTGTGCATACCGGTGCTTTGCAGCGGCGGGTGCGTGTACACCCACACGATCCCTGCGGCAAGGGCCGCCAGCACCGCGCACGCCACCACGATCCACCGTCTGGGCACAGCGCCGACGCTCGCCCCCCCTCCCTCGGGGCGCAAAGACGACCGGTCACCGCTCACTGCCTGCGGGCCCTCCCCACAGCCAGCGGGTCGGCGCTCACCGCTCGCCCTCGCGGCTCGCCTCCGCGACCGCTCACATCAATCCCGCAGCAGCGCCCGGGAGATCACCAGCCGCTGGATCTCGCTGGTGCCCTCGTACAGTTGCGTGATCTTGGCCTCCCGCATCAGCCGCTCAACCCGGTACTCCTGCATGTACCCGTAGCCGCCGTGGATCTGCACGGCCTCCACCGTGTGCTTCATCGCCATCTCCGACGCGAACAGCTTGGCCATCGAGATTTCCTTCGTCGCCCGGACCCCCTGCTGCATGAGGAACGCGGCGCGGTAGAGCAGGAGCCGGGCGGCTTCCAGGTCGGTGGCCATGTCCGCGATCTTCCAGGCGATGGCCTGGTGCTCGGCGATGGGCTTGCCGAAGGTGTGCCGCTCCTTGGCGAACTTGATCGAGTCCTCGAGGGCCGCCTGCGTGATGCCCACCGCCTGGGCGGCGATGCCGATGCGCCCCCGGTCGAGGATCGCCATGGCGATCTTGAAGCCCTCGCCCTCCTTGCCCAGCAGCTGCGAGGCGGGGATCCGGCAGTCCTCGAAGTGCAGCGTCGTCGTGTGCGAGGCGTGCAGCCCCATCTTCTCCATGGGCTTGCCGACGCTGAACCCGGGGGTATCGGCCTCCACCAGGAAGGCGGAGATGCCCCGGTGGCCGACGGACGGGTCGGGGTTGGTCCGGGCGAAGACCACGTACAGCCCGGCCTGGCCGCCGTTGGTGATGAAGGTCTTCTCGCCGTTGAGGATGTACGAATCGCCGTCCCGGATCGCCGTGGTGCGGATGGCGGCCGCGTCGGAGCCCGCGCCGGGCTCGGTGAGGGCGTAGGCCCCCAGGATCTCGCCCCGGGTCAGGCGCGGCAGGTATTTCTGTTTCTGCTCCTCGCTGCCGAAGTGGAAGATCGCCTCCGAGTGCAGCGAGCAGTGCACCTCGTAGATGACCGCGGTAACGGCGCACGCCCGGGCCAGCTCCTCGATGACGATCGCGTAGCTCACCCAGTCCATGCCGCCGCCGTAGGGCTCCGGCAGATGCATGTTCAGGTAGCCGTTTTCGGCCAGAAGCTTGAAGTTCGGCCAGGGGAACTCGTGCTTCCGGTTGAACTCGGCCGAGCGCGGTGCGATCTCCTTTTCCGCCAGTTCCCGGATCGCCTGCCGCACCATGTTCTGCTCTTCGGTCAGGAAGAAGTTCACGGGTCCTGCCTCCTTGTCAGTATGCTTCGGGGTCCGCCGCGTCCCGAACCGGCGCCCGGGAACGCCCTCGGCAGCCCAATGCCAGCGCCCCGGGAGCGGGGCAGCAGCGCCGTCGGCGCCGAATGCCGGCACCCCGGGGAAACAGCGCAGCAGCGCCCTCGGCGCCCAATGCCAGTGCCCCGGGAGCGAGACAGCAGCGCCCTCGGCATCCCAGTGCCGACGCCCCGGGAGCGGGACAGCAGCGCCCTCGGCGCCCAATGCCAGTGCCCCGGGAGCGAGACAGCAGCGCCCTCGGCCCCCAGTGCCGGCGCCCCGGGAGCGGGGCAGCAGCGCCCTCGGCGCCCAATGCCGACGCCCCGGAAGCGGGACAGCAGCGCCCTCGGCGCCCAGTGCCGACGCCCCGGGAGCGGGACAGCAGCGCCCTCGGCAGCCCAATGCCCGCGCCCCGGGAGCGGGGCAGCAGCGCCCTCGGCACCCCAACGCCGGTTCCCCGGGAGCGAGGCAGCAACGCCCTCGGCAGCCCAACGCCATCACCCCGGGGGACGAGGCAGCGGCTCCGGTGTCGCCCCGACGCCGGCGCCCCCAGGCCAGGCAGCTCGCCCGGCCGATCCCGGCGGCGTCTCGGTGCGAAAACAACGGCGCTCAGCGGCCCCAGTGGTTGCGCATGATCTCCTCGGCGGCGGTGTACGGATCGAGCCGCCGCTCGGCCACCTGCCGCACCAGCTCCTCGAAGTCGCCGGCGGCCCGGGCCCGCTCCAGGGTAGCCTGCGCGGCCCGCTGTCCCACCAACTCCTGCAGCCGCTGGGCCGCGTCCTGCTCCCGGCGGGCCTCCCAGCGACCGGTCTCCCGCAGGAAGGCCAGGTGCTCGTCCAGACGGTCCACCACCGCGTCCACGCCCTGGCCGTCCTTCGCGACGGTCTTCACCACCGGCGGGCGCCAGGAGACGTCCCCGGGCCTGGCCGTCCCGTGCCGCGCCGCCGCGTGCGCCGCGGCCCGGGTCATGAAGCGCGCGGCGTACCGCAGTTCCTCCGCGCTGTGATGGCCCGTGCGGTCCAGCCGGCGCAGCGCTTCCTCGGCGCCGGGCGGCAGGGACGGTCCCTCGCCGTCCTGCGACAGGGCCCGGTCCCCCGCAGCCGCCGCGTCAGCATTCCGGTTCCCGTCCTCCCCGGCCGGCCACCGGTTGATGCCCGGGCGGCCCATGTGGCCCAGATCCAGCATCATCTCGATCTCGCTCACCGTCCGGTCCGCACCGTCCCGGTCCGCCTTGTTGCAGACGAAGACGTCGCCGATCTCCAGGATCCCGGCCTTGATCGCCTGGATCTCGTCGCCCAGCCCCGGCACCACCACCACGCAGGTGGTGTGCGCCAGGGCCATGATCTCGACCTCCGACTGACCCGCCCCCACCGTCTCCACAAGGATCACGTCGAAGCCGAAGGCGTCCAGCACCGACACCACCTCGCCGGTGGCGGGCGAGAGCCCCCCCAGGTGGCCCCGGGCGGCCAGGGAGCGCATGAAGACGCCGGGGTCGGTCAGCGTCCGCTGCATGCGGATCCGGTCGCCCAGGATGGCGCCTCCCGAGAACGGGCTGGTCGGGTCCACCGCCACGATCGCGACCGTGCGGCCGCGGGCGCGCTGCTCGGCGGCCAGCCGGTCCACCAGGGTGGACTTGCCGGCTCCGGGCGGCCCGGTGACGCCCACCACGTGGGCCCGCCCGGTCAGCGGGTAGACCAGGCGCAACAGCGCAACCGCCTCCTCGTCCCCGTTCTCGATCCAGGTGATCGCCCGCGCGAGGGCCCGCCGGTCCCCGGAGCGGAGACGGGCGAACAGCTCAGCAGCCCGGTCCTCTGGCCTCATCGCTTCACGTTCTCCCTCGTGTACTGAATGATCTCCTCCAGGTCCGACCCCGGGCCGAACACCCGGGCGACGCCGGCCTCCAGCAGGGCGGGCACCTCGTCGTCGGGGATGATCCCGCCCGCCAGGATGAGCACGTCGTCCACCCCCTGCTCCCGGAGCAGCTGGATGAGCTGCGGGATCAGCACGCCGTGCGCCCCGGCCAGCGACGAGATCGCGATGACGTCCACGTCCTCCTGGATCGCGGCCGCGGCCACCGCCTCCGGCCGCTGGTAGAGGCCGGTGTAGATCACCTCGAACCCGGCGTCCCGGTACGCCCGGGCGATGACCTTCGCCCCCCGGTCGTGGGCGTCCAGTCCCAGCTTGGCCACAAGCACCCTGATCCTGCGTCCGGTTGCCACTTCCACTTCCGCTTCCCCTCCGTCGCCCCGCGTCTAGTACACCGACTCCTCCCGGTACTCGCCCCACAGCTCGCGCCAGACGCCGCAGATCTCCCCCACGGTGCAGTAGCGCCGCACACACTCGAGGATGTAGGGCATCAGGTTCTCGTCGGTCTGCGAAGCGCGGCGCAGCTCCGCCAGGGCGGCCTCGGCGGCCTTCTGGTCCCGGGCCGCGCGCACGGCGCGCACCCGCTCGATCTGCCGCCGCTGCACCTCGGGGTTGACCTTCAGGATGTTGGTCACGGGCTTCTCGTTGGGGTCCACGTAGGCGTTGACCCCCACCACCTTGTAGTCCCCGTTCATCACCCGCCGCTGAAAGCGGTAGGCGGAGTCGGCGATCTGCTGCTGGAACCAGCCCTTTTCGATCGCGGCGATCACGCCGCCCTGGGCCTCGATCTGCTCGAAGTAGGCGTAGGCCTCCTCCTCCAGCTTGTTGGTCAGGTACTCCACGTAGTAGGAGCCGGCCAGCGGGTCGACCACGTTAGCGACGCCGCTCTCCTCGGCGATGATCTGCTGGGTGCGCAGGGCGATGCGCACCGCCTCCTCGCTGGGCAGCGCCAGCGCCTCGTCGTAGGAGTTGGTGTGCAGCGACTGCGTGCCGCCCAGCACCGCAGCCAGGGCCTGCAGGGTCACCCGCACGATGTTGTTCTCCGGCTGCTGGGCGGTGAGGCTGACGCCCGCGGTCTGGGCGTGGGTGCGCAGCATCCAGGAGCGGGGGTTCCTGGCGCCGAACCGCTCCCGCATCACCCGGGCCCAGATGCGCCGGGCGGCCCGGAACTTGGCGATCTCCTCGAAGAAGTCGTTGTGCACGTCGAAGAAGAAGGAGAGGCGCGGGGCGAACTCGTCCACGTCCAGCCCCGCCTTGATGCCCGCCTCCACGTAGGCGATGCCGTCGGCCAGGGTGAAGGCCAACTCCTGCGCCGCGGTGGCCCCGGCCTCCCGGATGTGGTAACCGGAGATGGAAATGGTGTTCCACTTGGGCACGTGCCGGGCGCAGAAGGCCATGACGTCGGTGATCAGCCGCATCGAGGGGGCGGGCGGGTAGATATAGGTCTTCTGGGCGATATAGTCCTTCAGGATGTCGTTCTGGATGGTGCCGCTCACCTGGTCCCAGGAGACGCCCTGCTTCTCCGCCACCACCAGGTACATGGCCAGCATGATCGAGGCAGGCGGGTTGATGGTCATGGAGGTGGAGACCTTGTCCAGGGGGATGCCCTCGAACAGGATCTCGAAGTCCTTCAGGGAGTCGATGGCGACCCCCAGCTTGCCCACCTCGCCGTTGGCGTACGGGTGATCGGAGTCGTACCCCAGCAGGGTCGGCATGTCGAAGGCGGTGGAGAGGCCCGTCTGCCCCTGCTCGAGCAGGTAGCGGAACCGGGCGTTGGTCTCCTCCGCCGTGCCGAAGCCCGCGAACTGCCGCATGGTCCAGAGCTTTCCGCGGTACATGGTCGGGTGTATGCCCCGGGTGAAGGGGTACTCGCCGGGATCCCCCAGGTCCCGCTCGTACTCCATGCCCGCGATGTCCTCGGGTCCGTAGAACCGCTTCACCGGCCGGCCGGATACCCCGGCGAACCGCTCCTTGCGCTCCGCTGTGGCCACGGGCCACCCTCCCTCCCAATTCAGTGTCGCTTCACACCCATTCGCCTTTTCTGCCTATTCCTCCTGCTATGCAGCTTACGCGCGCCCGTCGCCGCGAAACACCCACCGGCTCCCTCCGAGCCGCACCACCACGGCATCCGGGGCGCCCGGGAACGCGCACCACGCCCCGCTTCCGCCGCCGGCCCCGGCCGGAAGGCCGGCGTCCGCCGCGACCCGGTCCCCCTCCCACGCAACGCCCGCGTCGTGAAGCCACGGACGGCCCGGGCCCACCGCCGGGCGGCCGGTGCGGTGCGGACGGCGCCGGGCAGGCACCGAACCCGCCGCAAAGGCGGCCAGGGCTGCAGCGGGGTTGATCGCGGGGTTGAAGAGCACGAGGCCGGGAGCCAGCGCCGCGAGGGCTGCCTCCGGCCGGAGCGCGGCCAACGCACAGATCGGGCAGAGCGCCGCCAGCTGCACCACCGGATCGAAAAAGACGTCGGCCGGTGTCGTCAAATCGAGCCTGCGCCGCATGGGCGGCACGACCTCCTCCCTGGCACAACAAACGGGGGCCTGCCGCCCCCGTCGTCTACGGTATGGGTGCGCCCGCCGGCCTGCCCCTCCGGCATCAGCAGCACCCCTTCCGGAACGGTTTCTTGAAGAACTTCCCTCCCAGGCCACCCGTCAGCGCCAGCGTCGGCGCGGCGGCCGGGTTGAACGCCAGCAGCGCCGCCCGCGGGTTGATCGCCGGGTTGAAGATGGCCAGCACCGGGCTCTTGGCGGCCAGCGCCGCGGCCGGGCTGAACGCGGCCAGAGAAGCCAGCTTGCTGAACGGAGCCAGGTCTACGGCCGGGTTGAAGAAGACCTGGTCGGGTGCGTCGAACCCGCCGAAGTGCATGCGGGGTTTCCCTCCTGACCGGAAGCAGGGGAGCCCTGCGACTCCCCAGCCTGCCGTCCGGTTGATCAGATGCCGAACTTGCCGAAGGGCTTGCCCTTGCCGGTGAGCGCCAGCGTGGGCGCCGCGCCTGGGTTGAATTGTAGGAACGCAGCCGCCGGGTTGATCGCCGGGTTGAAGATCGCCAGCACGGGGCTCTTGGCGGCCAGCGCCGCGGCCGGGCTGAACGCGGCCAGCGAGGCCAGCTTGCTGAACGGAGCCAGGTCTACGGCCGGGTTGTTGAACACCTGCCCGGGCACGCTCTTACCGCCAAAGCCGAACGAGAACGGGAAGAACCCCTTCTTGTCGAAGAAGCCCTTCTTATCCGACTGGTCGGTCACCCCGGCGGTGGCAGTGGGTACCGTTTTCGGGCAGCTAACCGAAACCACCGGCCGCGAGACGTCAACGGGGCAGGCGGTCGATGTGACGACCCGCGTTTTCTTGGACACGAAGGAACCTCCTTCCGAATCTATACCGGGATGAGCACCACCGCGAGGGTGGAACGTCTCCGCTCTCAGCTTATGTAACCGTTGCGTACTCGGTTACAGGTCCTTGACGCCGATCAGGCCGGCCGGAACGAACCCCCGGCTGAGGGCGAACTCCACCACGGGCGTGTGGTGCAGCCCGGTCCACAGCTTGATCTTCCGCAGGCCCAGGGCGGCCACGCCCCGCTCTGCGGCCGCCAGCAGCGCGCTCCCCACCCCGCGGCGCCGGTGGGCGGGGTGCACCCAGAGGTCGATCAGCAGGGCCGTGGGCTCCTCGGTGCTGCCGTCCTGCGCCAGGGCAAGCAGCAGGTAGCCCACCGGCGCCGCCCCGTGCTGGGCCACGAGCAGCACGCTGCCCGGTGCGGCGAGCACCTGCTGGCACTGCAGCGCCGCCCGCTGCGCGGCCTGAAGCGGATGCACCCGGGCGCGCTCCTCGGGGTCGAGCGACTCCCATGCCGCCGCGGCCGCCGCCTGGAGCAGCCACGGCAGGTCCCCCGCGTGGCCGTGCCGGTACTGGTACATGCGGCTCCCTCCTCCGTCGTGGGGGCTCCTTCATCTTATGGATTGCCCCCGGCCCTGGTCCCTCCCGCGGGCCGGAGGTGGATGCCTCGCGGCCTCCGCCACCCCCGTGCCCGGCCCGTCGCGGGGACCGACCCGCTGCCCCGGGCACCCGGCCCGGCCCCGGCGGCCGGCTTGGTGCGAACCGCCCGGGACCCATGCCGGTGTCCCCGGTACCTCCCGCACGGGGGCGGCGTACCGTGGTGGGAAGAAAGGGGGGAACCGCATCGTGGTGGAGGTGCGCTTCTGGCGGCTGAACGACCTGCCCTGGCTCCTGCACATGGCGGCGGTGACCGACTGGGAGATCATGAACCCCACCGACCGGGCGGTGGCCAGGCCCGAGGTCGTCCAGGCCAACGCCCACCGCAACCTGCTGGCCACCCTGGCCTCCCCCGGCGGGACGGCTTTCGTGGCCGACGACGGCGGACGGCCCGTGGGCTTCCTCCTCATCGGCATCCGGCCGGACGACCGGACCGGCGAGTGGCAGGGCTACATGGCCGACATCTACCTGCTGCCCGAATACCGGGGCAAGGGCATCGCCAAGCGGCTGCACGAGGCCGGCGAGTGGTACTTACGGCAGTTGGGCATCCGGCGGATCACCAACTGGGTCCACGCCACCAACCCGCTGGGACAGAAGGCGTCGCAGGCCCGGGGCTTCCGCGTGTGGGGCGTGATGATGGAAAAGCTGCTGACCGGTTAGGCGCAGACTAGGGCATGGAGCCCGGACGGGGAGGTGAGCCGCATGCGGATGGGCGGGGCGGAGGTGAACGGCATCGACGACCTGGCGGCCGTCATGGACGTCCACCTGGCCCGGTTCGACCGGGACGGAGACCACCGCGCGGCTTTCCTGCGGGTCTACCGACACATGACCCTGGCCGTTCGCGAGCGGCTCCGCCGCCCCTTCTTCCTCGATCCCGCCTGGGTGGAGCGGGTCGCCGTGCGCTTCGGCTGGTACTACTTCGACGCGCTGGAGCGGTTCGAGCGGGGCGACGACCCGCCGCCCGCCTGGGCCTACGCCTTCGACATCGCCGCGCGCAAGCGGGCGTTCCTCCTCCAGGACATCCTCCTGGGGATGAACGCCCACATCAACAACGACCTGCCGCTGGTGGTGGCCGAGATCCTGCGCGCGGAGGGTGACGAACGGTCGGTCTTCGAAACGGTCCGGCGCCGCTTCGACCACGACCAGATCAACCGGGTGCTGCACGACGTCATCCCCGGCGTGCAGGACGAGGTCGCCCGGCACTACGGCCGCCTCATCCGCCCCCTCGGCCGGCTGATGGGCGACCTGGACCGGCAGCTGACCACCTACGGCCTGAAGACCTGGCGGGACCAGGTCTGGCGCAACGCCCGCTGCCTGCTGGCCGCCGCGGGCGAGGAGGAGCGGCAACTGGTGATCCGGTTCATCCAGCAGGACGCTTTGCATCTGGCCCGGGAAATCTACCGCTTCGCCCCCCTGCGCCTCCTCCGCCCCCTCGCCCGCTGGATGCGCCGCTGGCGGCTCTTCTGAGAAGGTCGCGTTATCCACTGTTCAAACATTGCCTAAAGTGAACATGGGGATATCAGCCCCTGGACCATCACCGCGCCAGCCATGCCTGCCGCTGCGGACGGGACGCCCGCACCAGCACGACCAGTTCCACGGCGGCGCCGCAGAGCAGGGAGACGATGCCCAGCACGGCGCCGGGCAGCCGCCAGATCAGCGCGCCGGCGTAGACCGCCGCCAGCGTCACGGCGCCGCCGGCGATGGCGCCGGCATTGACCACCAGGGTACGCCCGTCCTTGATCAGGAGCGCCTGAAGCCAGTTCTGCAGGGCGACATAGAACGGGAAGACGACGCCGAATCCCAGCGCGGGCAGCGCGGCGTCGGCGACGGAGGCCAGGCCGCCCTTCAGCCCCAGCACCCACTCCATGTAGCCGCGCCCCAGGGGGGTGACGGCGAGCAGGGCCATCACGCAGCAGGCGACCGCGCCGATGGTCAGGGTGAAGCGGCGCAGCATCAGGTAGGAGCGCCGGTCCTGCAGGAGCGTCAGGGCGACCTGCTGCACCATGCGCACGGCATTGGCCACCATCAGGATGGTGGACCAGGCGACGGGCCACGCCGCCAGCCCCAGCTCCGGGTCGACGGATCGGGCGATGCCGCCGCTCAGCAGCGGCCGCACCACCGAGACCAGGATCTGGGTCATGGCCAGGGGCCAGTACCAGAGAGCGATCTGGCCGACGGTGCGCGGGGCCCAGTCGGGCGCCTCGGCGTGCGGATCGGTCACGCCGGCCTGCAGCACCGGGCGGGCCAGCCAGGTCACCGCGGCCGCCTCGACGATGACGCTGACGACCAGGGCCAGCCCCGCCAGCGTGGCGCCGTGGGCCCTTCCCATCACGCCCAGCGCCGTCACGAGGGCGAGGGAGCCGATGCGGGCGAACCCGGCGTAGGCGACCACGCTGGAGCGCTTGTGCTGGATGAGGATGCCCTGGTAGAAGCGGCGCCACCCGATGGCCGCCGGCCAGAGCAGCTGGACCTGGAAGGCCGGCCGGGCCGCGGCGGCAATGGCGTCGGGCTGGCCGAGCAGCGTGCGGAAGATGAGGTCGTATGCCGGGGTGAACGCGAGGAGGGCGTAGAGCGCCGTGAGCAGGGCGTTGGCCCAGAGCATGAAGTGGCGCAGCGGCTGGTAGGTCTCCCGGTAGCGGCTGAGCAGGTTCGAGGCGTGCAGCAGCATGATGATGGGGCTCTCCAGCAGGATCGCCACGTTGTTGGCCACTGCGTACGCGGCCAGCGAGATCTCGGGGTTGGCGAGTTTGGTCAGCCCGATGGTCAGGATGGGCCCGGCGATGACCATGATGACATCGGAGAGCGAGAGCGGCAGGAACAGGCGCAGGATGGTGCCGTAGGTCAGGGTTCCGGATGCGGCGCTGCGCCGGGATTCGGTTGTGCTGGTCAATGCGGCGATGTCCCTCCGGTCGCGAGAGTCGACAACCAAGATTGTACCCTGAAGGGCGGGAACATCAAGGCCGCGCCGCCCGGGACGCCATCTCCCGCGACGGCGCGGCACCGATCGGACACCGGCCTCCCGCCTGCGGTGCGGCGCCTCATTGGGACGCCGGGGGCTTCACGCCCGGCAGGGCCAGCACACGCAGGTCCAGGAGGGCATGGGTTACGATCGGCCAGACGAGCGAACCGGTGTAGAGGTAGAGCACACCCAGCATGATGCCGAGGAATCCCGTGGTCATCACGCCGCCCCAGCCCTGGTAGAGGTGCGCCATGCCGAAGACGGCGCCGGACAGGATCAGCGCGGCGACGACGGGTAGTCCCGGCACCACCTTCATGAAGTAGGCGATGAGGAAGCCGCGGAAGAGGATCTCCTCGCACACCCCCGCGGTGATGGCCACGAGCGCGTACCACAGCCGCTCATCCGGCCGCCCGGGGAGCAAGCCCTTCACCGACTCCATCTGCCGCTGCAGGGCCTCCCGGTAGCCGGGCGAGAAGGCCCCGATGATGAGCGGAGCGGCGATGCCCGCGGCCAGGGCGATGACCAGGATCAGGGCCTCCGAGTCCAGCCGGCCGGAGGTCAGCCCGATGACCGCCGCCGGCTCACCGGCCAGCCTGAGCGTGACGAGAACCAGGAAGACCAGCGCCCATTCCAGGATGACGATCTTCCTGTAGAAGTTGAGGCGTGCGGCGGGATCACTGTCCAGGATGGCGAGCAGGCGCCGGTACGAGCGGGTCCCGAGGATCGGTTCCCCGACCACCAGGTAGAGCGCAATCGCGCTCTGCACGGCCAGCGCCACGCCGGCCAGGACGTCTGCCGGCATGTGTCGTTTCCTCCTTACCGTAAGACCTCATCACGGTTTCGCGGGACTTTCGCCGATTCCCAGTGGCATTCCTGCTCCCGGGCGGCATATCGTATAGCGGGACCCCCACAAGGCACAGGTCGCACCGGCTGCAAAGCCATCTGACCGGCGCCGCAGGGGGTCCCGTCGCGCGCCTGAGGGCCCCGCTGCAACCGAATCCTCGCCCTCCCCGTTCTGTAGGGTGAGTGTTGGATGTGGGGGAGATCGGTGTGAGGGACGTAAGCATCGTCACCGCCGGCGCATTGAAGCCCCTGGCCCAGGTGCAGGCTCTCCCGCGGCTGCTGCGGCTTCACCCGGACATGGTGAGGTGAACACTGTATCAAAACCGGGTATAGTCTGGGCGGAAACCCGCGCCGGCCCTGCGGTCTACGGAATCGGCGGAGCCCCCGCGCCCGGGGGGCTCGTCCGGATTGGCCAGAATTTGCTATACTCATGGGGTGCCGATCGCCCCGCGGGGCGGCCGGCAAGACCGAAGCAGACAGAGGTGCTGTCCCACGTGAGCAACCAGCCTGTAAGCCTACGAATTGAGCAGTACCTGCCCTCCGTCACCCTGGTCACACGCCCGCTTCCGGGCAGCTCGGACTTTCCGGTGACCGCCGCGCAGGTGACGGGACAGCGGCACCGGGTGGTGGTCGACACCCTCATCCGACCCGCCGACATGGCCCCCTTCGCCGGGGCGACCCTCGTGATCTACACCCATTTCGACTGGGATCACTGCTGGGGCACCGCCGCGTTTCCGGGCGTGCCTGTGATCGGCCACCAGCTCACCCGGGAGCGGCTCCTGGCCCCGGAACCCGGGGAGTTCCTGGAGCGGATGCGCGCGGAGAAGCCCGCCCACTTCGAGGGCAGCCAGATCATCCCCCCGGACGTCACCTTCCGGGACCGCCTGGACATCGACGCCGGCGGCCTCACCCTGGAACTGCACCACCTGCCCGGCCACACCGCCGACTCGGTGGTGGTCCACGTGCCCGAACTGGGGCTCCTGCTGGCCGGCGATGCCGTGGAGACCCCGCTGCCGACCCTGAGCGAATCCGGACACATCCGGGCATGGGCCGGCGCCTTGCGGAAGTGGAGCCAGGCGGGCCTGAAGCACGTGGTGCCGGGCCACGGCCGTCCCGGCGGGCCGGAGTTGCTGGCGGCCAACGCCGCGTACATCGAAGGGGTCCTGGAGGCGGCCGAGGCCGGCCTGGCGAAGGGGCAGACGCCGCAGGAGATCGCGGCGGAGCGGCCGCTGGCCGCGCTGCTCCCGGCCGGATTGGTCGACACCCTGGCCCCGTACTACCGGCAGCAGCACGAGGCCAACATCGCCGCTGCGCACGCCGAACTGCGGCAGTCGGCCGGGACATAGCGCCGCCGACGCAGAGGCGCGCAAGAACACAGGCGGAGCCGTATCCGGCTCCGCCTTCTTCGTTCCCTCTGGTGTCGGAGGCGGGACTTGAACCCGCACGGTTGCCCATACGCCCCTCAAACGTACGCGTCTGCCAATTCCGCCACTCCGACGGGATGGGGAATGCGCCTCCGGAAACGCCGCCTGCGCTTCCTAGAGGCGCGCTGGTGGGCGGTACTGGGATCGAACCAGTGACCCCTTGCGTGTGAAGCAAGTGCTCTCCCGCTGAGCTAACCGCCCGTATGTTGGTGGGGAGAGGTGGATTCGAACCACCGAAGCGTTGCGCAACTGATTTACAGTCAGCCCCCTTTGGCCACTTGGGTATCTCCCCGCTGACAGGATGTTATGATACACGAAGATCGGCCTCTCTTCAAGTGTGAAACGCATGCAGGGGCGGACGAAAAATCCAGGGATGCTGCAAGAGTTTCGGCGAGCCGCGGCGAAGCTTTCGACAACGGAGGTGAATCCGGTGACTCTGGGCCCCTGGTTCTTCGGTCAGACCGAGGTCGACTGGCAGGCCTACGAGATGGCCGACGACCTGGCTGACCGGTTCGCACAGACCGCAGCAGAATACGACCGCACCGGAACCTTTCCCTTCGCGCACTTCGAGGCCATGCGGGAGCGCGGCTACCTGGCCCTGACGGTTCCGCGGGAAGACGGCGGCCTCGGCGCCGGCGTACATGCCATGGTCTTCGCCCAGGAGCGGCTGGCTCGTGGCGACGGTTCGACGGCCCTGGCGGTCGGCTGGCACCTGTACGTGGTTGGGAAGCAGGCGCACAGCCGGACGTGGCCGGAGCCGGTGCGCAGGCGGCTCTTCGGCGAGGTGGTGACCGACGGCGCCCTGCTGAACGCCTGCGCCTCCGAACCCGAGACCGGCAGCCCGAGCCGCGGCGGTCTCCCGCGCACCACGGCCCGCCGGCTGCCCGACGGTTCCTGGGTGCTGACCGGCCGGAAGAACTTCACGACGCTGTCCCCCATCCTGCGCTACTTCCTGGTCTCCGCCACCCTGGACGGCACCGAGGAGGCCGCCTGGTTTCTCGTGCCGCGCGACGCGCCGGGCCTGCACGTCGAGGAGACCTGGGATTCGCTGGGGATGCGGGCGACCGGCAGCCACGACCTGCGGCTGGAGGAGGTTCACCTGCCCGCGGACGCCCTGCTGGAGTCGGCCCGCGAGCGGACCGAGGGCCGCACCGAAGGGTGGCTGCTCCACGTGCCCGCCGTGTACCTCGGCGTGGCCCAGGCGGCAAGGGATTTCGCCGTGAAGTACGCGGTGGAGCGGCGCACCGTCAACCCGCCCGGACACCCCGAGCCGACCTCCCGGCTGGCCGATCGTCCGCACGTGCAGCGGCTCATCGGCGAGATGGACCTGGCCCTGCTGCCGGCCCGCCACCTGCTGATGGGCCTGGCCCGCCGTTGGGACGAGCGCCCCGAGTGGCGTTCCCGCATGGTGGACGCGGTCGCCGCCTGCAAGCCTTTCGTCGTCGAGACCGCCCTCCGCGTCGTCGACCAGGCCATGCGGGTCGCCGGAGGCGCCAGCCTGGCCCGGTCGCTGCCCCTGGAGCGGTTCTACCGGGATGCGCGGGCGGGCCTGCACAACCCGCCCATGGAAGACGTGGTGATCGGCAACCTGGCCCGGTCGGCCATCCGACGGGCGGAGGCCGGGGAGGATGCGGCACGGTGAGAAAGGAGGGGGCGCTTGCCCCCTCTCTTGCTACGTATTCAGGTCGTTCAGCTCGCCGGTGAGCTGGTAGATGATCCACTCGCCCAGGTTCGTCGCGTGGTCGCCGATCCGCTCCAGCCAGCCGGCCACGTGCAGCAGGTAGGTCGCCTGCCGCACGACCCCGGGGTCCCGCTCCATCATCTCCACCAGCTCATCGAACACCGCCCGGTACAGGTCGTCCATGTCGTGATCCCGGGCGATCATGGTACGGGCCGCGGCCTCGTCCTGCTGGACGAAGGCCTCCAGCGCCTCCCGCACCATCTGCTGGGCCAGGTCGGCCATGCGGGGGATGTCGATCAGCGGCTTGATCAGCGGTTCGCCGGCCAGCTTCAGGGTCACCTCGGCGATGTCGGTGGCGTGGTCGGCCACCCGCTCCAGGTCGGTGACCACCTTGAGGCTGGAGCCCACGGCGCGCAGGTCGCGGGCCATCGGCTGCTGCAGGGCCATGACCTGCAGGCAGCGCATCTCGATGGCGATCAGCATCCGGTCGACCTCGTCGTCCTGGTCAATGACCTGCTGCGCCAGGGCCGCGTCCTGCTGGGCCAGGGAACGGACCGCCTTCTCCACCATCCCGCTCACCAGCCGGCCCATCTGCAGGACATCCCGGTTAAGGTCCCTGAGCTGCGTCTCCAGCGCGCTGCGCACGCACCGTCTCCCCCTTTCCGACCATCCGGCCGTTCAGTCCAGCTCCTCCAAACCCGCTGCGCGTAGGATCTCCTCGATCACGTGCTCTTCTACGTGGACCTGGGGGCACTTGCCGGCAGGCCGCTCCGTCTCGGGGGGCGCCGCCGGTCGCTGCGTCTTGGTATGCATGTTCTTGTGCATGTCTCTCGCCTCCTCTCGTGTTGTTGCGTGAGCCTCGATGAGAATGGAAAAAAGGAACCCCGGAACGCACCGGGGTTGCTGCAGTCAAGCTTTACCTGACCGAACGTCCTCAGACTGCTCCGTACTGCTGCTGCGCGGGCTCGCCGCTCCTGTTCATTTCATTATACTCGCGCGGGGCGGCGATTGCAAGTCCCGTTTTCGCGACTTAGGACAACAGCCATATGCTGATCAGCCAGAACGCCAGCGTGAAGAGTCCGAAACCCAGCAGCGTGATGATCAGCCCGACCACAGCGGGCGACTGGTACCACTTGTTGCCCGTTCCTGCCACAGCGGCTCCCCCTTGGCACGTGCAGCATCTTCCTCGATATAGTAGACGCCGCGCGCGGCACCGGAGGTATCGCGGGAGCTAGTAGACGAGGGCAGAAACCGGCAGCCGCGGCCCCGGACGGAGCTTCGCCTCCATACGGCCTGCCACGTTGCGGTAGAACAGCCGGTTGACGACGCCGACGGCCATCGCCTCGCGGGCCAGATCCACCTGCGCCACCTCGGGACCGTAGAGGGCGCGCAGCACGGCGCTCTGGCAGTCGGCTCCGCTGCCTTCCAGGTCGGCGCCCAGCGACCAGTCGAACTCGCCGGCCACTACCGGCTCGCGGCCGGGCATCCGGCGCCATCGGGCACGGTTGACCAGCCACGCCGTCAGGGCCCGCCGCGCGACCGTCGGCTGCGAGAGCCGCCGGACGATGCCCTGTCGGAGCTGCTCGCCCACCGGTCCGTTGAGCACCGTCACGATGGTGCGCTGGAGCTCCTGAATCGAGGCCCGCCCGGCCAGCCGGCGGCACTCCTCGTTGACGGACATCACCAGGTCGACCGCGGGCTCGCCGTAACGCAGCATGAGGTTGGTGGCGATGAACCCGGCGTTCTCCTCCAGCGCGTAACCTGCCGAGGGCGGGGTCGGGTTCGAGGCCCACTGCCAGAAGGCGTCGAGCACCCGCTCGTCGCCCGCGTAGCGCTCCAGCGAACGCTGCACCAGTTCTCTGACCTCCGCATTCTGCATGGGAAACCCCCCTCGGCCCCCAAGTATTGACCAGATGACCGCCCCCCATACCCCGGGGCGTGTGCGGGGCTCTCGCCGTGTCTGTGCGCCATGCTATGCTGGGCGGTCGGCGGGTGTCCCGAGCGGGAGGCCGGAAATCCCTGGGCGGCAGGGACGCGGGCGCCCCGCCGGCGATGGCCGCGGCGGGGCGCCTCGATCCGTGTCGGTCGGGGGTCAGGGCAGGGGCAGTCCGCAGGGGGCGTACGGCCGGCGGATGATGTACACGGCGTCTCCGGCCCAGCCGGCGGGCAGGCCATCCCCCAGTTCCACCCGGGTGCCGTCGGCGAGGGTGTGGACGAAGACCCCGTCCCAGGGCCCCCTGGCCGCCAGGATCCGTTCCCCTGTCCGGTCCCAGAAGGCCTGCGCGTGTCCTGAGTCTGCCACATGGACGGCGTCCCCGCCCTCCGGATCGATGATCCAGGTCCCGCCCCCTCCGCCGTAGGCCAGCAGCCGGTCACCCCGGGGACTCCAGGCCAGCCGCGCCTGCCAGGCATGAACCGGCAGCTCGGCGGCGGTTGTGCGCGCGTCCCGCTCCAGGTCGTAGACCACGACCCGGCTCCCCCGAGCCCCGGTCACGGGTTCCAGCGCCGCAAGCCGGTTCCCGTCGGGGCTCCAGGCCACCTCGAGCGCGGCGCCCTCCCCGGACGGGCCGCCAGTCTCGACGAACCCCGGGATGGTGCGCACCGTGCCTGTACGCAGATCCACCAGGACCAGCGGGGAAGGGGCAGGTTCGGCCCCGCCCGCGCCCGCACCCGGGGCCGGCCCCACGTAGGCGGCGGCCCTTCCGTCGGGCGAGAAAGCCACGGCTTCCGGCATCCCGGCGGCCAACGCCGACAGCGGCGGCTCCCCGCCGGTCTTCTCCCCCGTGTCGGGGTCCCAGAGCTCCCAGGCCCCCTCCGCCGATCCCCCGGGCACCCGGTTGACCAGCCGGCCGCCGACCCAGTGGAGGGAGCCCCCCTGAAGCGTTGTGCCGATCACCTGGTTTCCGGTCAGATCGACCACGCTCACCCGGTCGTCCCGCCACTGGTCCCCGTGGCTGCGCCAGGACCGCAGGGCGATTCGGGCGCCGTCGGGCGAAGGCCAGGCCTCGCGGATCTCCGGCGGCAGGCGGAGCAGTTCCTCGGCCCTGCCCGTCGCCAGGTCCACCCGCTCCAGGTAAGGGAGCCCGGCCTCGCTCCACACCGTCAGGGGGTAGCGGGCCACAGGCAGCCCGCTCCCGGCCGCGACAACGGTCCGCAGGTCAAGGTAAAGGCGGACCGGCGCCTCCTCCGTCTCGATCCACCA
Organism: Symbiobacterium thermophilum IAM 14863; assembly: GCF_000009905.1. Classification (GTDB taxonomy): domain Bacteria; phylum Bacillota; class Sulfobacillia; order Symbiobacteriales; family Symbiobacteriaceae; genus Symbiobacterium; species Symbiobacterium thermophilum. The sequence goes on from NC_006177.1 coordinate 2,665,686, forward strand.
GCGATCGCCGGTCCCCTGGGCCAGCGCGACGGGCAGGGCGGTGCACTGCCGCACGCCGGAAAGCCAGGAAGTCAGGCTGTCCGCATCCACCGCCTGGTCAAACTCCAGCAGCAGCCGGAGCGGCCCCGCAGGCAGGATCGCCTCGGTCCCCTCCAGGGGAACCACCGTACCGTCCGCCGCCCGGTAGCCCAGGACCACCGTCGGCTCCGGGTGGCGGACCAGCTGCGTATGCGAGCCCGCGACCCCCTCCAGCCATGCCGTCCACCGGTCCGGCAGCGGCGGCTCAAACCGGGCCTGGATCACGCCGAGCACCGTGCGCACCTGGGCCGGCTCCGCCCCCTCGGTGCGCAGCAGCCCGCGGTAGGGCCTGGCGTCGTGGGTGTCCAGCTGCCAGGTCAGCTCCACCGGGCCGGATCCGACGGCCACCTCCTGCTGCCAGGGCTCCAGGCGGAGGGCGGTGATGCCGTCCACGACCCGGGTCAGCACGGGGGTCTGCCGGTAGACCAGCCGGTCGACCAGGCGCGGCGGCGCGCCCGCACGCTCCTCCGGGAGCGCGGGCGCGCCCGACTGACGCACATTGTCCGTGGCCGGTTCAGCCTCCTGCACGACCGGGGCGGACAGCGGCAAGGTGCAGCCTGCCACAAGGAGCAGGCAGAGCCACGCACATACGAAGGCCCGCTTCGCGCTCTTCATCGCCATCATCCTTCCGTCACAAGTCTGACGATGAAGAGCGGGCCGAGGTTCACACCCGCTTCATCCGCTCGAAGGGCTGCCGGCAGCCGTCGCAGTAATAGATCGACCGGCAGGCCGTGGGCCCGAACAGGTTCTCCAGGTGCGTATCGGTGGAGCCGCAGTAGGGGCAGGCGGGGACTTCCTCGGGCGCCGGCAGGAGCGGCGCGCCGGCAGAGCCCGGAGGAGGCGGGGCGATGCCGAAGCTGCGCAGCCTCCGGCGCCCCTCGGCGGTGATGCGATCGCTGCTCCAGGGCGGGTCGAGGACGAACGCCACCTCCACCTCCTCCACCCCCGGCACCGCCCGGAGCCGGTCCTCGGCGTCCCGCCGGATGATCTCCAGGGCCGGGCAGCCGACGAAGGTGGGCATGATCTCCACCCGCACCCGCGGCCCGGCCACCGTCACCCTGTGGACCATCCCCATGTCGACGATGGAGACGGGCGGGATCTCGGGGTCCCGCACGTCCGCGAGCGCCGCCCAGATCGCGCCCTCGGTCACCATGCCGCACCCGGGGCGGTCCGGTAGACCTCCCCCATCGTCGACAGCAGCCCTTCCAGATCCGGCGTGTGCTGGCCCAGCCGGCCGTCGGCCCCGGGCGCGGCAGCCGACTCCGGGCGACCGGGCCAGGTGAGCCCCACCTCGGCGAAGAGGGGCGCCATCCGCTCAGCCCAGCGCCCGGCCAGTTCGTCCGGGCGGACCGGGAAGTGCGGGCCCGGCGCCACCTCCCCCGGGGTGAACAGCCCTCCCACGTCGGGCCACACTGCCGCCACGGCCGCCTCCAGGCGCCGGCGCGACTCGTCCGTGCCGGTGGCCAGCCGCCGGAACCAGGTGGTGTGGTGCAGCAGGTGATACCGCTCCTCCCGCCGGACCTTGGCCGCCGCCTGCGCCAGCGGAGCGTAGGACGAGGAGCAGAGCACCTCCAGCCGGATCGCGTCGAAGAGGTCGTAGGCCAGGCGCCGGACGACCGTGTAGGCCCAGTCGAACCGGGGCTCGTCGAGGTAGGTCCCCGGCCCGTTGGGCCGCTCCAGGAGGACGGCGTTGCGCCGCCGCCCCGCAGGGCGCAGGAACGCCAGGTCGTCCGCCCGGCCCTGGCCCAGCTCCTCCAGCAGGCGGAAGAAGAGCGCCGCGTGCCCCACCTCGTCCTGGGCAATGGACGAAAAGGCCACGTCCTCCTCGATGTGCGGCGCCAGCCCCAGCCACTCCGAGTCCCGGTGGCCGATGACCAGTTCGTCGTCGGCCAGCTGATAGAGAAGCGCAATCACGCTCGCGGTGTCCACCCAAACCCCTCCCCCCCGGCGGCAGCCCGCATGGCGCGGCGCCGGCCGGTGCTCAGTCGCGGACGAAATCCCGCTCCAGGTCCAGCAGCTCCCGGCGGTACTTGCGCCAGCGCTCAGCGTTGGATTCCCGGTAGCCCGCCAGGGTCCGGTACCGCTTGTCGGTCTCCCGGGCGAAGAAGTCCCGGTCGGCGTAATCGGTCCGGTGGATCGCCGACTGCTCCACCGCCCAGATGGAGACGGCCGGATCCCGCCGCAGGAAGGACTCCCGCGCCAGCAGCAGGGCGTCCTCCGCGGACCCGGCGTCCACCGAGCCCACCCACACGTGCGGGCTCTGGTGGTCCTTCTGCACGAAGATCTCGTAGACCCGGAAGCGCCGGCCCCCCTCGCCGGGCGGCCGCGCCATCGCCTTCTCCGGAGGCTCCTGCAGCGCCACGGGACACCACCCCCTATACCGCCTGCGCCGCCGGGGTCAGCAGCGCCTCCCGCACCCAGCGTCCCTGCTCGTAGGAGAGCCGCCTGAGCCCCAACCGGTACTGCGACAGCGGCCCCTGGTTGCGGGCGATGGCCTTCAGCTTGGACCAGTCGGGCGGGGTGTAGATCCACCGGCCGGCCGCCTCGTCGTACCGCAGTTCCGGGTCCGGGATGGTCAGCCCCAGGGCCCGGATGCGGGGCACGTACTTGCTGAGGAACTTCTGCCGGAGCTCCTCGTTGGTCTTGGTGCGGAACCGGTACCGGAAGAGGACGGCCGACGCGGGCGAGTTCGATTCCGGGGGGCCGAAAAAGAGCAGCAACGGCTCCCACCAGCGCTCCAGGGCCTCCTGCAACATCCGGCGCTGGGCCGGGGTCCCCTCTGCCAGCGCCAGGCAGATGGACTCGCCGTGCTGGATGTGAAACCCCTCCTCGGCGCAGACTCGCTGCAGCACCCGGGCATAAGGCGCGTAGGAGGAGGTCAGCAGGGCCGCCTGCGTGACCACCGCGGCGCCGTCCACCAGCCAGCCGATGATGCCCGCGTCGGCCCACGTGGGCGCCGGCATGTGAAACACGTTGTGGAACTTGCACTCGCCGGTGAACAGCTCCTCCACCAGCTCCTCCCGGCCCTTGCCCAGCGGGGCCGCCAGGTCCTCGGCCACCCGCAGGATCAGCTGGGCGTGGCCCACCTCGTCCTGCACCTTCGCCATCAGGCTCAGCTTGCGCGCCAGCGTCGGCGCCCGGGGCACCCACTCCTTCTCGGGCAGGGCGCCCATCAACTCGGAAAGGGCGTGCATCTGCAGGAACTTGACCAGGGCCATGCGGCTCTCGTCGGGCATCCAGTCGGTCGCCTCGACCTTCTCCCCCCGGGTCACGCGGTCCAGGAACTCCGCGTGCCGTTCGTCAAGCGTGCGCACGGTTCTCCCTCCCCGTTGCGGCCGTGAAGATGACAATCGATGTGGGGCGATGGGCGGCGGGCTTGATCCGCAGCGGTTCAGGCGCCCACAGTTGGAGGGGGACCTACCCGCTCTCCCCGCCCGCGGCCACGCGCGAAGGGCCCTGCGGCGCGGGCTCCCCATCGGCGCTCGCCGGCAGGGCCGCGCTCCCCGGATCCGCCGCGTTGCGCAGCAGCCCCCCGGCGATGATGGCGTAGAACTGGTCCGCGACCTGCTCGGGGCTGAGCGGGCCGTCGGCGCGGTACCACTGGTACGTCCAGTTCACCGCGCTCAGGACCAGCAGCCGGACAAACTTCTCGTCAACGGGCCGGAAGACGCCGGACTCGACCCCCTCGCGGATGATGCGGGCCAGGAGCTCCTCGTACGCCCGGCGGTGGGCCACCGCCATCGCCCGCCGCTGGGGAGACAGAGCCCGCCACTCGTGCAGGAAGACGGTGGCCGCGGCCGGCGACTCGGCGACGACCCGGATGTGCGCCGCCATCGCCTGCCGGAGCCGCTCTCCGGCGTGTCCGGGGGACTCCGCAATCGGCGCGACCGCCTCCTGGAAGCGTTCCGACGCCTGCACCACCGCCTCGTAGAGCAGGTCCTCCTTGGAGGCCATGTGCGCGTACAGCGACCCGGGGAGGATCCCCACCGCCTGGGCGATCTCCCGTACGGTGGTGGCGTGGTACCCCTTGTCGCTGAACAGGCCGATGGCGGCCTGCAGCATGGCCTCCCTGCGCCGGTTTCGGCCCATTCCATCCCTCCTAGCAAGCGCTTGATTGGTTATCAGTATATTCTCCCTCTTCGCAACCCGTCAAGCGCCGGACCGCCCGGCATGCTGCGCCGGCGGGGAGGCAGGAAACCCCGGCGCGGGAAGAGAATCGTATGGAGACTTTCTCCCAGGCAAGTGTACCGCCAGCCAATTACGGGAAGTATTTCATAGACGGAGGGATATGCACCATGGCCGACACGGAACCCAAGGCCCAGGGGAACGAGGCGTATTACGCAACCGCCCGCACCCTCGGTACGGGCACCACCAGCTCGCCGACCATGAAGATCTGGCGGGTTATGGACGATTATCTGGCCAGGTTCGGCCGCGCGGTCAGCGCGTCGGAACTCGCGCAGGAGACGGGGCTTACCGTCGAGCAGATCGACGACATCTTCGCCCAGGAGTACTACCAGAAGCACTACGGGTTCCGGCGCTTCGACAGCCTCGAAGAATGGCGCGCCTGGGCAATGGAGACTGGCGTGCTGTACAACCCCGAGCTGCACCGTCCGGATCCCGAGGAGCCTGAGGAGGTCCCAGCGGAGCAGGGCGAGCCGTCTGAGGAGCCCTCCCCCGAGAGCCCGAACGGATAGAGGGCCGCTTTCGCCCGCGCACAGCCCCGGGCCCGCCGGAAGGCGGCCCCGGGGCGCTCTTGTGGGCGGTGGGCGGTGGACGATGAACGAAGACCGCAGGGAGAACCCCTGCGGTCGAGGACTGTTTGCGGGAACGCGGCCCGGACAAAACGGGCCTGCAAGCGGCGCCGCTCAGAGCAGCACCAGCGACAGGAGGGCGGTGGTCACGATGGCAACCACACCGGTGACGGCCGTGCCGATGGTCTGAGCCCGGTAGGCGGTGGCGACGTCCATGTCGGAGAACTGGGAGACCACCCAGAAGAAGCTGTCGTTGGCGTGGGAGACCACCATCGAGCCGGCACCTATGGCCATCACCATCAGCACGCGGCCCATTTCGCTGTCAAAGCCCAGGGCCGGCAGCATCGGGGCGATGATGGCGGAGGTGGTGACCAGGGCAACGGTGGAGGAGCCCTGGGCGGTCTTGAGCGCGGCGGCGATCACGAACGGCAGGAAGATGCCCAGGTTCCAGGTGGAGAGGGTCTCACCCAGGTAGGAGCCGATGGGAGTGGTCGAGAGGATCTTGCCCAGGGCGCCGCCGGCGCCGGTGACGATCAGAATCGTGGCGGCGTCCTTCAGCGAAGCGCCGATCCAGTCGTTGAGGACCTTCTCATCGATCTTCTCCACCAGGAACAGGCAGCAGAAGACGCCGATCAGCAGGGCGGTCACCGGGGTGCCCAGGAAGTTCAGGACGGTCTTCACGGCCCCTTCACCGAAGGGATGGCTGGGGAAGTCGGCCACCGAAGAGAGGGCGATCAGGGCGATGGGCACCACGATGGGGGCATAGGCGGCCCAGACGCCGGGCAGCCGGCCATACTGGGCCTTCATCTCCTCCCAGGCCCTGAGCGCCGCCTCCGGAGAGGACTTGTCGGTCTTGCCGTCCTTGGCGAACCGGTTGGCCCAGAACAGACCGGCCAGCGACGTGGGGATGGCAACCAGGAGGCCGACCATGATCGCCAGCCCGAGGTTGGTCAGGCCCAGGTTGCCTGCGGCGGCCAGCGGGCCGGGGGTCGGCGGCACCAGCACGTGGGTGGCGTACAGGCCGGTGGAGAGCGCCACCGCCAGGGCGGTCAGCGAGACGCCGGTCCGCTTGGACAGCGCCTTGTTCAGGGAGGACAGGATGACGAAGCCGGAATCGCAGAAGACCGGGATGGAGACGATGTAGCCGATCAGGTTCATGGCCAGGGCGGGCCGCTTCTCACCCACCACCTTCAGGATCGAATCGGCCATCACGATGGCGGCGCCGGACTTCTCCAGGAAGACGCCGATGATGGTGCCCAGGATGATCACGAGGCCGATGCTGGTCATGAGGCCGCCGAATCCGTTGGTGATGGTGGAGACGATCTCGGTGGCCGGCATGCCGGCGGCGAAACCGACGCCGTAGGCGGTGAGGAGCAGGGCCAGGAACGGGTTCAGCTTCAGCTTGGCGGTACTATAGATGATGAATGCGATCGCGGCCAACAGGATGACAAGAAGAATCGGGCCTGATGCCATCACTCATTCCTCCATCTTTCTCCGAAGGTCTAACGGGGAACCTGTATGCCAACCCGGACCAGCCGCATAGCCTGGGCGGTTGCCCGCCGCAGCCACTGGTCGGCCCGAGCCATGGCCTCATCCAGCGTCACCGGCCCCGGGGCAGTACTGAGCAGCGCCGCGACCCCCTGCTCCAGCAGGGCGTCGGCATCGTCGGTCACCGCGCCCGAGATCACGACCACCGGCACGCCGCAGGGCGCCGCCGCCCGCGCCAGGCCCAGCGGCACCTTGCCCGCCAGGGTCTGGCCGTCGGTCCTGCCCTCGCCGGTGAGGAGCAGCGCCGCGCCCTGCAACTGTCGCCGAAGCCCGGTGACCTCCATCACCACATCAATTCCCGGACGGAGCCGTGCGCCCAGGAATCCCATGAGCCCGGCCCCGAGCCCACCGGCGGCTCCTGCGCCCGGCAGGTTCCGGACATCCCGGCCCAGGTCCCGGACCATCACGTCGGCCAGCCGGGTAAGCGCCCGGTCCAGCAGCGCCACGTCCTCCGCCGTGGCCCCCTTCTGCGGGCCGTAGACCGCCGCCGCGCCGCGCGGACCGGTCAGCGGATTGTCCACGTCACAGGCCACCATCAGCTCCACGCCCTTCAGCCGGGGGTCCAGGCCGCTCAGGTCGATCCGCTCCAACTCCAACAGGGCCGCGCCGCCCCGATCCACCGGGCTGCCGTCCGCCTTCAGGAAACGGCCGCCCAGGGCCTGGGCCATGCCTACGCCGCCGTCGTTGGTGGCGCTGCCGCCGATGCCGACCAGGATCCGGCGCACGCCCCGGTCCAGGGCCGCCCGGATCAGTTCACCGGTGCCATAGGTGGTGGTCACCTTGGGATCCCTGCGCTCCGGCGGCACCAACAGCAGCCCGGAAGCGGCCGCCATCTCGATGACGGCGGTGTCGCCGTCGCCCAGCAGGCCAAAAGCGGCCCGTACCGGTTCGCCCAGCGGGCCTGTCACCTCCGCTTCCACCAGCTGACCGCCAGTGGCCGCCACCAGCGCCTGGGTGGTACCTTCCCCGCCATCGGCCATCGGCAGCGCCACCACCTCGGCGTCGGGCATGGCGTCCAGCACGCCCTGCCGCATGGCTTCCGCAGCCTTCAGGGCGGTCAGGCTTCCCTTGAAGGAGTCCGGCGCCACGATGATCTTCATCTTCATTCCTCCGATCGAAGCGGTATCGGTCGAAAGTAGGATTCGAGCATCGCCGGAAAGCGGCCTGTGGCCACTTCGTCCAGCGATGCTCGAAATTCTACGCATTATTGCAGCCCGTACTCGACACTTTGTCCAAACAGCCGCTCCAACTGGATGGCCAGGTAGAGGGACAACAGCCCTTCCCAGGAGCGCGGGTCGGTTCCGCTGCGTTCAGCAATCGCCCCCAACCGGTGGACCAGGGTGTGCCGGTGGATGCCCAGCCGGTCGGCGGCGCCGGTGCTGTTCAACCCTTCCTCCGCGTAAGCCAGTACCGTCTCCCGCAGGAGGCGCCCCTCCCGGCTGTCGGCCGCCGGCAGCCCCCCCAGCATCCCGGCCACGAACTCGGCGACCTCGGACGGCGGGAGGGTGGTCAGCAACCGGGACAGCCGGAGCCGGTAGGCCGACAGGGCGACCGGGTTGCCGTGGAGCCGCCCGGCGGCAAAGCTCTGCAGTGCGGTCTCGTACGAGCGCCGGAGCCCCACCAGCCCCCGGCCGATCAGCCCGCCGGCCACGGCGAATCCCTTGGGCAGCGCCTCCAGCAGCACTGCGCTCAGGTCCCGGGGTGGGTCGGTCGCGATCACCACCCCCAGGCCGTTCCAGGGACCGGCGAAGGTGATCCGGTCGGTGCCCCCCCTCTGCAGCCGCTGCGCGAGCCATTCGGATTCCGCCCAGATACGGGAGAGCCCGTCGGTTCCCCGGGGGCCCTGGCAGAGCAGCACCTGGTAGGCGGAGTCCGGCGACAGGTCGTAAAGGGGGGCGTCCTGCACCATCCGCTCGCCGATCGGGCCCTTGCTGGTCAGCAGCGTCCGCAGAAACGACTCCCGGGCCATCAGCCGGACCCGCTCCAGCTCCTCCGCCCGCCGCTGCATCAGGGCCAGGCTGACCATCTCGCGGATCAGCTCGCCGAACGGGCCCACCTGATCGGGCGGACCCGTAATCCCCACCACCCCGACAGTGCGGCCGTCCACTTGAATGGGCAGGTTAACCCCGGGCCGGACCCCGACCCACCGCTCCTCGTCGCCAGGGTAGATGTCCAGGCGCCGGTTGGTCCGGATCACCTGCGCCGCCGCCTGGTGAAAGGAGCCGATCCGGGTCGGGTCGCCGCTGGCCACGATGACGCCGTCCTCGTCCATGATATTGACGTTCCGCTGCAGAATCGTAACCGCCCGGTCTGCGATGGGCTGCGCAAGTTCACTGGTAATCCGCAGAGTTATCCCCTCCCACCATCGGGGCAGCGCACGCCGCCCGGCCTGGCTGCCGGCCGCCGGCAGGGCCACCGGCATGCGACAGGCGCCGCGGGCCATGCTCCCCGCGGCGCCTGCTGTTCGGATCCCAACACGCCGACTGACTCCGCCGCCGGGGGTGAGCCAGGCCCGTAGCCCGATCCCAGCGCCGTGCCGCTGCCGCACCAACCCTTCACCGGCTCTGGATGAACATCTGCGTCCAGCCGTACTCGTAGTAGCCGACGCCGATGGTGTCGAAGTCCGGGTTCAGGATGTTGCTGCGGTGCCCCGGGCTGTTCATCCAGGCCTCGTGCACCTGCTCCGGGGTCCGGTGGCCCAGCGCGATGTTCTCCCCGGCCATCCGGTACGTGAACCCGAACTGTTTCATCATCTCGAAGGGGCTCCCGTAGGTGGGGCTCTCGTGGCCGAAGTACCCGCCGGTGACGAAGTCCCGGGACTTCAGCCGGGCGACCCGGCTCAGCCCGGGATCCAGACGGAGGGGCTGCAGTCCCGCCGCCAGGCGCTCGGCGTTAACCAGCTCCGCCACCCGCCGCTCGAACTCGTGAATCCCGTCCTCAGCCGAAGGTCCGCCGGCCGGCGCGGGTTCCGCCGGTTGTGGCGGGGCTGACCCTGCCTGCGTCAGGCGCAGCGCCCGGGCGATCATCACCGCGGCCTGCGCCCGGGTCGCCGTCTGGTCCGGTGCAAACGTGCCGTCCCCCATCCCCCGGATGATGCCACAGCCCGCCGCCCTGGCGATGTACGGCCCGAACGGAGCCTGGTTCGGATCCACGTCGGAGAACGCCACCGACGAGGGGCTGACGTGGCAGACCCCGATTGCACGGGCCAGCATCCGGGCCAGCTCGGCCCGCGTGATCGGCTGGTTCGGCCGGAACCAGGGGCCGAAGTCCCCGGCCTGGATCACGCCCGCCTGGACGGCCCGGGTGACCGGCTCCTCGTACCAGCCGCCATGGATGTCCACGAAGGGCGCCCGCACCGCGGGGTCGGCAGCCAGCGGGAAAGCGCGCAGGACGACAGCAGCCACCTCGGCCCGGGTGATCTGGTCGTGGGGCCGGAAGGCGCCGGTGTCCGCATCGCCCCGGAAGATGCCCAGCTCGGTGGTGAACTCGATGTCCGCCGCGGCCCAGGCGGGGATCTGCGCCTGATCGGTGTACGCGGCCGGAGCCGCCAGGGCTGGGGCGGCGCCGGGCAGGACCCGGCCCGGCGCAACGGCGCCCGGCAGGATGGCGCGCAGCCCGGAGGCGGAGACCGGCAGAATCCCCAACAGTGTCGCGGCGATGGCGAGGGCGGCGAGATGGTGCGGAAACGGGCGCTGCGACACGGGTGCTCCTCCTAGTCGATCGAAGTGTGTAAGTTTCTGGCTACACACCGTCAAGTTACCATAACTGCAGAGGCGGTCGCAACCCATGGGTCGGGTTTCCGGCGCCGCCCGCTACGCGTCCGTCCCCACCCGATCCACCCGCCATGCCGCATCGCGCCTGGTCGCCCGGTAGACATCGGGCGTGGTCATCCGGACCCAGTCGCCGAAACCAAACGCAGGGTCCAGCTCCCGCAGCATGAGCGTCACCAGGCATCCGTGCGAGACCAGGGCGACGGGTTGGCACCCTGCCGCCAGGGCTTCTTCCAGGACGGCCATCCCCCGCACCGCCGGATGCCGAGCCCCGCCAGCCGCTCGGCCAGCTCCGCCGCCTGCGCCCGGCCCCGTTCGGTCAGCGGCGCGTCTGCCGCCTGTCCGGATGCTTCACAGTACCGAATCAGGTAGAACTCCCCACGTCGCTCCCCCCTCGCGCAGGAGCGGGGCCTATCCCCGCTCCGACTCCAACGGTTCCAGCGACCACCCGTCCGGGCCGGGCCGCGTGAGAAAGGCCATGCGGCGGTCTCCGGGCTCCTCCGCCGTGACCCGGAAGCCCCCGGGGACCGGCCGGATGGCCAGGATTTCCGCCTCGGGCACCCGGGACCGCACCAGCGGCTCCAGCACGGGGACCAGGGCGTCTTCCAGCCATGCCCGCTCCCGGTGCCACCGCGGCGCCGGCCGCGGCAGCGGGTAGCCGTCCGCCGGAGCGCCCAGCAAGGCGGCCAGCGCAGCCGCATCCGCCGCGGACGCAGCCGGACCCGACGCGGCCGCTCCCCCGCCCGTTGCGCCCGCCGCAGCCGGGGGCACCAACCGCCCCGCGCCCACAGCGGCCACGAACCGCAGGCAGAGCTCCACCGTGTTCACGACCTCGTCGTACTCCAGCGAGCCGTTGGGATAGCGGATCTCCACCGTTCCGAAGTCGAACCAGGCCGCCGCATTGATGCCGCAGCGGTGCGACTGCGGCCGTCCCCGGCGGACCAGGGAGGCCCGCTCCGGTTTCGCCAGGTAGCGGTCCCGCATAGCAGGCACCACGGGCGGGCAGTGAATCAGCCGGTCCTCGGCCGTCCGCAGGAGCCCGCGCAGGGCGTCCTGGTGCGCGAGGGCCTCGTCGACCAGCGGGAGCACGATGTCCTGCCCCCACGGCTCCAGCCCCACGTGCACGTGCAGCCCGCAGCTCCAGTTGGCCCGGGCACCCGTGGCCTTCAGCCGGTCCAGCATCACCCGCATCTGCTCCCGGTCGCGCCAGAGCAGGGGCGGCGGCTTCAGCTCCGCCCCCGAATCCTCGCCCGTATCGTCCACCTGCAGCTCATCGAAGGCCATCACCCAGCCCGGGAGGAGTTCCACGGCCGCCGGGTTGCCGCCCACGAACTCGATCTCGACCCCGAACCGGAGCTCTTCCCAGTCAACTGTCCTGGGCCACATGGGGGTCACCTCTCCTCTTCCCGTCTTACAGACGTCGCTACGAATCCGCGTGGTTTCCCCCGGTCGACACGTCCTGGCCGCCCCCGTGGACAGCACCGCCGCAGCGGCCTCAGAAAGAAAAGGGACCAGGACACAGAAAAGCCGCGTCCTGGTCTGCGCAGATCACATCCCCCGCGCCAGCAGCAGCGCCACGGTGACCGCGGCCACGAGCCCCCGGTACCAGGCAAAGACCAGGTAGGACCCCCGCTGCAGGTACCGGAGCAGCGCGGCGATGACCGCGTATCCGCTCACCGCCGCGGCCGCCACGCCGGCGAAGAAAGACGGCGTGAACATGGCGGGATCCGCGTCGGGGATTACCAGCACCGCCCCGCCCAGGATGATCGGCCAGCCCAGCAGGAACGAGACCTTCGCCGCGGTCTCCCGCTTCAGCCCCAGGGCCAGGCCGGCGGTGATGGTCGCGCCCGACCGGGAGACGCCGGGGATCACGGCCAGCGCCTGCGCCAGCCCGATCCAGATCACGTCCGACACCCGGATCTCCTCCAGCGACCGCCGCTTGGGGCCGAACCGGTCGGCCAGGTACAGGATGACGCCCACCACCGCCAGCAGGAGGGCGATGGTGAGGATGGACTGGCGGAAGACCGCCTCCACCACGTCCTCCATCAGGAGGCCGAAGATCGCCCCGGGCACCGTCCCCAGCACGATCCCCCAGGCCAGCCTGCCGGTGGGGGTCTTCATCCCCTTCGTCAGCCCCTCCACCGCCAGATTCAGCAGGTCCCGCCAGAAGTAGATGGTGACGGCGATGAGGGTGCCCACGTGCAGGGCCAGATCGAAAGCCAGGCCCGAGGGCGACCAGCCCAGGAACCACGGGACCAGGATCAGGTGGGCGGAGCTGGAGATGGGCAGGAACTCGGCCAGCCCCTGCACGATGCCGAGGATGACGGCCTGAAGGACGGTCACGGGGAATCCCTCCGTTGTCTTGCCAATAAACAGCAACAGTGTACCATACGGGCGGGCGCAGGGCCACCTCTGTCTGCCCTCCGTCGGCCCTCCGGTCGGCCCGGAGGAGCCGCTAGTCCGCGGAAGCGGGCACCCAGAGCGGCTGGGCCGGCCCCGGGCCCAGCGCCTCCGAAAGGAACTGCGACGGGGTGGTGAGCACCATCTCCCCCCGCTGCCAGCGCACCCGGGCGCCGGTCAGGTACAGCTCCTCCCTGGCCCGGGTGATGGCCACGTAGCAGAGCCGCCGCTCCTCCTCCAGGTTGCCCTCCTCCAGGGCCCGCTGGTACGGCAGCAGCCCCTGCTCCATGCCCACGACGAAGACCACCGGGTACTCCAGCCCCTTGGCCGAGTGGATCGTCTGCAGCTTCACCACGTCGCCGCCGCTCTCGTCCTCCTGCCCTTCCAACAGGGCCAGGTGGTCCAGGTACGCCCCGAGCCCGCCATCCGGCGAGCGGCGCTCGAACTCGTGCATGGCGGCGATCAGGCTCTCCACCACCTCGGACCGGCGCTCTTCCTTGCGCCGGTCCTCCTCCTGCAGGTACGCCAGGTAGCCCGATTCCCGAAGCAGCCGCTCCATCGCCGCCGCGAACCGGCCTGGCTGCCGCTCCAGGGCTTCCCGGGCCCGGCGCAGGTGGTCGTGGAGCTGACGCGCGCCCGCGGCGGCCTCGTCCTGCAGGACCCCTTCGTCGGCTGCGACCCTCAGCGCCGCGATCAGGTCCACCCCCCGCTGCGCGGCGAGGGCCAGCAGCCGCTGCAGCCCCCGCTCCCCGATGCCCCGGCGCGGGGCGTTCAGCACCCGCTCCAGGCTGACCGAGTCCCGGGGGTTGTGCACCAGCCGCAGATAGGCCAGCGAGTCCTGCACCTCCCGCCGGTCGTAGAAGCGGGGGCCCCCCACCACCTGGTAGGGGATCGACGCCTCCCGCAGCTCCTCCTCGAAGGGGCGCCCCTGGGCGGTGGTGCGGTACAGGATGGCGAAGTCGCCCCAGCGCCGGCCGGCCTCCGCTCCCGCCCGGATGCGCTGCACGACCCACTTCGCCTCGTCCACCTCCGTCTCGGCCTCGTGGGCCACCACGGGCCGCCCCTCGGGCGCGGCGGTGAAGAGCCGCTTGGGCCTCTGGCCCGCGTTGTGCGCGATCAGCCGGTTGGCGGCGCGGATGATGGCCCCGGTGGAGCGGTAGTTCTGCTCCAGCAGGATCGTCCTCGCCCCCGGGAAGTGGCGCTCGAACTCCAGGATGCAGCGGATGTCGGCCGACCGCCAGGAGTAGATGGACTGCGCGTCGTCGCCCACCGCCATCACGTTCTGCCGCTTACCGGCCAGCAGCTTCACCATGTGGAGCTGGGCGACGTTGGTGTCCTGGAACTCGTCCACCTGCAGGTAGGTGAAGCGGCGCTGCAGGTCCGCGCGAATGTCCGGCTTCTCCCGGAGCATCTGGACGAACAGGTTGATCAGGTCGTCGAAGTCGACCATGTCGTTGCGCCGGAGCTTCTCCTCGTAGCGCTTCCAGATCTCCGCCGTCAGCCGGTTCACGTACCGGTCGGTGCTGCGGATCATCTCCAGCACCCGGGACCAGTCCATGAGGTCGTGGGAGGGCTGCCGGGCGAGCAGCGACTCGGGGTCGGCCAGCTCGTTCTTGTAGCGGCCGATGCGCCAGAGGAACGACTCCGGCCGGTTGGCCTTCAGGTCGAAGTTGCGCTCGGCGATGGCCTCCTTCAGCAGCGCCAGCTGAATCGTGGGGTCCGCGACGGTGAAGGAAGGCGTCCGGCCGCTCTCCGGGAAGTCGCCGATGTACTGCCGGAGGAGCACCATGGCGGCGGAGTGGAAGGTGCGGATCATCACCCGCCGGGCGTCCGCACCCACCAGGGCCACCGCCCGGTCCCGCATCTCCCGGGCCGCCTTGTTGGTGAATGTGATGCACATGACCGCCTCCGGCGGGACCCCCCTGGCCAGAAGACAGGCCAGCCGGTGGGTGGCCGTCCGGGTCTTGCCGGCCCCGGCGCCGGCGATAACAAGAAGGGGGCCGTCCTGGTGCAGGGCGGCCGCCCTCTGCGCTGGGTTCAAACCTTCAACGATCGCTTCGAGGTCGGACAAGCTTCGTCTGCCCCCCTGTCTGCCAGGGGGCATTATAGCAAGTCCCGGCAGGCGAGGGGAGACTTGACATTTCTCAGTCGGGCACGTGGGTCAGCCAGCCATCGTACATCGCGTCGAAGCGGCGGGCCAGGGCGTCCAGCTCGTCCGAGACAGCCAGCAGCCGCCGCTCCTCCAGGAGCTCCAGCCGCACGGCGACCAGCCGCCAGGCCCGGTCGGCGTTGTCGGGGTCGTAGACCAGGCTTTCCACCTTGAACCCCCGCTCCTCCAGGGCCGCCGCCAGGCCGTCGACGTCGCCGCCCTCTGCCGCGTAGAAGTGCTGCTCGAGCACGAACGGCTCCCGGGGTGGATGGGCGGGGTCCACCAGCGCGCGGAAGGCCTGAATGGTCGCGGCGTGGCGCGCCGCCCGCTCGGCCTCGGTCTCAGGCCGCACGGCAACCGCCTCCTTTCGTGTGTGCGCCTTACGGCAGGTCCAGGCCGTGTCCCGCCGGGTAGAGTCCGGGGATGGACACCGGCAGCCGCCCCCGGGCCGGCGTCCGCCCGAACAGGAGCGGCCCGACCCCCTTCAGGTTGGCGTCCCGGAACCCGTAGGCGGCGATGTAGGTCTCGATCTCCGGCGCCGCCGTCAGTTCGTAGGGCATCCCCAGGCCGACCACGATGACCGGCTTGCCCGCGGCGATCAGCTCCCGGATCAGCGCCAGGTGCGCCGGGGCCTCGTGGCCGTCGGCCACCGCGTAGACCACCGCCGCGGCCCCCTCGGCCAGGGACCGGGCGTGCGCGATGGCATCCGGATCCGGGCGCCACTCCAGGGCCACCTCCACGGTGTTGGCGTGCATCGCCTTAATGCCGGCCCCCAGCGCCGTGACGACGCCGTCCGCGCCGTCCAGCCGCCGGGCATAGGCCGGGCCGATCACCACCACCTGCTCGCCGGGGGACAGCGCAAGCGGCAGATGGGCGTTGCGGACCAGGGTCAGGGCGTCGGCGCCGATCCGGTCCGCCAGCGCCTGATGCTCGGCCGCGCCGACGGCCTCCGCCGGGGCCCTGCGCCCCGCCCCTTCGGCCCCGGCTGCGCCGGAAAGCGGCGGAAGCAGGCCGCGCTTCTCCTTCAGCGCCAGCACCCTGCCCGCCGCGTCGTTGACCCGGCCCTCGGGGATGCGGCCCTCTTCCACCGCCTGGAGCAGCCGCCGGTACAGCGCCTGCTGCCGGCCGAAGGACTCGGTGACCAGGAGCACGTCCGCCCCGGCCTCCACGGCCAGCACCAACCCCTCCTCCACGCCGTAGGTGTCGGTGATGGCCGCCATGCCGTCCAGGGCGTCGGTCATGGCCACCCCGGCAAACCCCAGTTCTCCTTTGAGCAAGCCGGTCACCACGTCCGGCGACAGGCTGGCCGGCCTGCCGTCCCCCGCCACCGCGGGGAAGACGACGTGGGCGACCATGACGGCGTCGATCCCGGCCCCGACGGCGGCCCGGAAGGGGACGAGCTCCACCCGGTCCAGCCGCTCCCGCGCGTGGTCGATCACCGGCAGGTCCAGGTGGCTGTCCACGGCGGTGTCCCCGTGGCCGGGGAAGTGCTTGGCCACCGCGCTGACCCCCTCCGCCTGCAGGCCCGCCGCCAGGGCCGCCGCCATCCGGGCCACGAGCTCCGGCTGCTCGCCGAAGGAGCGGGTGCCGATGACCGGATTCGCCGGATTGTTATTGACGTCGGCCACCGGCGCCAGGTTCATGTTCACCCCCACGGCCAGCAGCTCCCGGGCCATCGCCCGGCCCATCGCCTCAGCGTGCGCCGAGGAGCCCGCGGCGCCCAGCGCCATGGCCCCGGGCCACTGGGTGAACGGGGGGCCGAAGCGCTGCACCAGGCCGCCCTCGTGATCCACTGCAATGACGAGTCCCGGCGTCGCCCGGTCGCGCGCGGCGGCCGCGGCCTGCAGTTCCCCGCTGAGGCGGCGCAGGACGTCGGGATCGCTTCCCTGCCGGCCGAAGAAGATGACGCCCCCGACCTTGCCCTCGGCGAGGAGCCCGCGGATTTCGTCGGTCAGCTCGGTGCCCGGCAGGCCCACCCAGAACAGCTGGCCGAGCTTCTCCTCCAGGGTCAGGTACGCCAGCCAGTCGGAAACGGCTGAATCCGGGGCCGGCGGTTCGCCAGGTTCGGCCCCGGGTTCGGCCCCCGGACCGGTCCCGACTCCCGGGGTGTCCCCGGGGGGCCGGCCGCGGTCGGGCGATCCGCCCCGGGCGCAGGCCGCCAGGGGACTCAGCGCGAGCGCAAGGACGAGCAGTCCGGCGAGCCGCCGGGCGGCCGCCGGAACCCTGGACGCAGGCATATGGCCTTCCCTCCCGGACGAGGTCGATCTGCTGCAGGACTTGGTATGAGCCTGCACCCCGGGACCTATGCGCCCGGGCGGACACGCGGGAAGTTGAGCGCCTCCATGAAGACCTCCTCGAAGTCGGGATGGGTCGCCAGCTCCACGAAGCGGGCCCCGCGGGCCAGGGCCTCCGCGCGGTCGCGGGCCGAGCGGGAGAGCAGGGCCAGCTTCGCCCCCGCGATCGCAGCGTTCCCGATGGGCTGGATGCGCCCCGGGTCCACCGGGGGCAGGAGGCCGGTGGCGACCGCGCTCTCCCGCCGCAGGTAGTTGCCGAATGCGCCGGCCAGGAGCACCTTGTCCAGCCGGGCGGGGCCGATCCCCGCCACCCGCAGCAGCACCTCAATGCCCGACCGGATCGCTCCCTTGGCCAGCTGCAGGGACCGGAGGTCCTTCTGGGTGAGCTGCACCCCGGGAGCCAGGGCAACGGCCCGGCCGCCCTCCGCCAGCCGGTGCGCGGCGGGTCCGGCATGGGTGAGCCGCCCGGTCTCGTCCATCAGCCCGGCCTCCAGCAGGGCCGCCGCAGCGTCCAGCAGCCCCGATCCGCAGATCCCCCTGGCCGCCTCGGTTCCGGAGCCGCCGCCGCCGCCGGCCGTAGACCGCGGGCCGCCCGGGATAACCGTCACCACCAGGTCCCGCCCGTCGAACCGCACCGCCTCAATGGCGCCGGGACCGGCCCGCATCCCCTGGCTGATCTCGCCCCCCTCGAAGGCCGGGCCGGCGGGCGCCGAGCACGCGTAGAGCCGCCCGGCGTGGCGCAGCAGGACCTCGCCGTTGGTGCCCACGTCCACCAGCAGGACGGTCTCCTCGCCCGCGTCCAGCCCGGCCGCCAGCGCCGCGGCCACGGTGTCCGCCCCCACGAACCCGGCGATGACGGGCAGGGCGTAGAGCGCCGGGAAGCCCGGAACCTCGAAGACCCGTCCCTCCGTGACCGCGGGCGTGTACGGGGCCACGGCCAGTTGCTCGACCGGCAGCCCCAGGAACAGGTGGTGCATCGCCGTGTTGCCCACCAGGGAGGCGGCCGTCACCTCCTCCGGCCGGGCGCCGGCCTTGCCCAGCAGCCGGCCGAGCAGCGCCTGCGCGGCATCCCGCACGAGCCGTGTCAGTTCGCCCTTCTGCTCCTCCCCCTGGATGGCGTGGGACAGGCGGGTCATGAGGTCGGCCCCGTAGACCGCCTGGGGGTTCAGGGAGGCGTGCACCGCCAGCTCCTCGCCCGTGCGCAGGTCCAGGAGGGCGCCGGCGATGCCGGTGGTGCCGACGTCCAGGGCGAAGCCCAGCGACCGGCCGGTGGGGTTGAGGGGCGCCCAGGGGTCCACCTCGGCCGGTCCTGCCAGGGCGCCCAGGCGCGCCTTCCGGGGATCCAGCGTGACGGCGGGCACCACGGCCACCTCCAGGTCGCGGTCCACCCGCAGCTGGCACGACAGCCGGAATCCCTGGGCCAGTTCGGCCGGGGTGAGCTGCTCCAGGTCGGCGGGCGTCGGCTCCGGGGCCTCCCCCAGCACCCGCACCAGGCACTTGCGGCACTGGCCCCGGGCGCCGCAGGGGGTCTCCACGAAGGGCTCGTGCTGGTTCAGCGCCCGCGCGAGCGGCATCCCCGAGGGGACCGAAAACGTCCGGCCCGCGGCCTTCACCTGGACGTTCACCCTGCGTCCCCCTTCCGCCCCGCCCGGCGCTCCTTCAGCACCTCCAGCGCCAGGGCCACCGCCTCCTGCGCGTCCCGCCCGTGTCCCCGGGCGCCGATCTGCTCGGCGAACGCCTTCGTCGTGGCCGCCCCACCCACGATGACCGGGCAGTCGAAGCCCTCCCGGGCGAACAGCTCGATCACCCGCTTCATCTGGGGCATGGTGGTGGTCATCAGCGCGGAGAGGCCCACCATGTCGGCCCCCACCTTCCGGGCCTCCTCCAGGACCACCTCGTTCTTCACGTCCCGCCCCAGGTCCACCACCCGGAACCCGTAGTTCTCCAGCAGGACCGCGACGATGTTCTTCCCGATGTCGTGGATGTCGCCCTGCACCGTGGCCAGGACCACCGTCCCGATCTCGGTCTGGCCCACCTTGGCCTTCTGGATCTCCGGCTTCAGCCGGGCAAACGCCTTCTTCATGGCCTGGGCGGAGAGCATGAGCTGGGGCAGGAAGTAGATGCCCTCGCCGAAGAGGCGCCCCACCTCCTCGATGGCGGGGATCAGATGTCGGTTGAGCATGTCCATCGGATCCCGGCCCTCGGCCAGCCCCTGCTCCACCAGGGGCACGATGGCCTCCCGGTCGCCCTCGAGGATGGCGTCGTGGAGCCGCCGGCCGAGCTCGTCGGCGAGGTCCGCCGGCGCAGGTGTCGCAGGCTCGGCCGGGGTCGCCGCCCCGTCCCGGCCCCCGGCGGGGGCAGGGCCCGACGCGGCGCCGGACGAGGGCGTTACGGCAGCGGGGGCGATCTCCCCCGCCTTCGCGGCCGCCTTCAGCGCCTCCTCCACCGTGTGCACCAGCCGCTTCGGCCCCACCGCCTGCATGTAGACGGCGGCGTTGCGGTCCCGGTTGAGGAAGAGCCGCAGGGCCCGGACGGTGTCCATCATCCGCTCGTCCAGGGGGTTCATGATCGCCATCGCGAGCCCCTCCGTCACCGCCATGCTCAGGTACACGGCGTTGAGGAAGTGCCGGTTGGGCAGTCCGAAGGAGATGTTGGAGACGCCCAGGGAGGCCAGGACCCCCAGCTCGTCGGTGATCCAGCGGATGGCCTTCAGCGTCTCCTTCGCCTCCGCCTGCTGGGCGCCGGCGGTGAGGGCCAGCGGGTCGATGACCACGTCGTGCCGGGGGATGCCGTGCGCCTCCGCCGCGGCCACCAGCCGCCGGGCGATCGCCAGCCGCTGCTCGGCGGAGGCGGGGATCCCCTTCTCGTCGATGGTGAGCCCCAGCACCGCCGCGCCGTAGCGCCTGGCCAGCGGCAGCACCGCCTCGGCCCGCCCTTCCTCCAGGCTGAAGGAGTTGAGCAGCGGCTTGCCCACGCAGGCCTTCAGCCCCGCCTCCAGGGCCGCCGGGTCCGGGGAGTCCAGGCAGAGGGGCACGTCCACCGCGTCCTGGATCACCCGCACGGCCCGGGCCATGGCCGCAGGCTCGTCGATGAGGGGCACGCCCACGTTCACGTCCAGCACCGCGGCCCCGGCCTCCACCTGCTGCTTCGCCTCGGCCCGTACCCGCTGGAAGGCGCCTTCGCGGATGTCCCTGGTCAGCAGCTTCCGGCCCGTGGGGTTGATGCGCTCGCCGATCACCACCGGCAGGTTCTGCTCCACGAAGAACAGCGAACGGGTGCGGGAGGCGAGGCCCAGCGTGTGGGCCAGGGGGCCGGGCCGGGCCGGGGGCTTCAGCCCCTCCACCGCCGCCCGCAGCCGCCGGATATGCTCCGGCGTCGTGCCGCAGCAGCCCCCCACCAGCGCCGCCCCGGCCTCCACCAGCTTCGGCCCGTAGGCCGCGAACTCCTCAGGTCCCATGGGGAACCGGGTCGCGCCGTCGGGCTGCAGCAGCGGCAGCCCGGCGTTGGGCTGCACCGAGATGGGCACCCGGGCGACCCGGGCCATGCGGGCGACCGCCTCCACCAGCAGGTCGGGGCCCACCGAGCAGTTGAAGCCGATCACGTCGGCGCCCAGCGACTGCAGCACCAGCGCCGCGGTCTCGGGGTCGGTGCCGGTGAACGCCCGGCCGCTGGGATCCAGGGTGATCTGGGCGATGATCCGGATGCCCGGGGCGTGGTCCCTGCACGCCAGCACCGCCGCCCGCAGCTCGTTCAGGTCGGCGATGGTCTCGATGATGATGAAGTCCGGCTGCGCCTCGGCAAACGCCCGGGCCTGGACGGCGAACTGTGCGTAGGCCTCATCGAAGGGGAGCTCCCCCAGAGGCTCCACCAGCGCCCCCAGCGGCCCCATCGAGCCCGCGACCCAGGCCCGGCCCGCGGCGGCCTCCCGGGCGCAGCGCACCCCGGCGACGACGATGTCGCGGCACCGGTCCTGCAGGCCGTAGTGGCCGAGCCGGATCGGGGTGGAGCCGAACGTGTTGGTCTCCAGGATCTGCGCCCCGGCCTCCACGTACGCCCGGTGGACGGCGATCACGTCCTCCGGCCGCTCCAGGTTCCACACGTCCGGGCACGCCCCCGGCGCCAGCCCCTGGGCCTGGAGCATGGTGCCCATGGCGCCGTCGAAGACCAGGACCTCGCGTCCCAGCATGTCCTCCAGCTTCATCGTCTGCTCCTCCTTCCGGCCGTTCCCGCCTCCGGCGGCGGCCCCACCGCCTGAACCTCACACAGCGGCCGCTCACCGCCGGCTGGTCCGCACCCGGTAGGCGCAGTCCGCCAGGGTGCAGCGGGTGCAGCCCACCGCCGGCCAGTCCCGTCCCCCGGATGGCAGCCACCCGATCAGCCCCACCAGGGACTTCTGCGGCACCAGGTAGCAGGTGGGCGTGCACCGAAGCCCGATCGCCTCTCCCCCGGCCAGGGCCACCAGTCCGGGCTGCTCCTCCACCTTCCAGTCGCCGTAGCCCGGGCCGTACAGCGGGGTGAGCGTCACACCGGCGGCCGCCCCCGCCTCCGCCTCCTGCAGCAGCGCCCCGCGCACCCACTCCGCCAGTCCGTGCACGAGGGCCGAACCCGCAGCGTCGACGATGGTGGCCAGGGCGAACTCCTCCCGCGCGAACAGATCCCGGATCAGCTCGTCCACGCCGGCCCCCAGGGTAACCGCCACCAGCGAGGCCGCGTCGGCCCCCGCCAGCAGCCTGGCCAGGCTCCGGGACTGCCACGCCACCCCCGGCACCGCGGCGCTCACCCGGTCCTCCGCCACGGTGACGGCGCAGTAGGCCGCGCTGGCGGCAGGGGCCGCCGCCTCCCGGGTCAGCGCGATGCCCCGCTCCACCAGGGCCAGGTCGCGCGCGCCGAGCCGCGTGCGCCCTTCCCGGTAGCCCAGCAGCCGCAGGACCTCGGGGAGCGGCGCCGGAAGCTCCGCCGCGGCCGGGCGCAGAATCGTCCGCTGCAGCTTGCCTACACCCCCACCCGGACCGAGTGCCGCAGCCCCAGCTCGTCGATGAGGTCCAGCACCGCCACGACCCGCCGGGCGCTGTTCATCGGGAAGATGTGCACGCCGTGGACGTGGGGCCCGATCTCCCGCAGGAGTTCGGCGGTGAGCCGCAGCCCTTCCTCCTCGTCCCGGCCCCGCATGCGGTCCAGGACCCAGCCGGGGATGACGATGCCGGGGACGGTCCGGTTCAGCCGGTCGGCAAACTCGTAGCTCTTCAGGGGCAGGACGCCATACAGGATCGGGATCTTCACCCTCCCCGCCAGCTTCGCCTGGAAGCGCTCCACCTGGCGCGGGTCGTAGACGGGCTGGGTTTGGGCGAAGTGTGCCCCGGCCTCCACCTTCTCCTCCAGCCGGGAGACCTCCGCCTCCAGGTCCGCCGCCGCCGGGTTGCAGGCGCAGCCGATGGCGAAGTCGGTGCCCTGCTCCAGCGGGGTCCCCGAGACCGTCTGCCCCCGGTTGAGCGCGGCCGCCAGCCGGATCAGCCCGATGGTGTCCACCTCGAAGACGCCCCGGGCGTCGGGATGGTCGCCCCGCGACGGGTCGTCGCCGCGCAGGGCCAGGATGTTGCGCACCCCCAGCCCCGCCGCGCCCAGCAGCTCCGCCTGCAGGCCGATGATGTTGCGGTCCCGGGTGGTCAGGTGGAAGATCGCCTCCACCTGGCCGTCCCGCTGCAGGAGGTGGGCCAGGGTGATCGGGCTCATCCGCACGTTGGCCATCGGGCAGTCGGCCACGTTCACCGCGTCCACCCGGTCGCCGAAGCGCCGCACCCGCTCCAGCGTCCCGGCGACGCCGGCTCCCCTGGGCGGGTCGATCTCCACCGTGACGCAGAACGCGCCCTGCTGCAGCCTGTGCATCAAGCGGGCCATGGCGCTCCCTCCTCGTCCCTCCATACGCAAAGAACCCTTCGAGAACGAAGGGTTCGCAGACAGTCCACTGCTGCGCACGCTTCATCTCTCGGACCGAGTGTCCGCTGGATTTGGCACCGTTCTCCCCGCGGGAGAGGTTGCCGTGGCATCATGGGGCCAGTCCCTCCGCCACTCTCGATGAACCGGGCGGGTATTCAGTTGTTTGGGGACAGTATAGCAACCTGCGTTCAGTAGGACAAGCCTGCCATGTCCGCAAACCGGAGGGGATCCACCGGGCGGCCGTCCAGCCACACCTCGAAGTGCAAGTGCGGGCCCGTGACCTGCCCGGTCACGCCAACCCATCCGACCTCGTCGCCTTGCGGTACCCGGTCGCCCTCGCTGACCCGAACGGCCGACAGGTGCGCGTAGACGGTGGCCAGCCCGCCGCCGTGGTCCAGCACAACGACCCGGCCGTAGGCCGGCAGCTCGGCGACGGCGATGACGACGCCGTCCCAGCACGCAGCCGCGGCCGCACCCTCAGGCGCGCCGATGTCCAGGCCCGCATGCAGCCGGAACCGCTTCAGGACCGGGTGGAGCCGGTACCCGAAGGGGGAGGTGACCTCGGCGTGGCCCGGGGCCGGCCAGGCGCAGGGAAGGAGCGGAGCGGGTGCCGCCCCGTCCTGCCGCTCCCGGATCCAGCGGGCAATTTCCTCCACGTCCTGCGCGGGGTCCGCCGCCCCGGCCGGCAGGGCGGCCCATACGGCCACCGGAAAGGTCAGAACCATGACCAGCGCGAGCAACCATCTGCGTCTGTGCACCAGGGGCATCCTCCAACCATCGTGATACCCCTACGGTAGCGCACAGATGTTGCTGCCCGCTCACCGGCCGCTTACGGATTTCTTAAGAACCACCTGCGCGGGCCGGGAGGCTGCCGGGCCGGTCACCGGTTAACATAATATGCACCGGCCGTCGATGGGTGACAGGGCCGGTGCTCCAACAGGCGCCCGCTCGGGAAAGGTGTGGCAGGCTCCTTATTCTCGTAATATTATGTTCTTAGAAATCGTCGTACGCTAACGGTGCCGCTGAGAAAGACTCCGGGGGGATGGCCGTGAACCGCCGGTACCTGATCCTCTCCCCTCTCGTGATCATCGCCGTCTGCCACGTCGCCGCCCGGATCGCGCGCCAGGCGCTGGGACCCTGGGGCTGGGCGCCGGCGGTCGTGCTCTACTGGGGGCTGCTGGGGGCGACCATCGCAATGAGCGGGAGAACCGGGGCCCTGCGGCGGTGGACCGCGCCGGCCCGGAGCGCCCGGGGCTGGACGGCGCTGGCCCTCCTCGTCGGGCTGATCCCGCTGCCGATCCTGGCGCAGAACCTGCACCTCCTGGCGGACCCGGTCATCCTCGCCGCCTGGTTGCTGTTCGCGCTGATCAACCCGTGGTTCGAGGAGTTCTACTGGCGCGGGCTCCTCCTGGACGCGACCGCCCGCTGGCCCGCCTGGGCCGGAACGGCCTACTCCACGGCGCTCTTCGTCGCCTTTCACCCGGCGGTGGCGGGCGTCTTCTCCGCCGCCAACCGGGACCCGGTGGCCCTCGCCGCCCTCGGGCTGATGGGCCTGGCCTGGGCGGCCGCCTACCGCCGGACGGGAACGCTCCGGTGGGCTGTGGCCTCCCACGTCCTCGTCGACCTGGGCAACCTGGCCGTCCCTGTGTTCCTCAATCTGTACGTACCGCCGCACCTGGGCTGAGGCCGGCTCCGGCGGCTTCGGCGCCCCCCGCCGCCGGCAGCCTCACCTCGAACACGGTGCGATCCGTCTCGTTGATGGCCCGGACCGTGCCGCCGTGGAGCGTGACGATGTTCCGGACGATGGCCAGCCCCAGCCCCGCGCCGCCGGTGCGGCCCGACCGGGAGACCTCGCCCCGGTAGAAGGAGTCGAAGATCCGGTCCAGCTGGTGAGACGGGATGGGGTTGCCCCGGTTGGCGACGCGCAGCAGCACCGCCCGCTCCACCCGCCGCACCTCCAGCTCCAGCTCCACCACCTTGCCCTCCCGGCCGTAGCGGATCGCGTTGGAGATCAGGTTCTCCAGCACCCGCACCAGCAGGTCGGGGTCGGCCAGGACCGTCGCCCGCTCGTCGGGCAGCCGCAGCCGGTACTCCATGCCCGCCTCCTGTAGGGCGGGCACAAACGCCTCCGCCACCTGCTCCAGCAGCTCCGCCGGGTTGATGGGCACCGGCCGCAGGACGATGCCCCCGTGGCTGGTGCGGGTGAACTCGAAGAGCTGGTCGATGAGCCGCTTCAGCTGCTTCGCCTTCTCGTAGGCCATGTCCACGTAGTAGCGAAGCTCCACCTCGTCCCGGTACCGGTCCTCGTCAATCAGCTGCAGGTACCCCAGCACGGAGGTGAGCGGGGTCCGGAGGTCGTGGGAGACGGCCGTGATCAGCTCGTACCGGGCCTGGTTGGCTTGCCGCTCCCGCTGCAGGGAGGCCTTGATCTGCCGGCTCATGGACACCAGGTTCTCCCCCAGCAGCCCCAGCTCATCGCGCCCGCGGGGCGGGACGGTGACGTCGTAGTTGCCCCGGGCCACCTCGTCCATCGCCCGGCTCAGGGCCTCGAGGTAGCGGATCATCGGCTGGCTGAGCAGGATGTACCAGGTGAACGAGAGCACGACGGCGACCGCGAACACGATCGGCCAGACGCCGACCGTGTCGGCCAGGAAGTTCAGGAGCCAGTTGAACGGCGGAATCGAGCCGGCCAGGTTGGCGGCCACCGCCAGCATCAGCGCCGTCGACACCGCCGCCAGGAAACCGCTCGCCATGAACGTCAGGATCATCCGCCAGCGGAGGCTGAACGCCAGGTTACTTCTCAATCTTGTAGCCGACCCCCCAGACGGTCCGGATGAGCGTGGGATGGCTGGGGTCGTCCTCCACCTTCTCCCGCAGCCGGCGGATGTGGACCATCACCGTGTTGTTGGACTGGAAGTAGTGCTCCTTCCAGACCCGCTCGAAGATCTCCTCCGAGCTGAAGACCCGCCCCGGGTGCGATGCCAGCAGCAGCAGGATGTCGAACTCCGTCGGCGTGAGGGCAATCTCGCGCCCGTCCTTGAACACCGACCGGCCTAGCGGGTCGATCCGGAGCCCGCCCACGGCGAGAACCCCCGGCTCCCGGGCCGCCGCCGACGCCGGGTTCAGGGAAAGGTAGCGCCGCAATTGCGCCTTCACCCGGGCCACCAGCTCCAGCGGGTTGAAGGGCTTGGTGAGGTAGTCGTCGGCCCCGGTCTTCAGGCCAAGGATCTTATCCACGTCCTCCGACTTGGCGCTGAGCATGAGGATCGGCACGTTGCGCTCGCGCCGGATCGCCCGGCAGACCTCCAGGCCGTCCATGCCGGGCATCATGATGTCGAGCACCACCAGGTCGGGATCCTCCTCGGCCACGATGCGCAGGGCATCGGCACCGTTGTCCGCCTTGCGCACCCGGTAGCCCTCCGCCAACAGGTGGATCTCGATCAGGTCGGCAATCGCCTGCTCGTCGTCCACGACCAGGATCAGCGGCTCCGCCATCCACCGTCACCTCGTCCTGTACGCCAGCCTACCGCGCGGTTCTTACGGCAGGCGGAACGCAAACCTTACGGCTTCTTTACGATTCTGTCCCGGCTCTGCTCCAGCAGCTTCCGGGCCGCCTCGATGGGCTGGTTCTCGATGTAGTACGCCACCGCGGCCTGGCCGAGGCCGTAGGTGCCCCAGTACGCGACGCCGGCCGAGACCAGCGACCCGCCGCCGGGCAGCAACCACTTGGAGAGCCCCCGGGCCAGCTCCCGCAGGGCGAAGCCCGCGCCCACGTTCACCCCCAGGGCGCCGATGAACTCCAGGGCCGCCTCCCGGGACAGCCGCCGGCCCGCCAGGTAGGCGATGCCGGTGACCATGAGCACCTGCATGCCGGTGAGGATCGGCATGTCCGCGAGCGGGATCGGCGTCGCGGCCACCGCCGCGGCCGCGGAGGCGGTGGACTGGATGAGGGCGCCGGCGATCTTGGTCTGGGCCGCCTTGACGCCGGCCACCCGGCCCATGGTGAGCTGCGCCTCGCCGGGCAGCGTCTCCACCAGGTAGGAGACCAGCTCATCGATCCCCCACCGGCGGTCCACCACCCGCACGCCGTCCCGGTAGCGCATGTAGGCGGAGGTGGCGAAGACCCGGACCGGCCGGTCCAGCAGCCGCTCCATCCGCTCCGCCAGCTTCTCCAGGGCCAGCCGGATGTTGGCCCGCTTCTCCGGGTCGTCGTAGGGCGGCTCGGCCACGTCGGCCGGGGCAAGCTGGTCCACCTGGGTGAGCACGCCGATCACCGGCGGCTCAAACCCGTGCCGCCGGGAGATGGCCCCGCGCAGCGCCGCGACCTGCTCCAAGTCGTTCTGGATCCACGCGTCCACGTCGACGGCCTTGACCAGGAAGAGGATCGCATCGGGGCAGCGGTCCCGCACCGCCTTCAGGTTCTCGGCCACCGCGTCCTCCTCCGTCGCCCCCGCAGGCCGCTCCCCCTCGCCCAGGCCGCGGGTGTCCAGCACCTCCAGCGACCCGTTGGGCCCCTCGTACTGGTACCAGGTGCCCGCGGCCGTGGTGGAGAGCACCGCACCGGTCTCGGCCAGGGGCGCGCCGAAGATGGCGTTGACCAGGCTGGACTTGCCCGACCCCCGCCTGCCCACCAGGGCGATCCGGGGGGCCCTGGCGTTGACGATGTACTGCTCGATGACCGCCAGCTCCGCCTCCAGGCTGCTCAGCACCGGGCGCGGCGCGTGGCTACGGATGAACTCCAGCACCTCTTTCAGTCGTTCGCGGTCGATCTGGTCCATCGGGGGCCTCCTCCGCGTCAGGATCTGTGTCGTCCCCGAAATTTCTTGGTGAGAACCGATGATCCCTGCCCGGAGACGGAACGCCCGGCCCGCGGCGGTGCGCGGACCGGGCCGTCTGCCGGACTTCGTCCCTACTCGGCGTACCCCAGGATCCGGTCGATCTCCTTCAGGTCCTCCTCCGACAGCTTGACGCCGGAGGCCTTGACGTTCTCGACCACCTGCTCGGGCCGGGTGGCGCCGATGATCGCCGAGGTCACCTCGGGCCGGCGCAGGACCCAGGCCAGGGCCAGCTGGGCCATCGTCAGCCCGTTGCGCTCGGCGATGGGCTGCAGCTGCTGGATGCGGCGCAGCATCTCCTCGTCGGAGAGGTAGCGCTGCACGAACTTGCCGTACTTGGGGTCGGCGCCGCGGGAACCCTCGGGGATGGGCATCCCGGGCTTGTACTTGCCGGTGAGGACCCCCTGGGCCAGCGGCGAGTAGACCACCTGCCCGATGCCCTCCCGGGCGCAGATCGGCATGACCTCCTGCTCGATGCCCCGGTCGATCATGTTGTACACCGGCTGGCTGACGACCGGCCGGCGCAGGTTCCGCTTGTCCACGATGGCCGCGGCCCGCTCGATCTGGGCCGGCGTCCACTGGGAGAAGCCCCAGTACAGGATCTTGCCCTGGGCCACCAGGTCGTCGAAGGCCCGCAGGGTCTCCTCCAGATCCGTCTCGGGATCGAACCGGTGGGCGTAGTAGATGTCGATGTAATCCAGCTTCATCGCCTTCAGGCTCATCTCGACCCGTTCGATGAGGTGCTTGCGCGAGAGCCCCTGGTCGTAGGTGGACGGGCCGACCTTCCAGAACACCTTCGAGGTCACGGTGTAGGTGTGCCGCGGAAACTCCCGGAGGGCCTCACCCACCACCTCCTCCGCCTGGTGCGGCTGGGCGCCGTACACCACGGCGCAGTCGAAGTGGTTGATGCCGTGCTCGTAGGCGGTCCGGATGCAGGCCTTGGCAGCCTCCGCCTCCACCCGGGAGCCGTAGGTCAGCCAGCTGCCCAGGGAGATCTCGCTCAGCTTCAGGCCACTCGATCCCAGTCGCCGGTACTCCATCCTTCGCACCACACCTTTCCGTGGGACTTCATGACAGGACCATGGACAAGTATACCACAAAGCCGCGCCTGCCGATCGCCGGCGTCACGGGGCAATTGGCGCGACGCGGCTTGACGATTTTCTGTCAATACCAATATCGTTTAGAGTGGTGAACACTTCGCGGCGCACGGGGGACCGCGCATCGGGGAGGGTGGGTGATCCATGAACAAGAGCAACCCGTGGCATATCGGTCGGCGCATCGCCGCCCTGCGGGCCGCGCACGGCGATTCCCTGCGGCAGGCAGCGGCGCGGACGGGCGTAAGCCACACGACCATCGGCCGGCTGGAGGCCGGGCAGGCCAGCGCCAGCCTCAACTCGACCCTGCGCAAGATCGCGGAGGGGTACGGCGTCACGGTGGAGTACCTGCTCACGGGCCGCGACCCGCAACGGGATTTCGAGGGGGCCCTGCGCAGGCTCCCGCCGGAGGACCGCGCCCGGCTCTACTTTGCCTCACCCCTTACCCGGCTCCGGCTCGTCCTCCGGTTCCTCATGTCCGAGTACCCCGCGGAGTTCCCCGAGGAGACCCTGGCCGAGCGGCTCTGCCTGTCCGTCGAGGAGCTGCGGCGGCTGGCGGGAACGGGCGAGCTGACGCTGTCCGACGATCATGTAGCCGCCATGGCCGAGCGGCTGGAGCAGCTCACGGCCATTCCGGTGCACTGGTTCATGGCGGGTTTCAACGGCGAGCTGTCACCCTGCATCCCCCCGGAGCGGCTGGCCGCCTACGCCCGCATCGTGGAAAAAGCCGCCGTCGCCGGCATCCGGCCCGACGTCCTGGACATGGCCATCGACCTCCTGATCCTGCAGCACAACGAGCTGGCGGCGGACCACCAGGCCGCCGCCAGGCGCAACGGGTGATTCCCACGCGAGATGCGCCGCCCCCGGCGGCGCATCAGCGCGTCAGGACGGCGGCAAACCGTTCGCGGGCCTCGGCAAAGACCGGCCGTTCCACGTCCATCCCCCTGCGGGGCGCATCGGCGGGTTCCCGGGCCTTCTGCTCCGCAAGGGCCGCCAGCAGCCGCTGCCCGCTCTCGGCCAGCAGGGCCGCCGCCCCCCGATCGCCGGACGCCTGCGCCCGGTCCAGGTACCGGAGGTGGGCCGCGACCGCCTCGGCGTAGGCCTCCGTCTCCCACGGCCACAGTCGCACGTAATCGGTCCACGCGGCGGCGGCCTCCAGCCACCGCCCCTGCCGGCCCAGCTCCGTCGCGGCCATCTGCGCGTACCAGGGTTCGTACGGCCCCAGCTGTCGCGCCCGGGCCAGCGCGGCCAGCGCCTCCTCCCCCCGGCCCAGCTGCGCGAGTGCGGCGCCGCGGTAGGCTTGCGTCAGGTCGTTCCACGGCGTCAGCGCCGCGGCGGCCCCCGCGTGGCGCAGAGCCGCCTCCGGCGCGCCGCGGCCCAGGCTCCGGGCCGCCAGCTCGGTCAGGCCGTCGCCGGCCCCGAGCAGGACCGCCCCGGCCAGGGCGACGCCGGCCAGGAGCGCCGTCAGGGCCCGTGGCCAGGGAAGTGCCCGGCCGGCCGACCGCGGGCCCGCCTCCGCCGCAGGTCCGCCAACGAGGCCGAACCCGAACCAGAGCGGAAACGCGAAGAGCGCGTAGCTCAGCTCCCAGTCCACCAGCGCGTGCAGCAGCAGGGCGCCGAGCCCCCCCAACGCGACGGTGCGGGACCAGCCCCACCCCCTGGCACGCCGCAGCCGCAGGAGGAAGCCCGCCGCGAGCAGCGCAAACCCGGCCGCGCCCGCCCAGCCGAAGGCCAGGGCGATGTCCAGGGGCGCCGAGTGGACCTCCGCCGAGTAGTAGCCGTAGCTGGCCGCCTGCAGGTGCAGGGCCGTCCAGGCCCGGTAGCCCGCTCCCAGGGGCAGGTCCGCCGCCAGGGCGAGGCCGTCCCGGAGGAAGGCCAGCCGCTCCGCGGATGAGGTGTCGGTCAGGGGGAGGGTCGCGGCGCGGCCCAGGAACCAGCCCCATCCCGGGGCGGTGAGCAACGCCAGCCCGGTCGCGGCGGCGAATGCGGCGCGCACCGCGCGCACATGTTGGAACTGTTCGGTGAAAACCAGCGTCAATAGGGCGAGCGCCACGATCGGCCACAGGCGGGGCGCGTCGTGCTGCTGCACCGCGGGTGCCGCCCAGACTGCGGCGGCCAGGGCAGCGGCGAGCGCCCGGCCTGTCCGGGGCAGGCAGGCGCGCACGAGGGCCGGCGCCGCCCAGCAGAGGAACCCGGCCAGCAGCAGCCCGACCAGCCACACGCCCCGGGATCCGGACAGCAGAAACCCGAGGGCGCCGCCCATGGCCAGCGGCGCGGCCCAGATGCGCCCGGCGGCCAGGTCCGGCAGCGACCCCGCCAGCCCCAGGAGCCCGATCATGCCCACGGCGATGGGATAGCCCAGGAAAGAAGCCAGCCGGCCCGAATGGTGCGGCGGGGTGAAGGAGATGAACAGGAGCCCGCCGAAAGCCATGAGGGCGCCTGTCACGGCCCAGAAGCGGGCCAGGGCGCCCGCGGCCTGCTCCGGCCGGTGTGCGCCCCATGCCCGGCCGGCGATCAGCGCGAGGATCCATCCGGCGACCAGGACGGGCCCGTGTGCGGCGGCCCCGGCGGCCGCGGGGCGCGCGAGCGAGGCTGCGGTCCCGGACACCATCAGCAGCAGGGCGGCGCCCTCCGCGCGGCCGAGTTGGATGGACGGCGCGGCAAGGGACAGCAGAGCAGACAAGGCGACGGCGACCATCTGCTGCCCGGGCGCGTAGAAGCCGTCCCAGAACGCGCCGATCCCCGTCCCGATGATCACGGTCCAGGTAAGAACATCCTTTGTCCTCATACGGTCTTCATTCGCCGCGGCGGGACCCAACGCCTACGGCTTCTGTGAAACGGAGGGAGCGGCTTGTACCAGCACATCCACTACCCCGATGCGCCCGCGCCCCGGAGCCTGCCCCGGTGGACGGTCTGGGCCTTCGCTCCGGTCGCCCTGGCGCTCGGGCTGATCGTCGGGGTCGCTGCCTCCGCCTACGGCCCCTGGTCGGCCCCCGCCGGAGAACCCGCCGTTCAGGCGCCGCCCGAACAGGAGACGCCGGCGCCTGCGGACAGCACGGCGCTCCCGCTGCCGGCCACCGGGAACGTTCCGACCCAGACCCCGGGTCCGGAGGCACCGTCCGCGGTGGGGACGGCTCCGCTGCTGCCCCCCGCGGTGGACGACTCCACCTACGTCACGCCGGTGCCGGTGACGGCTGGCCCCTCGCTGGCGGAGGTCAGGACCCTGGTCGACGCCCGCACGGTGCTGGCCAGCGAGTTCGGCACCTTTACGGCCGGCGGCCGCCAGTGGTTCCAGGTGGACTACCAGATGGCCCGGGACATCAACTACGACACGATGCTGGTGGGCATCGTCAAGATTGCCGACTACAACAACTGGCTCACCGCGGTGCGGGATTACCGGGACGAGCTGACCCGCTGGCTCACGGCGGCGGCCCGGCGCGTGCGCGACGCCGCGCAGAACGAGGGATTCAAGCTGAGCTGGGCCCTGTTCGAGGTCGTCCCGGAGCCGCCGTACGGCTTCCTGGCCAGCGAGGTGACGCAGATGCCCCGGGGCCAGGGTTACCTGGTCACCCGGCCGCTGGCGGCGGTCTCGGACTTCTCCGGGCCCACCGTCACCCTCGCGGCGGTCGCGGGCACGGGCGGCGGCCCGGTGACCGACCCGAGCCCCGCCTCGGTGTACGCCCCCGTCCTGCGCTTTGACCCCACCGACCTGTACCGGCCGCCGACCGCGCCGTGAGCCGCGGCGCGGGCACCGGTCGCACAGACAGCCACGGACCGCCGTCTTCGGACGTCTAAACTGCGACAGCCTCTTTCGGCTGCCGGCCGGGCCGTTGCGGCGCGCTCCCGCTGCGCCCTGCCGGCAATCTCGCGGCGAGGTGAGAGTAACGGTCATGACCGGGAACCGGAAAGACGCACAGCCGTCCGCGAGGGAGCGGGCGCGCCGCTACCGCGTGCGGCGGGTGCGGCGGCGCATCGAGCCCGGCGAGGAGCGGGACGTTCGGGGTCCGGCGGAGGCGGCCGACGACGCCGATCCCGGCACGCCGGAGCAGGACCGGGCGCTGCAGTCGGGCTGCATGTCCATGGTGCGGGTGGTCGGCCTCTTCTTCGTGGTGATGATCCTGTCCATCATCGCCACCTGGTTCTTCCGCTGACGGGCGGGGCCGTGCACGGACCCCCGCACCGCCGCCCATCGCGGGGCGGGGTTGGAGCCCTGGCCCGCACTGACGCAAACAGCGGGCGGCTCCTCCCGGGTTGGGAAGGAGCCGCCCGCCGTACGCGTTCGGCTACTTGCTGGCCGGCATGACCTCGTGGTCCACGTGCCGGGCGCCCTTAACGGCGCTGATCAGGTTGATGGCCACCCGCGCCCCGTCGCCGGCGGTGATGATGGTGTGCACGCTGGTGCCGGCGCACGTCCCCGCGGCCCACAGGCCCTCGACCCGGGTCCGGCCCTCCCGGTCCACGGCAACGACCTCCTTGATCCGGGGTTCGGGCCCCTCGACGATCTCCGCGCCGGCCTGGCGGGCCAGCTCGCAGTTGGCGCCCAGGCAGAGGATGACCTGGCGGGCCTCGTAGGCCTCGCCGCCCTCCGTCTCCAGGCGGAACCCCTCACCCTCGCGGCGCACCGCCGTCACCTTGGCCTTCACCAGGTTGGCCCCGGCGGTCTGCGCCTGCTTCTTGCCCAGGTCCACCAGGTCGTTGCCGGTCACCCCGTCGGGGAAGCCGAGATGGTTCGGAATCCAGGCACGGCGGGTCATGGACTGGTCGGCGTCCAGCAGCAGCGTCTTCAGCCCGGCCCGGGCGGTGAACGTTGCGGCACTCGCACCGGCGGGCCCGGCGCCCACGATCGCGACGTCGTACATTCCTGCTTCCTCCTTTACATTCTTATTCCGTTAGTTAGACGACGTTTCCTCCCCGAAGGGAGCGGTGTAACCGACCGTAGGTTCGGGCACCCCCGGGGCAAGGCTGGCAGGGCCGTTCCCCCGGCCGCGGCTCGGGGCGGCCGCGGCTGGGGTTGGCCGTATCCAGCCGCTGCTGGAGGTGGCCCTGGATAGGGATCAGCGTCCGCCGCGCGGCAGCCGCTTCTCCATCTGGTGCCGGGTGATCTCGTAGCCCAGCGACTCGTAGAGCCCCAGCGCCACCTGGTTGGCGGCGGTCACCATGAGCATCACGGAGTGGCACCCGCTGGACCGCAGGTACTCCTCACCGGCCTCCATGAGCCGCCGGCCGACGCCCCGGCCCCGCATGCGCGGGTGCACGTAGATGGCGCTCACCTCGCCCCGCCGCCGGTGGCGGTAGTCCTGCTCGACCACGAGCCAGATAAAGCCGCACAGGCCGAGGGGGTCCTCGGCCACCAGCACCATCTGCGACGGGTCGCGGGCCGCGGCCCGCAGCTGGTTCCGCCTGCGGGCCATGAAGTCCACGTCCACGACAAACCCGGGGAAGTTCGACTCGTACAGTTCGGGCATGAAGGAGAGGATCTCTGCGGTGTCGGTGACGTAGTCGAAGGGGCGGATGCGGACCTCGGCCACCTCCCTATCCTTCTCGGCGCTTGGTTCCCACATGAATCGCCACCGTCCCCAGCATCAGCAGCTGGTAATCCGTCTCCACGAACCCGGCCTCCCGGAAGAGCTCCTCCAGCTGGTCCGGGAAGGGGTAGTTGTCCAGTGAGCGGGAGAGGTACGTGTACGGGCGCACCTTGGCCTGGCGGCCGGCCTTCACCACGAACCAGTCGATGAGCGGCAGGAAGGTCTTCCAGTACACGAAGAAGCCGAAGCGGATGAAACGGCTGAAGGGCTTGGAGGCCTCCAGGCAGATGAAGCGGCCGCCGGGCTTCAGGACCCGGTAGATCTCGGACAGGGTCCGGGGGATCGACGCGACGTTGCGCATCGCCCACCCCATGGTCACGCCATCGAACGTGTTGTCCGGGAAGGGCAGGTCCATGGCGTTGCCGAGCTGCAGGGTGATCAGGTCCTTGTACGGCGAAGCGGCGACGCGGCGCCGGCCCACCTCCAGCATGCCTTCGGAGATGTCCACCCCGATGACCTTGCCGTCCGGCGCGACCTGCGCGGCGTCCAGCAGCGTGAGGTCGCCGGTGCCGCAGGCCACGTCCAGGATGTGGTCACCGGGCCGGAAATGGGTCTGGGCGACGAACTCCCGGTGCCACTTCTCCCACTGGCCGGCCGACATGACCTGGTTCATCGCGTCGTAGTTCTCGGCGATCTTGTCGAAGAGCTCGCGGACGTACTGCTCCTTCTCCTCCGGCGACGGAGGCTGGTAGCCAGGGGCCATCAGAACGCCTCCTCAGTTCATCTGCATTCGCACGGCCGTGCCGCCGCCCATCGCCCCGCGCGACCCGACCGGCCGTTCACCGCTGCTTCTCGGCCCAGGGGCACAGGTACCGCTCGGCGATGTCCAGCACCACGTAGAAGCCGAATCCCATCAGCGCCATCGCCATGACCCCGGCGAACATCTTGCTGTACGCGTGCATCGACCAGGCGTCCCACACGTACGACCCCAACCCCCGGCGGGTGGCGTAGGTCTCGGCAAAGAACAGGACGGCCACGGCGGTGCCCGTGCTCAGCCGCAGCGCCGTGAAGATGGCGGGCAGCGCCGCCGGCAGGATGACATGGCGGTAGATCTGCGCCTCCCCGCCGCCGAGGGACTGGACCGACCGGATCAGCCCGCGGGGGACGTTCGCAGCGGCGTCCTTCACGGTGACGAGGATCTGGAAGAAGATGACCAGCGTGATCAGGAAGATCTTGGACTCGTCGCCGATCCCCAGCACGACCATGATCACCGGCAGGAAGACCACCTTGGGCACCGGGTAGGTCAGGTAGACCAGCACCGATCCCACCGGGCCTCCCGAGCGGCCCAGGTAGAGCCCGAGAGGTACCCCGAGGGCCAGGGAGATCAGGGTCGAGGCGATGACCCGGTAAGCGGAGGCGAGGAAGTGCTCCACCAGCGGCCCGCCGGGCTTCACCCCTTCGAGGAAGGCGGCCACGGCCGGGCCCAGCCGGGGGAAGGCGGCGACGCCCCGCCAGATGTTGAGCCAGATGGCCAGCCCTTCCCAAGCCAGGGCGAGGATGGCCAGGGCGACGGCGTAATGATACCAGCGGTACCTAGGCACCGCCGTTCACCCCCTTCTCCAGGGCGTCGCGCACGCGGTTGACCATGCTGTGGAACGCGTCGGCCCGCCGGTCACCCACGGCGGGGTTTGCGAACAGGTCCACCACGCGACCGGGACGCCGCGAGAGCACCAGGATCTGCTGGCCCAGGTAGACCGCCTCGGTGATGGAGTGGGTCACGAGCACCAGACTGGTCTGGCGCTTGCGCCAGATCGCCAGCAGCAGGTCCTGCATCTCCTCCCGCGTGAGGGCGTCCAGAGCGGAGAAAGGCTCGTCCATGAGCAGGAGGTCCGGCCCCAGGGCGAGCGCGCGGGCGATCGCCACCCGCTGCTGCTGGCCGCCCGAGAGCTGGTGCGGCCAGCGCCTGGCCAGGTCGGCGATGCCCACCTCGCGCAGGGCCTGGTCGGCCGCGTCCACCGGAAGCCGGCGGATGCGCAGGCCGAGGGCAGCATTCTCACGAACGGTTTTCCAGGGAAGCAGGCCGTAATCCTGCAAGATCAGCGCGGTTCCCGGCCTCCGGGGCTGCACCGGCGCGCCGTCGACCAGCAGCTCGCCGGCGGTGATGGGCAGCAGTCCGGCGATCAGGCCGAGGAGGGTGGTCTTGCCGCAGCCGGACGGCCCCACCACCGCCAGCGTTTGGCCCCGAGGCAGGTCAAAGGAGACGTCGCGTAGCGCGACCGTCTCCCCATAAGCATAACTCACTTTCCGTGCTTTGATCATGTTCCGCTCCTCCGCCCGGATCTCGGGGGAACCCTACTCGCCCTGCGGGTAGAGCGTCGTGTTCACGATCTCGTCGTAGGAGACCCGCTTGGAGATGTACCCCTTCTCCAGCAGCCACTCCACGACGTCCTCCACCTCGGTGCGACCGGGCGCCTGCGCGGGGGAGAAGGTGATCACCTTCCAGGAGTCCTTGATCTCGGGCGGCAGGTTGGCCTCGGTGGCCAGCAGCTCCTTGTACGCCTCGGGATCGCGGTCGATGTCGATGACGGCCATGTTGTAGGCGACGAAGAACCGCTTGATGGCCTCCGCCTTCTCCTTCACCGCGTCCTCCCGGAACACGATGACCGACTGCGAGTAGTTGCGCTTGGCCTCGGCGTCGTTCAGCACCACGGTGCCGCCCTTGTGAACCGCCAGGGAAAGCAGCGGCTCGGGCAGGGTGGCGGCCTTCACGTTGCCGCTCATCAGGTTTTCGAACCGCAGCGGGATCTGCGGGATGGAGACAAGCTCCACCTCGTCGAGGGCAATCCCGTTCTCCAGCAGCAGCTTTTCGGTGACGTAGTGGATGATCGTGTTGGTGGCGATCGCAATGTCGGCGCCCTTCAACTGCTCGGGCTTGGTGATGCCCGATCCGGGCGCGGACACGATGGCGAACGGCCCCTCCTCGATGGTGGCGCCCAGGTTAATGGAAGTGATCTGCAACGGCGTGCCGTTGTCGTGCAGCGACACCGCGCCCATGATGTCCGTGAGCGTCCCGTCGATCTGCCCGCTGGCCAGCGCGGCGTCACGCTCGGCCGCTGAGTTGAACCTGACCAGCTCGACCTCCACGCCCTGCTGGCGGTAGTAGTCCTTGCTCGCGGCCACCCAGAAAGGCAGGCCGTCGATGGTCGGAATCTGCCCGATCTTCAGTTGTCCCACAGTCTCCGGCGCGGCCGGAGTCGCCGGCTCCTTCTGATACGCGTTCTGCGGTTTCCCGCCGCAGCCTGCCAAAAGCCCGATTGCCAGTACAGCGGCCAGAATCCGCACGAGCTTCGTCTTCATCAGGTGTCGTCCTCCATTCACCGCCGCACGCGGTCTATGTTGGGATCCCTCAATATGGCTATAGCCGAAATCCTAACCCAATGTAGCAATGGCCTATACCCGTGTCAACAAAGGGTCATGAGGCTGTCCAATTCCGGACAGCCCTTTTCCGGGACGACGTCCGGGCCGGTCCCTGCCACTGCGGATAGCAGGCCAGGACTGTCCCTATCCACTGGAGAGCCGCCGTTCGAGCCGCTGCGCCCACCGACGGTAGTTCGCCGCCTCTGCCTCGATCGCATCGCACAGATGCCGCTGGTCATCCAGGCTGTGTCTGATCGGAACGTTGTGCCGCCGCAGCAGGCTGCTGATGGTCCCGAAGCTCAGGTCATCCGCTCTGACTTCGATGAGGGTGATCCCGTGGGTCTCGCTGAACCTGCGTTTGATGTCATCGCGCATCCTCTGCTCCTGCAGTTGCGTGTCTGAAGGATAACGCTGCGTGGTTCGGTAATGCTGGGGCCCCTGAAACTCCAGGGCAACCCGGGACACAGGGAGGAGCAGGTCGTAGTGCAGCTGCCCTCCGGTGAACGGGTTGACCAGCCGCAACACCTCGCCGTTCTCAATGAGGAGCTGGTCGACGACCAACACCGCGACGATGCACTTCAGCAAGTATTGGCCTACGGAGTACCGCTCCTTCAACCTGGCGAGGCGCAGCCCTTCGTAGAAATCCTGCACGTCCGCATGCCGGTTTTCGTCGATGATGTTCACCGTCTCGAAGCGGTAGACCTTGCACCGCCCTGCGCGGACCACCTCACCAACAAGCCAGCCGTAATGGCTGAGGATCCGCACGTACTTCCTCAGGCTGATCCGGGAGCACCGCATCACGTGCTGGAGTTGGGCGTAATCGAACTCACCCACCCCCCGGATGTGCGCCCACAGCCACTTTGCCCCGTGGGGGATGCGCCGGTCCAGCACGAGGTCCACGGGGATGGTAAACGCGCGCGTGCCGCGCCACAGGGCGCAGCACTCGAACTCGCGCGTGCCCAAGGAGTCCAGCTGAATCCACCGAAGGGCATCCAGCGCGCGCATGTGCTGCTTCAGACGGTACTGCGACAGCCCCGTAACGCGCCGCAGTTCGGCCCATGTCAGGCGCGTCTTCTGCTTTCGGATCGCCCGCAGGTAGCACCAGAGCACCCGGGCACTGTCCGTCAGCTCCCCGTCATCCAGGAGTTGGTGCGGGACGGCGACCTCCGTGAGCATGGCAGGCATCACCTCGGGAAAGCGCGGTTCACTCTATGATCAGATTCTTGCAACTTCCAATAATTTCCTTCTCCCCGAAGCCGGCCAGGACCACGAATGTGTACTTCCCCCAAACCCGCATGCCACAAGCCTTCCCCCGTCTGCGAGCCCCGTATGCCGGCTACCGCCCGGGTCAGTGAAACGAGTGTGCACTCTCCCGAAGCCCGCATCCCACAAGCCCTTCCCGGCTCGCAGGCCCCAAAATCTCGCATGGTGCCGGGCTTCCGCGGAAGTGCACGTTCATGTCAACGTCAGCGTCACTGGCTCGCACTTCACCTGCAGACGATCTCACCACCGATCCCCGCCGGCGCCATCGCCCTTCCACAGCACCTCCGACGTCCTCCACCGCTCCCGCTGTTGCGGCCACCACGTACCGCCAACCGTCAGTGAAACGAATGTGCACTTTCCTGAAGCCCGCATCCCACACGCCTTTCCGGATCTGCAGACCCCAGACCCTGCATGGTGCCGGGCTTCCGCGAAAGTGCACATTCATGTCAACGTCAGCGTCACTGGCTCGCACTTCACCTGCAGACGATCTCACCACCGATCCCCGTCGGCGCCATCGCCCTCCCCGAGCGCCTCCGACGTCCTCCACCGCTCCTGCTGTTGCGGCCACCACGTACCGCCAACCACCGGTGTAACGAGTGTGCACTTTCCTGAAGCCCGCATCCCACAAGCCCTTCCCGGCTCGCAGGCCCCAAAATCTCGCATGGTGCCGGGCTTCCGCGGAAGTGCACGTTCATGTCAACGTCAGCGTCACTGGCTCGCACTTCACCTGCAGACGATCTCACCACCGATCCCCGCCGGCGCCATCGCCCTTCCACAGCACCTCCGACGTCCTCCACCGCTCCCGCGGGTCAAGCTCACCACGTGCCGCAGACCGCCAGTGAAACGAATGTGCACATTCCTGAAACCCGCATCCCACAAGCCGTTCCCGGCTCGCCGACCCCCGATCCCGCATGGCGCCGGGCTTCCGCGGAAGTGCACATTCATGTCAACGTCAGCGTCACTGGCTCGCACTTCACCTGCAGACGATCTCACCACCGATCCCCGCCGGCGCCACCACCCTTCCACAGCGCCTCCCACATCCTCCACCACTCCCGCGGGTCAAGCTCACCACGTGCCGCAGACCGCCAGTGAAACGAATGTGCACATTCCTGAAACCCGCATCCCACAAGCCGTTTCCGGCTCGCCGACCCCAGATCCCGCATGGCGCCTGGCTTTCGCCCAAGTGCACGTTCGTGACAGCATCGACGTCACTTGGTCCCTCCAAGTACCCGAAAGACTTCCTCCACCGTCCCCTGATCGCAGCTACCTCGTGCCGCCAACCGCCCGCGTCACGAATCTGCACTTCTCCCAAGCCCGCAACCCCAAACACGCCACGAATCGCCAGCCCTGCGGCCCGCATCCCCGGCGTTCACGAAAGTGCACATCGACCCCCAACGCCAACCTCGCCCGGTGGTTCGGGCCCGCGGGCCAGTGCCAGAGCCCCAAGAAGGAGAAAGGCCCGCCCGGGATCCCTTCTCCGGCACAAGATAAGAAACCCCCGCCGTCCGGGAGGGACGGCGGGGGAAGATGCGACTCACTGCACCGGCGTGTTCATGTACGACACGAAACGTTCCGCACCCAGGCGGACAATTTTCAGC
The DNA here is from genome assembly GCF_000009905.1 of Symbiobacterium thermophilum IAM 14863. GTDB lineage: Bacteria > Bacillota > Sulfobacillia > Symbiobacteriales > Symbiobacteriaceae > Symbiobacterium > Symbiobacterium thermophilum. The sequence continues at coordinate 2,706,342 of NC_006177.1, forward strand.
GCCCGGTCAAACACGGGCTTGAACCCTTCGGGGGGATCGATGAGCATTTCCACCGAAGCCCATACGTTGTCCTCCACCAGGTGAAGCTTCACCACTTTGATCTCCGCATTCACCCGACAGGCGGCTGCCAGGGCCCGCTCACGCTCAGCCGCGCTCTCGACCTTCCAGATGTTCGGCAGACACAGCCGGAAAAACGGTTCATCATCCTCAGAAGCGAAGAGCAGGTAGGTCAGCCCCTCGACCTTGAACACGATGTCGCCGTCGCTGTCGTAACGCGGCACGTACCCCTCTTCCTTCAGGTACTCGTAGTACATCTCCGCTTTGTTCACAAGATACCTCCTCGGTCTTACTGGGGCTGGGCTCTTTCCGACTCAGCCCTTCGACTTCCGAAGAGGAATCTCCTGCCAGGGTCGTCAGTGGCAGCTGCAGCCGTCCCCCTCCAGCCCCTGATCCGTCAGCTTCAGTGTGCCCGCGAGATAATCCTGCAGGACCCGCCGGGCCTCGCCGTGGCAGCCGACGATGTACTCGACGCCGTGGCGGCGGAACAGTTCCCGGGCGTGCTGGGGAATGCCCCACGCCAGGACCAGGTTCACCCCCTGGTTGGCGAGAAAGACCGGCGGCGGGCCGCCCGGGCCGTGGCCAGGGTTCGCCACTTCTTCCGTGTGCACAACCTTTCCGTCCTCGACGTCCGCAATGAGATAGCTCCTGCAGTGGCCCACGTGCGGCGCCACGTCTCCGTCAGCGAGCGGTATGGCAATGCGCATCATGTTGTCCTCCTCATCCTTTGTCTGGCGGATACGGCCTCATTCCCACCCCGCATGGGCTGGGACCCCAGGCAATCTTACCCGATAGTGTCTCCCCCCGACGGTGACGCAGGTCACCATGCGGAGCCTCACCACCGTCCCGCCCCGCCGGCCACCCCAGCGCCGCCGCAAGCCCTCACGCTGAACCGGTCGCGGGGCTCGGGACGGCGTGTGCGGCGTCTTCCCTGCTCCACCCCTGCTCCACCCCTGCTCCCGCCCGGCTCCCACTCGGCTCCTGCACGGCTCATCCCCAGCTCCTGCCTGGCTCCTGCACGGCTCATCCCCGGCTCCTACTCGGCTCCCACTCGGCTCCTGCTCGGTTCCTGCACGGCTCATCCCCAGCCCCTGCCTGGCTCCTGCACGGCTCATCCCCAGCTCCTGCCTGGCTCCTGCACGGCTCATCCCCGGCTCCTGCTCGGCTCCTGCACGGCTCATCCCCCGGTCATCCCCGGCTCCTGCTACGCTCGTCGCACGCTTCTCCCCACTACGGCGGTGCGGCGCACCGGTCACGCCTCCGAGAGCCATGCTGCTGCGCGAAAGGGCGCCTGTTCCGCCGAAATCGCCGCCTCAGTCCGCTCCAGGCGCACCCACGGAGACGCCCGCCGCCTCCAGCTCCGACCGGATGCGCCGCAGCACCTGGATCACGCTGGGGTGGTCCCCGTGCACGCAGAGCGTCTCCGCCGGCACCGCCACCTCCTCGCCCGTGTCCGCCGTGACCGTGCCCGAACACACCATCCCGCGAGCCTGAGCCGCGGCCCGCTCAGGCTCGTGCAGCACCGCCCCTGGGTGCGTCCGGGGTAACAAGGTCCCGTCCGCGGCGTAACCCCGATCCGCGAATCCCTCCCGGATCACCCGGAGCCCGGCGGCAAGGCCGGCCTGCTCCAGGGCCGACCCGGGCGGGGCGTAGAGCATCAGCGACCGGTCGAAGTCCGCCACAGCGCGGGCGACGGCCCCCGCGATGGCCGCGTCCGCGGCTGCGGTGTTGTACAGCGCCCCGTGCGGCTTCACGTGGCGTAGGGCCACCCCTTCCGCCCGGCAGAAGGCGGCGAGGGCCCCGATCTGGTAGAGCACATCCGCGTACACCTCGTCCGGACTGCACCTCACGGGTCGTCGCCAGAAGCCGACCAGATCCCGATAGCCGGGGTGAGCCCCCACGGCCACCCCGTGTTCCCGGGCCAGCCGTACGGTCCGGCGCATGACCTGCGGATCGCCTCCGTGGAAGCCGCAGGCGATGTTGGCCGAGGTGATCAGGGGCATGATCTCCTCGTCCGCCCCGATTCGGTACACCCCAAACGATTCGCCCATGTCGCAGTTCAGGTCGATCTTCCTGACCGGGCCCCGGATCGCGCCCACGCTGTTTCCCTCCCCGTGCGACTGATCCTCCCGAATCCGCTCCGTTCCCCGCAACGCCGGGTCTCGCCGCTGCGCCGGCCCCTCTGCGGTGGAGAACAGATCCCCCAGCCACAGAGCCACGGCCCAACCGGGGAGGCCCCCGGACCATCAACGGCGCCCCGGGAAACCGCTTCCCGGGGCGCCCCCGCTAATCCCGGTAGAACCCCTTGAACCAGGTTCCCTGTGACTGCAGCGTGCCCTCGTCGCCCTCGACGAGGAGCCCGTACTGGTCGCCCCGCACCGAGAACTCCTCCCGGCGGCCGTCCTCGAACTCGAAAGTAACGTAATAGGCGGTGTGGTGCGAGTGGTGGTGATGGTCGCCGTGGTGATGGTGGTGTGTCGAATGGCGCACGCGCTTCGCCACGACGCGCGCCCGCCGGGTGAGGAGGGGCTTCTGGATGTTGCTCACCGCCGTGTAGATCATGGACCCAAAGACGAACACAAAGCCGCCGATGACGAGGATCGGCACCAGTACGAACATGATGTCGAACAGCCGAAAGGCCCCGCCGCCGAAGAACGGATCGGACATGTACACCTGCAGAAGCCCTCCCCTCCGTCGTGTCTCCGACCATGAGACGCGTGCGGGTCGGCCGCAGGTTCACGCAGCCCGGCCTGCGCCGAGGGCCGGGCAGGAGGGTGCAACAGCGTGGGTGCCACAGAGCGGGTGCAACAGCGCAGGTACAACAGCGCGGGTGCAACAGCGCAGGTACAACAGCGCGGGTGCACCAGCGTTGCTGCCGAACGAGGTCGCGCGCTCCGGCCCTGCGCCACCCGGATGCCGCCTCTTCCGTACGCACCGCACGCACGGGCTGATCCGGGGCTCCCGCTAGGCTCGGGGGGCCCCGACATCAACCCGGGGACCGGGCGAAACCGACGGCCGGCGGCCCCGCCCAATTGCTCAGCGACAGTTCCGACGTAAAGCTACGTTTCCGCGCGAGGGCCCCGGGCACCTCCCGTCCTGGAAGGTCGCATTCCCGTCACCATGCGCGCCGGCAGCTCGCCTACGCCCGGGCCCAGGCTGCAGCCACAGCCGCACGTTTATCCCCAGACGGCCCTGGGAACGGGGCGACTCCTGATGGTCCCGGGAACGGGGCGACGCCCGATGGCCCCGGGAACGGGGCGACGCCCGACAGCCGTTTCACGTGCGCTGATCTCCGCGGCAGGCTCCTGGACGAAGAACAACCCTGCGGCCGAAGCCGCAGGGTGGCTGTCGCTGGGGTGGGATGTGCCCGATCCGCGGGCGCCGGTTGTCCGGTCCCGCGGTCGCACCCGCCGGGTCAGATGGGCAGCGTCAGCTGGACCGACCGGAGGCGCGGGTCCCGGAGCAACTCGTCCATCTCGGCGATGGAGCGGGCGTCCTCGGGAAGGATGGTCAGCACCCGGTACTCCACCCCCGCCTCCGCACAGACGGCAGCGGCCAGTCCCTCCGGCACCAGCCGTTCCAGCTGCTCCGCGACCCACTGGTCCGCGGGCCGGCCGTCGGCGTCCACAAAGGGGTAGAGATCCCCCAGGAACCCGGCGATGGCGCTCCGCGCCTGCGCCAGCTGTGCGGCGACCGCCGCCTGCTGCTCCGGCGAGCGCAGGTCCTCCGCCAGCTGCTTCTCCCGGGCCGCGAAGATCCCCGGCCACTCCTGCTCCAGGAAGTGGCGGGGCACCAGATACTGGCCGTTCCACTCCAGCCCCCGTTCGGCCAGGATCGCGTCCAGCTCGTCCTTGGCCCGGCTCACCAGGTCCAGCCGGCAGAGCGTGACGTCCATCGGGCGGAGGCGGACGTTGCCCAGGGCCAGCACCCCGAAGTCCCGGGGGTCCAGCCTGCGGGTGCGCCGGGTGCCGTGGGCGCTCACCCGCACGAACGCGCCGAGCCGGGTGATCTCCGCTCCGATGCGCAGCGCGTTCCGCCGAAGCCCCACCCGCTCCTCCAACGCCGCCCACTCCTGCGGCGAGAGCCGGCGCGCCGACTCCCACCACTGCTCCAGGTCGGACAGCACCGGGCCCGCCTCTGCAAGATGTACACCGTACTGGCGGGGGCCGTCCAGGCCATCCAGGGTCAGGGGGCCGCTGCCCACCAGGGCGCCGCCCTCGTCGGACGCGTAGATGCACGCGCCGAGGTCGGGCTGCCACCGCACCTCGCAGCCCTCCAGGCGACGCAGCCGCTGCAGGGCCGCCAACTCGACCCGGCCGTCGCCGATCGCCTGGTACGACAGGTCGGTCAGCACCCGGATCTCCGCCCCGGCCCGCTCCAGCTCAGGCAGCAGCCCCTGCAGGGCCGCCAGATGCAGGCTGGGGGAGACGATCCAGAGCGTCCGCCACGGCCCGCGCACCAGCGCATGCAAGGCCGGCCGCAGAAACGGGATCGGTTGGCCTGCCATCATCCCCACCCCTCCCGACGTCAGGCCCCGGCCACGCCCGAGGCGGCGCCGAGCCCGGCTCCGCCTGCGCCGTCCACCAGGGTGCGCATGTTCTTCTCCGCCAGGGCGCAGTAGCCGGGGTCGATGTCAACGCCGATCCAGCGGCGCCCGAGCAACGCCGCGGCCTGGCAGGTGGTGCCGCTGCCGTTGAAGGGATCCAGCACCAGGTCGCCTTTATAAGTGTAGAGTTTGATCAGCCGGCTGGGCAACTCCAGCGGGAAGGGGGCGGGGTGGCCGACCTTCTTGGCCGATACCGTCGGAAACTCCCAGATCGATTTCGTGTACGTCACGAACTCCTCGGGCGTCAGGTCGGTCTCGCCCCGGTGCCCCATGCGCCAGTCTTCCTTGGAGAAGACCAGGATGTACTCGTGCAGGTCACGCAGGGTCGGGTTGGACGGACTGCACCAGGACCCCCAGGCGGTGGAGACGCCCACGGACGCGCCCTTGTTCCAGATGATCTCGCCCCGCATCTGGAAGCCCAGCCGGATCATCTGAAGCGTGATGTACGCGTGCAGGGGCAGGTAGGGCTTCCGGTCGACCCCGGCCACGTTGATCGCGATGCGGCCGCCCGGCGCCAGGACGCGGTAGCACTCCCGCCACACCTGCTCCAGCAGGTCCAGGTACTCCTCCATCGAGAGGCAGTCGTCGTGGGTGGCGTAGTTCTTGCCGACGTTATAAGGCGGTGAGGTGACGACCAGGTCCACCACCCCGTCGGGGATGAAGCTCATGTTGCGGGCATCAGCGTTGTAGATCCGATTGGCGAACATGCACCGGCCTCCCGTCATCCTCCGACCGGCGGGTCGGGGCGATCGAATACGAACGTCTGCAATGGTTCTGCCTGGTATTATTTCGCGCCGCGGCGCGAAACTCCTCCTAATCATTGGCGCGCATTGCAAAGGATATGCAGACGCCCGTCGCCCGAAGCCCGCAGGGCAGCAAAAGACCGGGGGATCGCTCCCCCGGTCGGATGCCCCGTGCAGCCCTTACAACAAGATCTCGCCGATGTCGCCGTCCTTGATGCCGGCGGCATTGGCTTCGTCGGTGTCGATGTGCATCTCCAGCGCCATGTCCTCCCGCGCCCGGATGACGACGTCGTCAAACGTGAGCGGGCGGGTGCCGCGGGTCTTCACCCGGACGACCTGGCCGTCGGTCACGCCGTACCTCTCGGCGTCAGCAGGCGTCATGTGGATGTGCCGCTGGGCGACGATCACGCCCTCGGTCAGCTCGACACGGCCCTTCGGCCCCTCGAGCACGATCCCCGGCGTGCCGGCGATGTTCCCGCTGAGCCGCACCACCGCAGGCACCCCGAGGGTGCGCGCGTCGGTGGCCGAAATCTCCAGCTGAGACTTGCCCCGCACGGGGCCCAGAACCCGGACGCGCGGGAAGGAGCCCTTGGGCCCGATCACCGCGACGGTCTCCTCCGCCGCGAACTGCCCGGGCTGTACCAGATGCTTCTTCACGGTCAGCTGATAGCCCGGCCCGAACAGCACTTCCAGGTGTTCGGGGCTGAGGTGTACGTGCCGGGCGCTGACGTTGATGACCACTGTGCGTGCTTCAGCCATGACGAAATCCCTACCTTCTGCGTTACCTCGATCCGTGCGCGGAGTCGGATGCCATTGGTTTCGCCACTCTCCCCGACTCTCCTGCCCCCAACAGGTTTCCCGGAAGGGCGCCCTTTCACCCGGGAGCTCGCGCCGCAGCCGCTCGCCCGCCCCAGGCCCGGTCACGCCTGGGGGCGGCGCCCCCGCACCCGGCGGAGGCGCCGCCCTGCAAAGCCGGGTCCGGTCACTCCCCGGCCCCGTCCTGCTGCGTCAGGGCGGCCACGTACCGGGCGACCGGCGTGCCCTGGGCGTTGGTGCCCAACACCCGCCAGGCCGGCTGCAGGTAGACCGTCCCGTCGCCCACGCTGCGGACCCAGACCAGCTCCGCCCGCCGGAAGCTGCCGCCACGGCTCTCGGCCATCTCCACGGCCTGGCGCTCGCTCACGAACTCCGTGTAGGTCGCGTGAATGGTCACGCCCGACGGCACGTACGCCTTCGCCCGGACCACCGTGCCGGCCTGGTTCACGGCGATCTCCGTGCGGGCGTTGACCACCGGCCGCCCCTCCACGTGCTCGGTGTAGACCACCATGAACCCGTCTTCCCGGGCCGTGATGTCCGGCTGGCTGTGCACCGGCAGCGCGGCCTGATCCAGGAACCGCTGCGCGGCCTGCCCGGCCGCCTGCTCATCCACCCTGGGCGCGTCCGCGTCCGGCTCCGTCAGATCGGCATACTGGACCGTCCCGTCCATCGTCATGGTCAGGGTCCGGTCCTCGTCGGCCACCACCCAGCCCCGGTCCGTGCGGCGGCTCTCGCCGCGGAAGCCCAGCCGGGCGGCCATCGTCCGGAACTCAGCCTCCCCCGGGCGGGCGGTCAGCCGCATCAGCTGCACGCTGGCGATAACCGGACTGGCCGCGGGCGCCAGCAGGCTCTCCTCGGTGGTCCGCTCATCCGCCAGGCGCACCTCCGGCAGGTCCGCGGGCAGCGCCACCAGGTACGGCGTGTCCGCCCCGCCCTGCGCCCCCGGCGGCGCGGGGTCGGTGGAGAGGGGGGGCGCCACCGAAGGCGCCGGCTCGTGCTGTGCGACCTGCCCGGGCCCCTGCCCGGCGGGCGGCTGGGCCAGTTGCAGGCCGACCGCCAGCGCCACGGTGGCCGCGACCGCCGCAAGGCCCGGCCCCACCACGGCCGGTCGGCGGTACCAGGGGCGCAGCCGTCGGCGGGCAGTGCGCATCAACTCCTCCCGCAGGGCGTCCCTGAACTCGGGTCGGTAGGGCACCGGGCGCTCGAGTTCGCGCGCGACCTTGCGGGCCACCGCCTCCAGGGCCTTCTGCTCGGTGGGATCGGCAGCCTGCTCTGCAATCAGCTCCGTGATGTCGGCGTAGCGGCTCACGGCTGCACCCCGCTTTCGCTCAGCTTCCTCCGCAGCGTGTTCAGGGCCCGGAACAGGAGCGCCTTGACGGCCCCCTCGGTCTTGCCCATGGCCGCTGCGATGTCCTTCAACTTCATATCCCCGGCAAACCGCATCAGGACCACGTCCTGCTGGTCGGGGGAGAGCGCCTGCAGCGCCCGGCTCACCGCCTGCCGGTCGTCCAGGGCCAGCGCGGCCTCCTCGGGTTCCGGGCCGACCCCCGCCGCCGACAGCCCCTCATCCAGTTGCACGGTGGGCCGGTGGACCCGGTAGTAGTCGATGACCACGTTGGCGGCGATGCGGTAGAGCCAGGCCGCAAACGGCTGCCCTGTGTACCGGTAGTGCTGAATATGGGCGAGCGCTTTGAGGAAGGTATCGGCGGTCAGGTCCTCCGCCACCTGCCGATCCCCGGTTTTCCGATGTATATATGCATAGATACGATCGAAATGCATATCGTACAGCTCCCCGAAGGCTTCGGGATCGCGCTGGGCCCGCAGGACCAGGCGTTGCTCGTCGCTGTACGCCTCCAATACCTCTGGGCGATGCGTAGGCGGTCCCTCCCGTCGGTACCGCACCTCCCGGTACTCGCTCCACTGCGATTAACGGAGCGGGCGCGCAAAAGGTTACGCGGTGCTGGCAATGGGGAATCAGGTCTGACCCCGGAAGCCGGTGCAGTCGAACGCCACTCCGGGGCCGAAGAGCCGACGGAACCGGTCCAGCAGCTGCTCGGACGGGCTCCTGGTGATCACCTCCACGGCCGGAGGCTCGGGGTGGGCCCGGGTCAGCAGACCCCGCCGGAGCAGGTGGTGCACCGCGACGTCCGCCGGCGGCAGCGAGTAGCCGATGATGACGATGCGCCGGGCCCGCCGCACCGCCTCCAGGGCCTGCTCGAACACCCGGGTGAGCCGGCCGGGGGAATAGCGCTTCAACCATGTGGGCGAGATCACCACCCCGGCCAGGCGGCGGCTGCCGCACCGGCCGCAGGCAAGGCCGGCGGCACGGGTGAGCTGGTGGGCCACCGGCTCCCGGAGCACGGCGATCTGATCGCAGGCGGGGCAGTGGACCCAGTTGAGCGACCCGTGCAGTTTCAAGAGCAGCGGACCTCCGCTCTTCCCGGGATCCAGGGCGTAGTCGGGCGTCAGCCCCGCCGCCCGGAGCGCGTCGTCCAGCAGCGTGTCGTAGTTGAGCGACACCAGGGCGTAGCTGTCCGGGGCCCGGGACGCCAGGGCCCGGGCGAACCGGGCGTGCGGCCCGTCGTCCGGCCGCTGCCGGCCGCGCGCTCGCTCCAGCACGCTGCAGACCAGGTGCTCCAGGGCCTGGCGGATGCGGTAGAGCCGCGGCGGGTCGTAGTCCGGCCCCAGCCCCTGGTCCACGTGCAGCGACCAGTCGACCAGGCTGATCACCTCGTCCAGCGCGGGCAGGTACCGAAACGTATCCGGTCCGGTCACCGGGCGCTGGAACACCGCCCCGAGGAACTCCCAGACCTCTTCCACCTGCGGGTCGAACCGGGGGCCCAGCGCCCGATAGGCCATCGGAAACAGGTCGCGCGTGGCCGGCGCGCCCTCGGCCGCGGAGGCGCCGGCGCCGAACAGATAGAGATCCATGAGGCATAGTCTGCCCCGCCACCGGGCAATCCTGCCAGTGGAGGTGCGAACGATGCCGCGTTCCTACGAGCGCGTCCTGGCGGTCCTGCCGTATATCGGGGCGATCCGGCTGCCGGTTCGGCCGTGGGTGATCCCGGAGTGGCTTTACACGGTGCCGGCGGGGCTGGTCATGGCCGGCCTGCTCTGGCTCGGCGCCCGGGGCCGTTCGCCGTTCGTGTCGTACCACGCCCGGACCGGCCTCCTGTGGGCCCTTCAGGCCAACGGCCTGCTCACGGCCCTGTCCCTGCTGGCCGAGCTCTGGTACCGGGCCTGGTACCACACCGGCGTTCCCCTGTGGAACCAGGTCTGGCACCTGAACGCCGAGCTGTTCCGGTGGGCGGCCGTGCTCACCACCCTCCTCACCGGCCTGGCCATGTGGCGGGCGGCCAAAGGGCAGACCGGCGATCCGCTCGGCCTGCCCAGTCCGTCATTCTTCCGCGGGCACGATGTGCATCTGGAAGGCTCGGAAGAAGGCCGGTACTGAAATCCCTTCCAGATAGATAAGGTCCTTCTCCTCCTCGATCTTCCGGACCTTCACGACCTCCCCCTTGCGGATCAGGTGCTTCAGCGTCCCCGTGTCGGGATCGTGGATCTCAAAATCGCGCACGAGCTTGTAGTGACGGCCGACCTCGGGTCTGTGCATCTGGCAGTGGTCCCTCCTCGTCGTACGCAGCCGTACCCATCATTTCACGTGATCAATTCGACCGCAACGGGCGGAACTCCTCGCTCGCCGGCCCGACCCGGTTGGCGGTCGGGGCCGCTCCGCTGCGCGGGCCGGGGCAACAGCAACGGGGCAGCAGCCGATGCGCTGCTGCCCCCGAACGGCCATCGCCCTTATTGTCCCCGCGGCTCTTGCCCGCCGCGTGCGCCCCTACTTCAGCGCCTCGCGCACCAGGTCGACGATCTCCCACGGCAGGGCGGCAACCTTGACGCCCGCGGCGGTGAGGGCCTCCACCTTGGACTGGTACGTGCCCCGGTTGCCCTCGATGATGGCGCCCGCGTGACCCATGCGCTTCCCGGGGGGCGCCGACTTGCCGGCCAGGTAGGCCACCACCGGCTTGCGCACGTGCTGCTTGATGTACTCCGCGGCCAGCTCCTCCTGGATGCCGCCGATCTCGCCGACCATGACGATCGCCTCGGTGGCGGGGTCGGCGTTGAACAGCTCCAGGGCGTCGACGAAGTTGGTGCCGATCACCCGGTCGCCGCCCATGCCGATGACCGTGGTCTGGCCCAGACCGGCGTTGGAGAGGTTGAAGGCAATCTCATAGGACAGGGTTCCCGAGCGGGCCACGATGCCCACGGGACCGGGCTTGTAGATGTGGTTCGGCATGATCCCCAGCTTGCACTTCTCGCCGGGCGAGATGATGCCGAAGGTATTGGGGCCGATGACGCGCACGCCGTGCCGCTTGGCGTAGGCCATGATCTCCATGGTCTCCTGCGTCGGCACGTGCTCGGGGATGAGCACCAGCACCTTGATGCCCGCGTGGATGGCCTCGAAAGCGGCGTCCTTCACGCCGGGCGCGGGCACGAACATCACCGAAGCGTTGGCCCCGGTCTTCTCCACGGCCTCGTGGACCGTGGCGAACACCGGCACGCCCTGGACCTGCTGGCCCGCCTTCTTGAAGTTCACGCCGCCGACGATGTTGGTGCCGAAGGCCAGCATCTGGCCGGTGTGGAACTGGCCCTGCGAACCTGTGATGCCCTGAACGATTGCACGCGTGTTCCTGTCGATGATGACCGCCATGCTCTGCTACGCCCCCTTGCCGTAGGCAGCCTCGACCGCGGCCTTCGCGGCCTCGCCCATGTCGGTGTACGCCTGGATGCCCGCCTCCGCCAGGATCTCCCGGCCGCGGACGTCGTTGGTGCCCACCATGCGGACGACCAGCGGCACGTCGATGCCCTTCGCCTTCTTCACCTGCACGATGGCCTCCGCCACCAGGTCGCAGCGGGTGATACCGCCGAAGATGTTGACGAAGATGGCCTTGGGCTTGGTCCCCAGGAGCGCGTCGAAGGCCTGGGCCGTGGGCTCCACGCCGGAGCCGCCGCCGGCATCCAGGAAGTTGGCCGGCCGGCCGCCGTAGTACGCCAGGGTATCGAGGGTGCCCATCGCCATGCCGGCGCCGTTGGCCATCACCGCGATGTCGCCGTCCAGCTGCACGAAGGCGAGGCCGATGGCGCGCACCTTCTTCTCCAGCTCGGTGCCCTCCTCCACCCGCGGGAACTCGGGGTGACGGAAGAGGGCGTCGTCCTCCACGTTGAAGCGGCCGTCGGCGGCGATGAGCCGCGTGCCGCCGTCGGTCAGCGCGAGCGGGTTGATCTCCACCAGCTCGGCATCGTACTTGCGGAAGGCCTGGTAGAGGCCGGTCAGGATCCGCACGAACTGATCGGCGAGGTCGCCAGTGAGGTTGATCTTCCGGGCGATCTCCCGGGCCTGGAACGGCAGGAGCCCCGTCTCGATATCGATGTGCTCGAAGACGATCTTGTCGTGCGGGACCGACTCGATCTCCACGCCGCCGTACTCGGAAGCCATGACCAGCGGCTTCTTGGCCATGCCGTCCAGGGTAATCGAGACGTAGTACTCCTTCTCGATCTTAATCTGGGGATCGACCAGGACCTTGTCCACGATGTACCCCTTCAGGTTCATGCCCAGGATCTCCCGGGCCCGCTCCCGTGCTTCCTCCGGCGTATTGGCCAGCTTGATGCCGCCGGCCTTGCCCCGGCCGCCGACGAGGACCTGCGCCTTGATGGCGCACGGACCGATCTTGCGCGCGGCCTCCTCCGCCTCCTCAGGCGTGGTGCAGAGAATGCCGTTCCCCGTGGGGACGCCGTGCTCAGCAAACATCTGCTTGGCCAGGTACTCGTACAGCTTCATCCGCCCACCTCCAGGTGAATGCGATGCTTGGTGATGGTGCGCCGAATCCAATACGCTCCAACGAATTCTACCACAGATAAACTCCTGTTGGAAATCGCATGGAGCGTCAAATATATGGGTCAAATGAGTCGAAACCCGGGCTGCGGGCCACGCCGCTGCGGACCGCGGCCTCGGCCACCGCGGCCGCGACCGCCGGGGCGACGCGGCGGTCCAGCGGTGCGGGGATGATGTAGTCGGCGGACAGTTCCTCGGGGGCCACCAGGTCGGCGATCGCCCGGACGGCGGCCCGCTTCATCGCCTCGTTGATCTCCCGGGCCCGCACGTCCAGGGCACCGCGGAAGATGCCGGGAAAGGCCAGGACGTTGTTCAACTGGTTGGGGTAATCCGAGCGGCCCGTGGCGACCACCGCCGCGCCGGCCGCCTTCGCCTCCTCGGGCCAGATCGCCGGCTCCGGGTTGGCCAGCGCGAAGACGATCGGGTCCGGCGCCATGGCCCGCACCATCTCCCGCGTCATGCTGCCGCCCCGGGCCAGGCCCACGGCCACGTCGGCCCCGGCCAGGGCCTCCGCCAGCCCGCCCCGCACCCGGCGCGGGTTGGTCCGCTGAGCCAGCTCCTCCTTGAACGGGTTCATCCCGTCGGGCCGGCCGGGGTAGATCGTCCCCCGGGAGTCCACCAGGGTCAGGTCGCTGACGCCCAGGTCCAGGAGCAGCGCCGCCGTGGCCAGGCCGCTGGCCCCCGCCCCCTCGATCACCACCCGGACCTCCTCCAGCCGCTTGCCGACCAGCTTCAGGGCATTCTGCAGCCCCGCCGCCACCACGATGGCAGTGCCGTGCTGGTCGTCGTGGAAGACCGGGATGTCGACGGCCGCCTGCAGCTTCCGCTCGACGGCGAAGCAGCGGGGCGCGGCGATGTCCTCCAGGTTGATCCCCCCGAACGTGGGGGAAAGGCGGGTCACGGTGCGCACGATCTCGTCCACGTCCCGCTCCGCCAGCACCAGCGGCACCGCGTCGATGTCCGCGAAGGCCTTGAACAGCAGGGCCTTCCCCTCCATGACCGGCAGCGCCGCCTCCGGCCCGATGTCGCCCAGGCCCAGTACCGCGCTGCCGTCGGAGACCACCGCCACCAGATTGCCCCGGGCAGTGTACCGGAAGACCGCCTCGGGGTCGGCAGCAATCGCCCGGCAGGGCTCCGCGACCCCGGGGGAGTACGCCAGGGCCAGGTCCTCCTGCGTCTGCAGCGGCACCTTGGAAGCCGTCGTCCACTTCCCCCGGTTCTGCACGTGCAACCGCAGGGCCGCTTCCTTCAGGTCGGCTTCGTTTCGGGCCGGATTCTGCCGCCCGTCGCCAGTCCGGTTCTCCATCGCATCAGACCTCCTCCGGTTCGCTCCTTCCCGGTAGGATGCCCGTGCGATCCGCCGCCCGCACGCGAAGGCCCCGGCGTCCGCCGATGCTGCCGGGGCCTGTGCGCCGGTCGTCCGCCGCCCCCCTGCCCCGGGGGTTCCCGCGCCGCGGCTACTCGCTGGCCACGGGCGGCTTGGGCTTCACCATGGCGTCCGGCTTCACCCACTGGGACTGCCCGGTGAAGTACTGATCGCCGCCGTACACGTCGTTGATGCAGATGGTGGGGAACTCCCGCACCCGCAGACGGCGAACCGCCTCGGGGCCCAGATCCTCGTACGCGACCACCTCGGCCTCCTCGATCCGCTTGGCCAGGAGCGCGCCCGCACCGCCGGTGGCGACCAGGTAAGCGGCGCCATACTCCTGCAGGGCGGCCTTGACCTCGTCACCCCGGTACCCCTTGCCGATGACCAGCCGCACGCCGTGCCGGAGAATCTCCGGCGTGTACTTGTCCATGCGGTAGGAGGTGGTGGGGCCGGCCGAGCCGATCGCCTGTCCGGGCTTGGGCGGCGTCGGCCCGACGTAGTAGATGACCGCGCCCTCCGGGTCGAAGGGCAGCGGCCGCCCGGCCGCCAGGTCCTCCACCATGCGCTTGTGGGCGGCGTCCCGGGCCGTGTAGATCTCGCCGGTGATGATCACCTCGTCGCCGGCCCGGATCTGGCGCACCTGCTCCGGGGTGACGGGCGTGGTGATGTGGACGCGGGCCATCAGAGCGTCACCTCCTTGTGCCGGTGGCTGTGGCACTCGATGTTCACGGCCACGGGCAGGGCGGTGATGTGGCAGCCCATGACCTCAATGTGCACGGCCAGGGCGGTCACGGTACCGCCGAGCCCCATCGGGCCGACGCCCAGCTTGTTGATCTCCGTGAGCAGCTCCTGCTCCCGGGCGGCCCACTCGGGATCGGGATTCGGCGCGCCCACCTCACGCAGCAGCGCCTTCTTGGCCAGCAGGGCGCACTTGTCGAAGTTGCCGCCGATGCCCACGCCGACCACCAGCGGCGGGCAGGCATTGGGGCCGGCTGCGGCCACGGTCTCCACGATGAACCGCTTCGCGCCCTCCCATCCGGCGGAAGGCGGCAGCATCTTCAGCTGGCTCATGTTCTCGGACCCGCCGCCCTTGGTGTCGACCTTGATTCTGAGCTGGTCGCCGGGCACGATGTCGACGTAGATCATCGCCGGGGTATTGTCCCGGGTGTTGACCCGCTTGATCGGGTCGTTCAGCATCGACATGCGGAGCCTGCCCTCGGTGTAGCCCCGGGCGACGCCCCGGTTGATCGCCTCGTACAGGTCCCCGCCCACCAGGTGCACGTCCTGCCCGATCTCCAGGAAGACCAGGGCCACGCCGGTGTCCTGGCACATCGGCACCTGCTCGGTCTCGGCGATGGTGTAGTTCTCGACGATCTGCAGGAGCACCGTCTGGCCCACGGGGGCCTCCTCCAGCGACTGCGCCTGCGAGAGGGCCCGGACCACGTCATCCGAAAGCTTGAAATTCGCCTCCTGCACCAGGCGGGCGACGGCGTCGGCCACCTGGTCCACGTGAATCTCCCGCACAGCTTCCTCCTCCTCATGCGCCCGGTCTACCCCAGGATATACAGAGGGGCGAATTCTACCTACCCCCACTGTAGCAAATCGGGTCACACAAGTCAGCCCTGAAGTGTGTCATGTCTAGTTATTTTGGATCACCAAACTATCCTGCCCCCCGCCGCGGGTGCCGGCGGAGGAGGAGCGCAGGCTGGCGGTGCGCCCGCCCGCTGCGCGCGTCAGAAGGTCTCGTAGTCGTGGCGGAGCATGGGCTTCAGCTGCTGCGGAGGCTCCACCTCCATGGTGCCGTGCTGCAGTTCACGCCCGTCCTGGTCCCGGATCACGTACTGGATCGTGACCCGCTGCGACTCCGGGTGAAGCTCCACGATCTCCATCTCGGCGGTGACCTCATCGCCGATGCGGGGCGGGTGCAGGAGCCGGTAGCTGTGCGCGTGGGTGATGGACCCCAGCCCCGGCAGCACGGCGGCCACGGCGCCCATGGCGAAGCCGGCGAGCATGTTGGCGGGGACGATGGGATGGCCGTACGTGGTGCGGCCGGCGTAGGTAGCGTCTCCGTAGAGCGGGTTCAGGTCGCCCGAGAGGCTCATGTACTGCAGCACGTCCTGCTTGCTCACCTTGCGGCTGTAGGTGGCCTTCTGCCCCACGTAGAGCTGGTCGAAGCTCATCCCCAGGTTGTCCCAGAACAGGCCCATGCGATCACCCCTTTGCCAACTTCAAGACTAATAATAACACGCTGAATTGCCCCATGCAGCAGGGGTGATCGCACTGCCCGCTCAACGGACAGGGCCATGCCCGTACGGCATGGCCCCGCGCTGCGCCAACAGCTTCCGCTACAGCTTCATCCCGATGGACCGGGCCGTCGCCTGCACGGCCCGGCTGAACATGGCCACGCGGTCGTCGGTGAACCGGCTCACCGGACCCGAGATGGCCAGGGCCGCGACGCAGCGGCCCGCCCGGTCGATGACCGGCGCCGCCACCGACGCCACGCCCTCCTCCCGCTCCTCCAGGCTCAGGGCCCAGCCCTGCTCCCGGGCCTCCGCCAGCCGGGCCTCCAGGGCGGTCCGGTCGAACCCGGCGGGCAGCTGCGCGTCCAGGATGCGCGCCCGCTCCTCCGGCGGGCACCAGGCCAGCAGGACCTTGCCCGACGCGCCCAGGTACAGGGGCAGCCGCTCGCCCAGCCCCACCACGCGGCGTACCGTCAGCGGGCCTTCCGCCCGCTGCACCCGGACGCGCTCGGCGCCGTCGCGGACGTAGAGGCTCACGGTCTCCTGTGCCAGGTCCCGCAGCTGTAGCATCTCGCCCAGGGCGATGGTCGGCAGGTCGCCGGAGGACAGGTACACCTGGGCCAGCTCCAGCGCCCTCAGCCCCAGGTGGTACCGGCCGGTCGCCGGGTCGCGGCGCACGAAGCCGCGGGACTCCAGCGCCGCCAGGATCCTGTGCACGGTGGATTTGTACAGGCCCAGTTTCTCCGCGATTTGGGTCACGCCCAGGCCGCCCCGCTCGCCGGCGAAGCAGAGCAGGACGTCCAGGGCGCGCTCCACGGACCGGATCGTTTGTCCTTCCTCCTTCAGCCATCTCCCTCCCTTCTGAGGGAGTCGCCCCGGCAGCGGACCGGTCAGCCCAACCCGGCCACAACCGGAACCGACTGACTGCGCCCGGCGGATGCGGGTCTCCAGCTCCCCGTTTCCGCCCTGTGGAACGGTTGCCTCGCCCCCATTCTACCACAGGCCGTTCCACCAGCGGGAACGTCGTTCCACACAAGCTGATTGAATTCTCTCAGGGTCATGATCGCGGTTCGCGATCGATCACCGCACCTGGCCGTTGCCGAGCACCACGTACTTGTACGTCGTCAGTTCGGCGAGCCCCATCGGCCCCCGGGCGTGCAGCTTCTGGGTGGAGATCCCGATCTCGGCGCCGAAGCCGAACTCCCCCCCGTCGGTGAACCGGGTCGAGGCGTTGTGGTACACGGCCGCCGCGTCCACGGACCGCAGGAAGCGGTCGGCCGCCCCGGCGTCGCCGGTGACGATGGCCTCGGAGTGGCCGGTGCCGTACCGGGCGATGTGCGCCAGCGCCTCGTCCAGACCCGAGACGACCTTCACGGCCAGACAGAGGTCCAGGTACTCGGCCGCCCAGTCCTCCTCGGTGGCGGGTTCCACGGCCGCCGGGCCGGCCCCGGCGAGGTCCGGGCGGGCCGTCTCCTGCAGGATCGCCAGAGCCTCCGGGCAGGCCCGCAGCCGCACCCCGGCGGCCAGCAGCGCCGGGCCGGCCTCGGCCAGGAAAGGCGCGGCCACCTCCCGATCCACCAGCAGGGTCTCGGCTGCGTTGCACACCGCAGGGTTGGAGCACTTGGCGTTGAGGACGATCTCCCGGGCCATCGCGAGGTCGGCCGCCCTATGGACGTACACGTGGCAGACGCCGGTGCCCGTCTCGATCACCGGCACCTGCGACTGCTCCACCGTCGCGCGGATCAGGCCGGCGCCGCCCCGGGGGATCAGCACGTCCACCAGGCTCCGGGCCGCCATCAGCTCCTGCGCCGCCTCCCGGGTCGAGGGCAGCACCTGCGCCAGCTCCACCGGAAGCCCCACCTCCTGCAGGCCGGCTGCCATCGCCTCGCCCAGGGCCGCGTTGGACCGGGCCGCCTCCTTGCCGCCCTTCAGCAGCACGGCGTTGCCCGCCTTCAGGCAGAGGACGGCCGCGTCCACCGTCACACCGGGGCGGGACTCGTAGATGATGCCGACGACCCCCAGGGGCACCCGCACCCGCTGGATGCGCAGCCCGTTGGGCCGGATCCACGCCTGGGGCTCCACCGCCAGCGGGTCCGGCAGCTCGGCCACCGCCCGCACGCCGCGGATCACCCCCGCCAGCTTCCCCTCGTCCAGGCGCAGCCGGGCGATCATGGGACCGGGCAGGCCGGCCTCCTCCGCGGCGGCCAGGTCCGCGCGGTTGGCCGCCACAATCTGCCCGGCCCGCGCCTCCAGGGCCCGTGCGATCGCCTCCAGGGCCGCGTTGCGCTCCTCCGGCGACGTCAGCTCCAGTTGCCGCTGGGCCGCCCGGGCCTGCCGGGCCATGCTCCGCACATCCACCGTCTACCCCTCCCGACTGAAGAGTGTGCCGATCTCCTCACCGGCCAGGATCTGCCTGAGGACGTCGGGCCGCTCGCCGCAGGCCAGCACCATCGGGATCCCGTGTTCGGCGCAGATGCGGGCGGCCGCGACCTTGGTCACCATGCCCCCCGTGCCGTTGGCGCTGCCGGGCCCGCCGGCGAAACGGTCCAGGTCGTCGTCCGGCGAGACCCACGGGATCGGCGAAAGCCCCGGGTGCAGATGGGGATCCGCCGGGTACAGCCCGTCCACATCGGAGAGCAGGATCAGCAGATCCGCACGGACCAGCGCAGCCACCCGCGCGGACAGCGTGTCGTTGTCGCCCACCCGGATCTCCTCGCTGGTCACGGTGTCGTTCTCGTTGACGATGGGGATCACCCCCCAGGCGAGGAGCCGCTCCATCACCTGGGCGGAGGAGGCGCGACGGTCCGGATCCTCCAGGTCCTCCCGGGTGAGCAGCACCTGGCCGACCACCAGGCCGTACTCGCTGAAGAGCCCCTCGTACCGCTGCATCAGGAGCCCCTGTCCCACCGCCGCGAGGGCCTGTTTCGCCGCCACCTCCGCGGGCCGCTCGGCAAGGCCCAGCCGGCCCAGCCCCGCACCCACCGCCCCCGAGGTCACGAGGATCACCTGCCGCCCCTCGAAGTGCAGGTCGGCGATCTGGCGCACCAGCGCCTCCATGCGGCCCAGGTGCAGATGGCCGCCGGGATGGGTCAGCGTCGATGTCCCTACCTTGATAATTACCCGCTTGCAGTGCCTCAGCCGTTCACGCAAACCCGCCGCCTCCCTACGGGTCGTCCAAAAAGAATAACCCCGTCCATGCCGGACGGGGTGTTCTCCCGTGGTACCACCAGCCTGAGCGGCGGCTGCCTCGCCGCGCGCCCACTCATTCCGCAGCGCCCGCATCAGGCGCCCCCGGGGGTAACGGGCCGGGCTTCCCGGGACGGCTCGTCGCCGCCGGCTCCGGGATGGGTTCGAAGGCCAGCGCCTAACCGGGCTTTCACCACACGGCCCGGCTCTCTGCATAGGGCTGGTGCCCTTCTACTGGTTCCCTTCATCGCCTCGACTATTGGCCACGATTATATAAGGCTTTTCACCAGGTGTCAACTCCAGCAGCGCTTCGACCTCGGGGCCTTCCAGCCGTTCCCGCTCCAGCAGCGCCGCGGCCAGCCGCTCCAGCCCGCTGCGGCGGGCCTCCAGCAGTGCGCGGGCGGCGCGCTCGGCCGCCGCCACCAGCGCGCGCATCGCACCATCCGCCCTCCGCAGGCTCTCCTCGCCCTCGACGGCGTGCTCCAGCCGCAGCGGGCCGATGTCGGCATCCATCCCCCAGCGGGTCACCATCTCCCGGGCCAGCCCGGTGGCTCGTTCCAGATCGTCCGCCGCGCCGGCGCTGACCTCGCCCAGGACCAGCGCCTCCGCCGCCCGGCCGGCCAGGAGCTCGGTGAGCCGGTCGAAGGCATCCCGCCGGGTATGTAGGTAGCGCTCCTCGTCCTGATCCCGGAACAGGGTGTGCCCCAGCCCGCGCCCGTGGGGCAGGATCGTCACCCGGACCAGGCGATCCGACCCCCGCAGGGCCAGGCCGGCCAGCGCGTGTCCCGCCTCGTGGTAGGCCGCCCGAACCCGGTCGGCCGCAGCCGCGCGCACCCGCCGGGGCGGGCCACCACTCGTCACCCGCTCCAGCGCCATCGCCACCTGCGGCCACCCGATCTCCCGCTCGCCGGCGCGGACCGCCAGCAGCGCCGCCTCGTTGAGCAGATTCGCCAGGTCGGCCCCGGTGAAGCCGGGCGTAAGGCGCGCCACCTCGGCCAGGGCCACCGCCTGGCTCAGCCGCTTCTCCCGGGCATGCACCGCCAGGATCTGCTCCCGTCCCTTCCGGTCCGGCGGGTCCACGGTCAGGTGCCGGTCGAACCGCCCCGGCCGGAGGACCGCAGGGTCCAGCACGTCAGGCCGGTTGGTCGCGGCCACGACGATGACGCCCTCGCCGCTGTCGAAGCCGTCCATCTCCACCAGCAGCTGGTTGATGGTCTGCTCCCGCTCCTCGGTGCCACCGCCTGCGCCGACCCCCCGCCGTCGGGCGAGGGCGTCGATCTCGTCGATGAAGACGATGCAGGGCGCGGCCTTGCGGGCCCGGTCGAACAGCGCCCGCACCCGCGCGGCCCCGGTACCGGCGAACAGTTCCACGAAGTCGGAGCCGGAGGCCGAGAAGAAGGGGACGCCGGCCTCGCCGGCCAGGGCCCTGGCGAGCAGGGTCTTGCCCGTCCCCGGCGGGCCGGAGAGCAGGATGCCCCGGGGGATGCGGGCGCCCATGGCCCGGTACCGCTCCGGCTCCCGCAGGAAGTCGATGACCTCCTGCAGTTCCGCCTTCACCTCGTCCAGGCCGGCGACGTCCTGCAGCGTCACGCTGGCCTCGCCGACCCGGTACAGGCGCGCCGGGCTCTGCTCCATGGTGAGCAGCCCCCCGCTGCCGCCGGCGGTGCGGCGGGTGAACCACAGGATCGCGCCGAGGATGAGCAGGGGCGGAATGAACCGGAGCAGGGTCCGGAAGGCGATCGGGTCCGCCGGCCGGACAAACTCCACCCGCGCCCCGTACTGCATCAGCACGAGCGGCAGGCGCGCCTCGCCGGGGGGAAGCGTCACGACGCGGACGGTCCCGTCCCTGTAGGCCGCCTCCAGCCGCTGCCCCGTGATGCGCGCGTACGCCACGCGGCGCGCCTGCACGTCCTGGATGAACTCGCTGTACGCCACCGGCTGCGCCTCCATCGCCGCGGCCGGCCGCCCGAAGAGCAGGGCCGCGAGGAGCAGGGCCGCACCCGCCCACCACCGCACAACCGCCGGCATCGACACACCCCCTGAACGGCTCCACGCCCACCCATACACATATACACGAACGGCGCCGCCATCCGGTTCGATCCCCGGCCGATCTGCTCTCCGAATCCTATTCCTTCGGCCCGTCCAGGGTGCCTGCGGGCGACGCCGCGCGCCGGGGGCGGGCCTTACGGTCCGGCGACGCGGACAGAAGCGGGAGGAGATGCCCCTCGCATCTCCTCCCGCAGCTTCGGCAGACGACGCCGGATCACTTGCGGCCGCCGGCCGCGGCCCACTGCTCCAGCATCTCGGTGGTCACCGACTTGGGCCGCTCGATCGGATATCCCAGGGCCCGGTCCCAGACGATGTTGGCCATGACGCCCAGCGCCCGGCCGACACCGAACAGGACCGTGTAGAAGTCCCACTCGCGCACGCCGTAGTGCCACTGGATGACACCGGACTGGGCATCGACGTTCGGCCACGGGTTCTTGGCCTTGCCGTGCTGCATCAGCACGCCCGGGGCGACCTCGTAGATCATGCTGACCAGCTTGAACAGCGGATCGTCGGGCATGTGCTTCAGGCAGAACTCCCGCTGCGCGGTGTAGCGCGGGTCGGTCTTGCGCAGCACCGCATGGCCGTAGCCCGGGATCACCTGGCCGGCGTTGAGCGTGTCCCAGAGCGCCTGGGTGACGTTCTCCCGGGTGGGCTCTACGCCCTCGCCCAGCTTCGCCTGGAAGTCCATGATCCAGCGCAGGACCTCCTGGTTGGCCAGCCCGTGCAGCGGGCCCGCCAGGCCGTTCAGGGCCGCCGAGTACGCGAGGTAGGCGTCCGACAGAGCCGAGGCCACCAGGTGGCCGGTGTGGGCGGAGACGTTGCCCGACTCG
The DNA here is from genome assembly GCF_000009905.1 of Symbiobacterium thermophilum IAM 14863. Taxonomy (GTDB): domain Bacteria; phylum Bacillota; class Sulfobacillia; order Symbiobacteriales; family Symbiobacteriaceae; genus Symbiobacterium; species Symbiobacterium thermophilum. The sequence continues at coordinate 2,728,134 of NC_006177.1, forward strand.
TGGTCGGAATGCAGGATGAAGTACATGCGGGAGACATCATCGTAAGGCTTCGGCACGCCCATCATGTGGGCGAAGTTCGCGCCCATGTCCAGGTTGGGATCGGGCGGAATATGGACGTCGTCCTTGTACTTGTAGCGGTAGATGTAGGCGGCGATCATCGGGATGCGGGCCACCAGATCGCTCGCGTCCTCGTACATGTACTCCCAGGCGCGCTGCTTGTTGTACTCGCCCGAGTGGTAGTACCGGGCGAACTTTGACTCCCGCTGCATCGCCAGGATGCCCGCGGACAGCATGGTCATCGGGTGGCTGTCCTTGGGCAGCGCCCGGATCACGTCGTACACGTACTGCGGCACGTTCCGCCGCTCTTTCCACTCGGCGATGACCTCGTCCACCTGCTCCTGGGTCGGCACCTCGCCGGTGAGCAGGAAGAACCAGAACGCCTCCACCGTCGGGTACTCCCCGCCCGGCGCCTTGGGCAGGGCGGCGAAGGTCTCCTCGATGGTCTTGCCGCGGAAGCGGATCCCCTCCATCGGGTCCAGGTAGGAGATGTCGGTGACCAGGCAGCGGACGTCCCGCGCGCCGCCGATGGCCTTCTCGATGGTCACCTCGTCGATGACCACGTGCCCGAACTCCTTCAGCAGCCGCTGGGTCCGCGGGCGATGCTCCTCGATCTTCCGAACCAGGGTGGCTTTCAGCTGTGACACAGTCCCCTTCCTCCCCCTGTTGGATGCGATCGACCTACTGCGCCAGGATGCCGGCCTTCAGCATCTCGATCAGGTTCCTGACGCCCTGGGCGCCCTTGTCCAGCGCCACCTTCTCCTCGTCGGTGAGGTCGAGCTCGATGACCTTCTCGAGGCCGCCCCCGCCCAGGACGGTCATCACGCCCAGGCACATGTCGGTGTACCCGTACTCGCCCTCCAGGTAGGCGATCGAGGGCAGGATGCGCTTGCGGTCGTTCAGAATGGCGTCGATCATCTCCACCAGGGCCATGCCCGGGGCGTAGCCGGCCGAGGTGCCCATGAGGTTGACGATCTCGCCGCCGCCCTTGCGGGTCCGTTCGACGATGGCGTCGATGGTCTCCTTGGGCAGCAGCTTCTCCACGGGGATGCCGCCGGCAGAGGTGTACCGAACCAGCGGCACCATGTCATCGCCGTGGCCGCCGAGCACGCAGCCGACGACGTCCTGGAACGAGCAGCCGATCGCATTGGCCAGGAAGGTGCGGAAGCGGGCGGTGTCCAGCACGCCGGACTGGCCGATCACCCGGTTCTTGGGGAAGCCCGAGGCCTTCAGGGCCACGTAGGTCATGGAGTCGACGGGGTTGGTCAGGACGATGATCACCGAGTCGGGGGCGTACCGGGCCACCTTCTCCGCGACATCCTTGACGATGCCGGCGTTGGTGTTGACCAGGTCCTCCCGGCTCATGCCGGGCTTGCGGGGGACGCCGGCGGTGATCACGACCACGTCAGCGCCGGCGATCTCGGCGTAGTCCGAGGTGCCGACCAGGCGGGTGTCACTGCCGTAGACGGGCATGGCCTCCATCATGTCCAGGGCCACGCCCTTGGCGTAGTTCTCCCGGGCGGGCAGGTCGACGAGCACGATGTCGCCCAGGTCGCGGGCGGCCGCAAACAGGGCGGTTCCCTGGCCGGTGAACCCGGAGCCCACAATCGCGATCTTCTTGCGCTTCATCCGGTCTCTGCCCCTTTCCTTGCCGCAGTCGGTCTACATGTTCGCGATGATGAGCCGGCCGAACTCGGAGCACTTCACCTCGGTCGCGCCCTCGGTGAGCCGGGCGAAGTCGTAGGTGACCGTCTTCTGGGCGATGGTGGCGGAAAGGCCCTTGATGATCAGGTCCGCCGCCTCGTGCCAGCCCATGTAGCGGAGCATCATCTCGCCCGAGAGGATGACCGAACCGGGGTTGACCTTGTCGAGCCCGGCGTACTTGGGCGCGGTGCCGTGGGTGGCCTCGAACAGGCCGTAGCCGCCGCTGTACGAGATGTTGGCGCCGGGGGCGATGCCGATGCCGCCCACGATAGCCGCGACGTGGTCAGAGAGGTAGTCGCCGTTCAGGTTGAGGGTGGCGATCACGTCCCACTCCTCGGGCCGGAGCAGCAGCTGCTGGAAGGTGATGTCGGCGATGCGGTCGCGGATCAGGATCTTGCCCTCGGGCATCTTGCCCTTGTACTCATCGGACCAGAGCTCTTCCTCGGTGATGACGTACGGGCGGAACTCCTCCAGCGCGACCTGGTAGCCCCAGTCGCGGAAGGCGCCCTCGGTGAACTTCTGGATGTTGCCCTTGTGGACCAGCGTGACGGACTTGCGCTTGTTGTCGATGGCGTACTGGATGGCCGCGCGGACCAGCCGCTTGGAGCCGAACTCCGAGACCGGCTTGATGCCCACGCCGATCATGTCGCTCTTGTCGCTGTTGGGGAACTTGACGCCCATCTCCTCGGCCAGCAGGGCCTGGACCTTGCGGGCCTCCGGGGTGCCGGCCTTCCACTCGATGCCGGCGTAGATGTCCTCGGTGTTCTCCCGGAAGATCACCACGTCGGTCTTGTGCGGCTCCTTCACCGGGCTGGGCACGCCGGGGAACCAGCGCACGGGCCGGACGCAGGCGTACAGGTCCAGCACCTGCCGCAGGGTGACGTTCAGCGACCGGATGCCGCCGCCCACCGGCGTGGTGAGGGGCCCCTTGATCGCGACCCGGTACTCGCGGATGGCCTCCACCGTGTCGTCGATCAGCCACTCGCCGAACTTGTTCAGGCACTTCTCGCCGGCGTAGACCTCGAACCAGGCGATCTTCCGCCTGCCGCCGTAGGCCTTCTCCACGGCGGCGTCGATCACGGGCTGCGCGGCCGCCCAGATGTCGGGGCCCGTGCCGTCGCCCTCGATAAACGGGATGATGGGGTTGTCCGGTACCACCAACCGGCCGTTCTCCATGGTGATCTTCTGGCCTTCGGGCGGGGTCAGCTTGGTAAACTTCGCCACAACAGCACCTCCATCGTCCTTTGCGGCCTTCACGGCCGTGGAGGGCCCAGGCAGCCTGCTGGAGACGGCCCCGGTGAGGTACGGGACCAGGGAAGCCTGCTCCCTCCGGATATCGCCATCTGGCCGGGGAGCGGTGGGCTGTCCGCGCCGGCCAAGCTCGTGACAACCATCACAGAATGAACAGAGCGGAGGATAGCTTGTGAACAAAGGTACTATTCTTCAATCGTCCCCACGCACTATACTAGCAAGACTTCCGTCAGTAGGGAAGTGCCATTGACGTTTCGAAGGTGAAAATATCTGACTCCGCTGTACCGCGCGAACAGATCAGGGGCTCCGCGCCTGCTGCGGAGCCCCTGGCGTCCGTATGTGCCGCGCCGCGGATCAGCCGCGGGTCGAGTAGCCGCCCTGCAGCCCCCGGGTGGTGTAGGTGCCGGCCCTGAGCCGCCGCTGGGTTGCGGGGGCCGGCGCATCGCTCTCCGGACGGGTCGCCCCGTTGGTCGGGGGCGCTGCACCGTCGGCGCCCAGAACCTGGTTGGCGAGGTCCGGGAGCATCGCCGCCATCGCCGCCTGCTGCTGCACCGCCTGCTGAGCGAGGAGCTGCTGCGCCAGGGCCTGCCGCTGGGCCCAGAAGGGGTCCGAGCCGGCCGGGACGGCCATCACCGGCTGCCCCTGGGAAGCGGCTCCGGAGGCGGCGCGGGCCGGGCCGTCGCCCGCCTTCTGCGGAACCGGCCCCGGCATCCCCGCCGCCGCCATGCCGGAAAGGCCCTGCGGCACACCGCCGGGGAAGCCCTGTGCCGGCGTCCCGGGAAGAGCCTGGGAGGCCGTCCCGGGAAGGACCTGACCAACCGGCCCCGGCGAGGTCTGGTCCGGCATCCCGGGAAGGGCCTGACCAACCGGTCCCGGGGAACCCTGGACCGGGATTCCCGGGAGGACCTGGGGCGACGGCCCCGGAAAGGCCCCGGCGGGGATCGCGGGCTGGATCTGCGGTGCCGGCCCCGGCAGACCCCCGGCCGCCACCCCGGGCTGGATCTGCGGTGCCGGCCCCGGCAGACCCTGGGCCGCCACGCCGGGCTGAATCTGCGGTGCCAGCCCCGGCAGACCCTGGGCCGCCACGCCGGGCTGAATCTGCGGCTGCCCGGCCGGAACGGCCGGCGAGGTCAGCCCGGGGAAGAGATGTACCGCGGCCTCCGCGCCGGTCGGCAGACCCGCCGGCTGGTTGAGCTGGGACTGGGGGGCGGCGGGCGGCAGCGGCATGTGCACCGGCATCGGCGGCATCGCGGGCGGGGGACCGGGCATTCGCATTCCGCCCGGCGGGAGGAAGGGCGGAGCTGCGATGAAACCGTGTCGCATCGGTCAACCACCTCACACGCGTGACTGACGCCATCTTATGGAGGTGGGGCCTGATCGGTCCCTGGGACGGTTCCGCCCCGGCTGAATATGCTGGGGCGGGGGGTGAGGTCCCGTGGACGGGGAGAAGGCGCGCCTGGCGATGGGGTACTCGCGCACGTCAGCCCTGTACGACCTGCTGGCGGGGCACGGCTACCTGGCCGCGATCCGCCGCCTGCTGCCGCTGGTGCGGGTGCGGCACCGGCCGGCCATCCTGGACGTGGGCTGCGGCACCGGGCTCAACCTGTTCGAGGCCGCCCGCTGGTTCGCCCCCACGGGCCCCCTGGTCGGCATCGACCTCTCGCCGGGCATGGTGGCGGTGGCTGCCGCGAAGGCGCGGCAGCTGGGGATCCCGGCGACCATCCTGCTGGGCGACGCCGAGCGGCTGCCCCTGCCCGATGCCTCCTTCGACCTTGTCCTCTGCAACTCAGTCTTCCACTGGTTCCGGGACCGGCCCGCCGCGATGCGGGAGATGGCGCGCGTGTTGAAGCCCGGCGGCCAGCTGGCGCTGATCACCGCCACCGCGCCGGGCTTCCGGGAGTGGTTCCTGCTGATCGACGCGGTCATCCGCGTCGTTCTGGGCCCCGACCGCGCCCCGCCGATCCCCGAGCTGCCCACGGCGGAAGAGGTGGCCGCGCTGATGCAGGCCGCCGGCCTCGCCGTGGAGAGGCTCCAGAACCGGATCCAGCGGGACCTGATCGTTCAGCCGCTCCCCTTCGTGCAGCTGATGTCCGTCATCGCCCCCACCTGGCCCGGCGACCTCTCCGACGCCGAGGTGGCCCGGGTCCAGCAGGCGGCGGCGCAGCTCATGGCCGTGGCCTGGCCCCAGGGGTTCCCCTTCACCTGGTCGGCCGTGGAAGCGCTGGCCACCAAGATAGTTTAAGGACTTGAACTCTCCCCCTCGCATGTTAAACTTGGTGTGCAAAATGATCGTGCACAGGAACGGATATAAAGGGGCGACGATCTGGTGCTCGAGTCCTACACGATTCGCGACATCCGCCAGCTCAAGGCGCTCAGCCACACGGTGCGCGTGCGCATCCTCGCCGCGCTGGCCGAAAAACCGATGACGGCCAAGCAGCTGGCCGACCTGTTCGGCGAGGAGCCGGCCAAGACCAGCTACCACGTGAAGCAACTGCTGAAGGTCGGCCTGGTGGAACTGAAGTTCACCCGGGAGACCCAGAACGGCATCGTGGAGAAGTACTACCAGGCCATCGCCCGGGAGTTTCAGACGGACCCGCTCCTCACCACCCAACCCGGCGGCCGCAGCCGGCTGGAGCCGGCGCTGGTGCGGGAGCTGAACCAAGTCCAGTCGGACTTCCTGCGCGCCTACCGGGCCGACCGTGAGCAGGTCGGCGCCGACGGCCAGGCCGGCGGTCCGCAGGATCCGGCGGACGGCAGTGCCGTGCATCACGGGCTGCACCGGCTGCGACTGAACGCCGGCCAGCGGGAGGCGTTCCTCCGGGAGCTGCGCGACCTGATCGCCCGGTACGAAGACGCTGAGGGCGACTACGCCTTCCACTTCCTGGCTTATCCGCATCCGCACCAGGCCGGGGCCCCGGGCCCTGTCACCTCGGCCCGCGGCCATACATAATGTGGAAGCAAGGCTCCCTCTCCAGGAGGACCTTCCGAGGTCACGAGTCGAAAGGAGCGCAAGCGGATGAACTTTGGTGGATTCGGCACCGACATCGCCACCTTCTCCCCGTTCATCGGCGCCCAGGCCGGCGCGAACGACCTGGCGATCTGGCCGGGGGCGGCCATATACCCCTCCGCCAACGCGACGATCTACCGCGTCTACGAGTACGCCGTCCCGGTGACCACCGTGGCGACGGTACCGTCCGCGTACCCCACCACGGCAGGGATCCCGGGCATCGCCGGGTATCCGGGCTGGTACGGCATCTGATCCTAACCCTACATTCGGAGACCGGAGGGGGCGGGCCGGCCCCCTCCGGCTGCGCCGACATGCGCAAGGGCCGTGGGACACCCCACGGCCCGTTCGTTTTGCTGCTTCACCTTCTCATTTCTGACACGGCGCGTCGGCCGCGGATCTCCACGGCGTGGCCGACGATGAGCGCCACGCCGGCGGCGAGAAACCAGAGGATGGCCGGCACGTTCCGCACCGCCGCGACCAGGCCGCCGGCGTAGAGCAAGGATGACGCCAGCACCGGCAGGCCGGCCGCCCCGAACCGGCGGGCCGCCGCCCCGCGCACCGCGCGCGCGTACAGCGGCCAGCCGCCCAACAGCTGAACCAGCGTCGCGTACACGGCCTGGAGCTTGGGATCGGCCAGGTAGAACACGTCGTAGCCCAGGGCCTGTGCCACCGGGTCCGCCCACAGCGGAAGCGAGAAGAGGACGGTGATCACCAGGGGACCCAGCCGTTCGGCCCGTCCCCGCCCCTGCGGCTCCATCCCGCTCATCGGACAAACCGCCTCAGCACATCCATCAGTTCGGCCACCGCCTCATCCCCCTCGCCGCGCCGCACCGCCGCCGCCACGCAGCCCTTCACGTGCCCTTCCAGCAGCATCAGGCCCACGCGGTTCAGGGCCGCCTCCACAGCGGCGACCTGGTTGAGGATGTCGACGCAATACCGGTCCTCCTCCACCATGCGCTGCAGGCCCCGCACCTGGCCCTCGATCTTCCTCAGCCTGGCGAGGATCCCTTCCTTGTCCCGCACCAGCGGCACGCGCACGCCGGGCCCCTTCTCCGCCATGGGGATGACCTCCTCCTTCCTCACCCGTGGACGTGCCGCCTGGAAGACAGGGACTGCCCCAACAGGAACAGCCCCCAGATGAGCGACAGGGCGACCGCCGCCCCCCGTGCGAAGGCGAACTCCGCCTGGTAGGGCAGCGTCGGGTGCGTCATCCACAGGCGATAGTCCACCGTGTCCTGTACCACCATCCAGGCCAGGGCAACGGCCGCCGCGGCGGGTCCCGGCCGGTAGTGGCGCGCGAAGAGAAAGCCCTGTACCCACATGCCCAGGTGGGACAGGCTCAGGTGGACGAAGTCGAACTCCCAGCCGTATTTCATGCCGGCCTGGGGCAACACCGTCGCGGTCCACAGGCCGTATTTCATGTTCGACACGAAGGCCACCGCTCCGAGCAGCTGCATGCCGGGGCTGCGCCAGTCCACCCCGGCGAGCAGGAGCCCCAGCCAGATGGCAAACAGGAAGGTCGCGCCCGGGCTGTCGGGCACGATGAACCACCGGGCCGGCGGCGTCTGCGAAAGCTGCGGCCAGTACCAGTAGAAGCCGTAGAGAGACCCCAGGAAGTTGATGACGAGCAACGCCCACCACCAGCGGCGGTCGTGGGCGACGCTCCGGAGAAACCCCTGCAGCCAGGTCATGCCCTGCTACGATCCTCTCCCGTTGGGATTACGGATGTTCCGGATCCTCTGCTGTGTTCGAGGCCAGTTCGGCATACTCCTTCATCTGCTCCAGGGTGAGCGGACCGGTGTAGCGCACCTGGATCACACCCTCCCCGTCGATGAAGAAGGAGGTCGGGATCGCCCCCACCCGGTAGGCCCGGGCAGCGCTGCCCCCGTCGTGGACGACGGAGAAGGTCAGGCCCAGCGCCTCGGCGAAGGCGGCCATCTTCTCCGGCGAGTCCCCGGAGTCGGCGCTCACCGCCACCACGCGGACCGCATCGCCCATCTCCTGGTGGAACTCCTCCATCTCCGGCATCTCTTCCCTGCAGGGGCCGCACCAGGTCGCCCAGAAGTTGAGCAGCACCGGCGTGCCCTTCAGGTCCGAGAGCGTCAGAACCTCACCGGTGAAGACGTCCTTGGCCCGGATGTCCGCGGCGAGGTAGCCCGGAACCGGCTTCACCTCCAGGACCGTACCCTGATCCGCGGCGCTCCCCCCCGCCTGTGCGCCGGACCGGGACCCGGCGCCGGCCGCGCCCGCATCCCGCTGCAGCCCGCCGCAGCCGGCGAGCAACAAGGCGAGCACGAGCAGGACCACGGCCTGTGCGGGGCGCCGCGCCGCTCCCGGCTTCGCCGAGACGCTCATCCCGCATCCCCCACTCCCCGGTTCTGACGACGTGGATTTGGGACCAGTATACCACAGCCGCCAGGCCCGGACCTCCTCTTAGGATTCTTAATTGTTCGCCCCGAACCATGTTTCCGTTGATTGCGTCTTTACAATACGAACATCTTGCGCGGCGCGCGGTCCCGTCGCGATCGGCCGTCCGGCGCCGGATCCACCGAAGGAGAGGTTGCCCTTGAACGCCAAGGAAGCCGTGTCCCGAGTCATCGGAAACATCGAGCTGGTGGTCGTCGGCAAGCGGCGCGAGATCCAGTACGTGCTCGTCGCCCTGCTCTGCCAGGGGCACGTGCTCATCGAGGACGTGCCCGGCGTCGGCAAGACCACACTGGTCCGAAGCCTGGCCCGGTCGCTGGGCTGCGAGTTCCGGCGCATCCAGTTCACCCCCGACCTGCTCCCTTCCGACGTCACGGGGGTGTCGATATACAACCAGAAAACCGGGGAGTTCGAGTTCCGCCCCGGCCCCATCATGGCTCAGATCATCCTGGCCGACGAGATCAACCGCACCTCGCCCAAGACCCAGTCCGCGCTGCTGGAATGCATGGAGGAGGGGCAGCTGACCGTCGACGGCGTCACGCGCCGCCTGCCCCGGCCGTTCCTGGTGCTGGCGACGCAGAACCCCATCGAGTACGAGGGTACCTTCCCGCTGCCGGAGGCGCAGCTCGACCGGTTCCTGCTGAAGCTGCGGCTCGGCTACCCCTCCCTCCGGGATGAGATGACGGTCGTCGAGCGCTCGCGGCGGCCGCCGCTGGAGGAGCTGCAGCAGGTGCTCACGGCCGACGAGGTGCTGCGGCTGCAGCAGGCCGTCAAGGACGTACACGTGGACGAATCCGTCCTGGAGTATATCGTGCGGCTCGTACAGGCGACCCGGGAGCATCCGGACGTCTACCTGGGCGCCTCGCCCCGGGGCTCCATCGCCCTGTACCGCACCAGCCAGGCCCTCGCCCTGATGCGGGGCCGCAGCTACGTCACGCCGGACGACGTGAAGGAGATGGCGCCGCTGGTGCTCTCCCACCGGATCATCCTGCGGCCCGAGGCGCAGCTCCGGAGCGGCGGTGCGGAGGCGCTGGTGAGCGCGCTCCTGCACCAGGTCCCGGTTCCCGCCGGGGTGAGCGGCCATGCAGCCCGGCGGGCATGAGGGGGGCGCGCGGCCCCTGCGCCGAGCGCGGGAGTGGCGGTTGCCGGCCATGGTCCTGGTCGCTTTCATCGTGGCCCGGCTCGGCGGCGGCCGCCTCCCCTACTTCGTCTTCTACCTCTCGCTCCTGCTCTGGGCGGGGGCGTGGCTTTACGTCCGGCGCGTGGCCGGGCGCGTCACGGGCTCCGTCACCGTCGACCGACGGAGCCTGGAGGTGGGCGACGAGATCCCCGTGAAGCTGCGCCTGGAGAACGAGAGCCTCCTTCCCGTCTCCTGGGTCGAGGTGGAGGACGACACGCCGGCGCACCTGCTGGCCAGCGACCGGCCGCGCCTGGGCACGACCCTGCCCTGGGTGGGCACCTGCATTGTCCACCTCACCCTGACCGCCCGGCGCAGGGGGAAGTGCCGGGTGGGCCCGTTCCGCGTCCGCATCCGGGACTGGCTGGGGCTCTTCGTGCGGGAGGTCGTGGTGGCGTCCAAGGCGCCCGTGACCATCTACCCCCGGGTCCACCCCATCGACGAGCTGCCCGTGCCGCTGGCCCAGCCCTTCGGCCCGGTGCGGACCCAGGAGCGGGCGTTCGAGGACCCGTCCAACCCCGCCGACATCCGGCGCTACGTGCCCGGCGACAACCCCCGCCACATCCACTGGCGCACCTCGGCCCGGATGGGGACGCTCATGGTCCGGCAGCACGAGCTGAACGCCACGACGCAGCTCATCCTGTTCCCGGACTTCAACCGGGAGGCCAACGTCGATGCCTGCGAAGCCGGCGGCGGCTCCACCGCGGACACGGCCGCGGAGATCGCCGCCTCGCTGGCCGCGCTGGGGGTCAGGCGCAGGATGGAGACCGGCCTCTTCTGCGTGGGCCAGACCCGCTTCGCCGTCAGCCCCGGCAAGGGCGAGCGGGTGTTCCTGGAGATCATGGAGGCCCTGGCGCAGGTGGACGCGGCCGGCGACGTCCTGCTGGAGCAGGTGCTGCAGGCGGAGGCCGGGCACCTGGGCGAACGGGCCACGCTGGTGGCCATCACCCCGCGCCTCACGCCGGGGCTGGCCGACCGGCTCGTGGCGCTGCGCGCCCGCCACCGGGTCACGCTGATCCTGCTGGACGCCACGACCTTCGCCCCGCCGGGCTTGGCGCGGAGGCAGATCCGGCGGTCAGATCCGGCGCTGGTCGACCTCCTGGCCCGACGGGGCGTGTGGGTGTACGTGGTGCCGGCGGGCGCCGATCTGCGGCGGCTCGATGCCCTGCGCGTGCGTGTGGGAGAGGGGGTGGGTCCGTGGCAACCGCTCGCCCGTCCGCAGGCTACCAGCTAGCGCTGCTCACGTTCTCGGCGGGGCTGGTGGCCCTGAGCCTGCACTCGCTCAACCAGTTCTGGCGCATGGAGATGCCCGCGGAGCAGATCCTGTTGGTGACGCTGGCCAGCGTGCTCTGGGGCTGGCTCTGGTGGCGGAGCCGCCCGGCGGGGCTCCTCAGCGCCGCCGGACTGGCGCTCGGCGCGCTCATCGCCGCCCGGAAGATGCCGGCGGTGGGCCGCTGGGCGATCCGGGCCGCCCAGGAGGGAATCTTCCTGGTCCGGGAACTGGCCGAGGGCAACCTGGGCGCCAGCTTCGGGCCCGCCGTGGGCGTCGTGCTGATGGTCCTCGCCGGAGTCGGCGCCGGCCTGGTGGTGACCGGTGAGGCGCTGCAGCGCGGCCGTGCCTTCTGGGCCATTGCACTGGGCTTTCTGCTCTTCGGCACCCAGTGGGCTTGGTACTTCGATCCAGCCCTGAACTACTTCCACGCCTACGTCGTGCTCGCGCTCCTGCTCTGGGTCCTGGCCCAGGCCGCCCTGCGAGACGCCCGCTGGCGGGCGGAGGCCCGCCACCTGGTGCGGCGTTCCTCGCTGGCCGCGCCGATGGCGGGGGTGCTGAGCGTCGCAATGCTCGCGGCGGTGCTTCCCGGCGACTTCAAACCGCTGAGCCTGGGGACGCTGGGGCAGCAGCTGCAGAGCGCCATCCCGTCCCTGGAGCAGTTCCGGGGCGGGGGAGTCGCGTCCGGAGGCGACTTCACGCTGGCCGTCACCGGCTTCTCGCCGGAGATCGGCCGTCTCGGCGGCGCGGTGACCCTGGACGACCGGGTGGCCCTGCGCATCGCCGTGAGCGGGCCCCTGAGCCAGGCACTGTACGTGCGGGGCGCGGTCTTCCTCACGTACACCGGCGCCACCTGGGAGCCGGGGGACTCGCCGGCCGTGGCACCCCAGGACGGGCTGCTGCCCTCGCAGATGGGCGAGGAGACCCTGCGGCGCGCTTTCGTCGCGGAGATCACCCCCGTGTTCGGGTTCGGTCGGACGATCTTCCACGTGCTGGAGCCCGCCCGGGTCGACGGGCTCGCGCGGTACACCGCCGACGCGGAGGGCAACCTGCGCTCGGCCGCGCCCATCCTGCCCGGCGTGACGTACGCCGTGACCGCCCGGCTCCCGCTCTACAGCGCCGCGCAGATCCGCGAGACCCCCCGCTTCGACCCCCGAGGCCCGGACACCCCCGAAATGGCCCGCTACCTGCAGCTGCCCGAGTTGCCGGAGCGGGTGCACCGGCTGGCCCGGGAGATCGCGGCCGGCCAGGAGCACGCCTACGACCAGGCGGTGGCGATCGAGTCCTACCTGCGCCGGATGCGCTACACGCTCACGCCTCCCGCCACGCCGCAGGGGCGCGACTTCGTGGACTACTTCCTTTTCGACCTGCAGGAGGGCTACTGCACCTACTACGCCTCGGCCATGGTGGTGATGCTGCGCTCCCTGGGCATCCCCGCCCGGTTCGTGGAGGGCTACGCCATCCCCGCCTCCGCGCCGTTCACCGTCGACGACCGGGGCTGGCGCACGTACGAGGCCCGCAACTCCCAGGCCCACGCCTGGGTGGAGGCCTACTTCCCCGGTTACGGGTGGGTCACGTTCGACCCGACGCCCCGGGCGGACCTGCCCGTAATCTCCCGGAATGCCTCCCTCGGATCGCCGGGGCTTGACGATCCCGGCCTCACCGACGAGTTCGAACCCGGCAACGACACGCTGCCCCAGGCGCCGCGGGCCGAGCAGGAGGTGCCCGAGGCCCCCGACTTCAGCGGGATGACCCCGGGCGACGCCCGGCGGCCCCGGACCTGGTGGGCCCTCGCGGCCATCGCCGCAGCCGGCCTCGCCCTGCTGGCCGCCCGCGTCCTGGGTCTCCAGGAGCGCTTCCGCTACGCCGACGCCCGGTCGGTGGTGCAGGAAGCGTGGGAGAAGACCGCCTGGCTCCTGGGCCGGTTCGGACTCGGACGACAGCCGTACCAGACGCCCCTGGAGTACGCGGAGCAGGTGGCGGCTGCCTTGCCATCGCTGGGGCAGGAGGCCCGGCAGGCGGCCGCGGACTACACCGCCGCCCGCTACGGTCCGCCCGACGACCCGGTGCCCGCGGAGCACGCACAGCGGGCCCGCGCCTTCTGGCAGCGGGCCAAGGAGGCGCTGGCCGAGGAGTACGGCTGGCGGGTCTACCTCCGGCGGCGGCTGGTGGGGCGACGCGGAGGCCGGCCCTGAGCTGCCCCGGGAGGCGCGCGGGCACGTTGCGGGCGAAATGTGCGCCCCCCGCCTCGGCCCCCACGCACATTTCGCCTCGAACGAGGGTGTGCCCGCCAGCAAACCTACCCCCCAGGGGTATTACTGAGAGCCCGGGAGGACCGCAAATCCGGGTTCCGCTCGCCTTATCCTGCCCCCGTCTTCACGAAAGGGGCTCATCACGCGCGAAATGTGCAGTCGTCGGGTCAGTTCCGGTGCACAATGTGCTTCGAACGGCCGCGTGCAGTCGCCATGGGAACCTCTGGATTGAGCCCGAGTTACCCCTAGGGGTATATTCGCGGCGCACAGCCCCTCCTGGACCCGCCCCAGAAGGGGAAGGCGCTGCCCAGATGACGGCCCGGCACGCAAGGGAGCGGCGCACGTGTGCCCCGGGCAGTCCCCGCCATCATGCGACGAGTCCAGGGTGCCCACGCACCCTGGACTCGTCGCATCCGTTCGTCCCGTCTCCTCAACCCCAGTGCGGCGGCCGGTCCAGCATGTCCTGCTCACGGCCCGGCCCGGACAGCACCCGGGCCCCTTCCCGGGCCAGGTCCATCGTCAGCGACCGGGCGTTGCTGCCCGCCCACTGGAAGGCGGCCTCCATCGCCAGCGCCACCGGCTCGGCGGACTCGGCGACGAGGGCGATGACGCTGGGCCCGGCGCCCGAGAGCGCTACGCCCAGCGCCCCGGCGCTGAGCGCGGCCTCGAAGACCGACCGCATGCCGGGGACCAGCGCGGCCCGGTAGGGCTGGTGCAGCCGGTCCTGCATCGCCACCCGGAGCAGGTCCGTGCGCCCCTGGGCCACCGCCGCCACCAAGAGGGCGGTGCGGTTCAGGTTGTAGACGGCGTCCCGGAGGCTCACCTGCGCGGGCAGGACGCCCCGGGACTGCTCGGTCTTCCGGCCCTTGATCTGCACCTCGGGCATGACGACCACGGCCCGCAGCCCCCGGGGCGGCGGAAAGCACAGGTACAGCGGCCCCCGGTCCGGGTCCATGCACGACACGGTGAAGCCGCCCAGCAGCGCTGGCGTTACGTTGTCCGGGTGGCCCTCGATGGCCACCGCCATGCGCAACAGCTCCTCCCGGTCGAGCCCGGGACCGCCGGTCCGCTTCTGCACCAGGGCGTTGGCGGCCACCAGCCCGCCGACGATCGCGGCGGCGGAGGAGCCCATGCCCCGCGCCACCGGGATGGCCACCTTCTCCCGGATGAGCAGCCCGTTGGGCTCGTAGCCCAGCCGCTGAAAGACCAGGCGGGCGGCCTGGTAGACCATGTTGCGCCCCGGGTCCTCCAGGGCGCCCGCCCCGGCCCCCTCCACCTCGATGACCACGTCGTCGATGCCCGTCTCGTCCATCTCGATCACGTTGCGAAGCTCCAGCGCCACGCCCAGGGTGTCGAACCCCGGCCCCAGGTTGGCGCTGGTCGCCGGCACGCTGACCCTGACCATGGCGGGCTCAGCTCCCGGAGAGGATCAGCCGCTCCAGCCGGCCGTAGTCGGCGGGCAGCTTCTCAGGCAGCGGCGAAACCCGGATGGCCGTGTCGGGGTCCTTGAGCCCGTGTCCGGTCAGTACGGCGACGACCTTGGGCCGGCCGCCCCGGCCAGTGAAGGGCCGGTGGGTCGGCACCGGGGCGGGCACGCCGTCGATGAAACCGCCGACCCCGGACACATCGCCGGCACTGCCGGTGCGCCCCTCGAAGTACCCGAGCCGGCACAGCTTGATCAGCCCGGCCACGGAGGCGCAGGAGGCGGGCTCAGCGAAGATGCCCTCGGTCGCCGCCAGCCGGCGGTAGGCCGCCAGCATCTCCTCGTCCGTCACCGCCCAGAACGCCCCGCCCGACTCCCGGGCCGCGGCCAGCGCCCCGGCGCGGCTGGCTGGGCGGCCGATCCTGATGGCCGTGCCCACCGTCTGCGGGTCCTCCACCTCGCCGCCGTGCACCAGCGGCGCCGCCCCTGCCGCCTGGAAGCCCAGCATGCGGGGCAGGAGGGCCCCCGCAGGCGCCCCGCTGGAGCTACAGGACTCGACGGCGCCCACGCCGGCGGCGGCGTACTCCTGGAAGCCCATCCAGTAGGCGGTGATGTTGCCGGCGTTGCCCACCGGGATCGCCAGGAAATCGGGGTAGCCCCCCAGGGCGTCCACCACCTCGAAGGCGGCGGTCTTCTGCCCCTGGAGCCGGTACGGGTTGACCGAGTTGACCAGCGCGATCTCCGGGTGCTCCTGGGTCAGGCGGCGCACCAGCCGGAGCCCGTCGTCGAAGTTGCCCTCGATCTGAATCGTGCGGGCGCCGTACATCAGCGCCTGGGCGAGCTTGCCCATGGCGACCGCGCCGTCGGGGATGACGACGTAGCAGGGCAGCCCCGCCCGGGCGGCGTAGGCCGCCGCGGAGGCGCTGGTGTTGCCGGTGGAGGCGCAGATCACCGCCTTCGCCCCCGCCTCGACCGCCTTGGACATGGCGAGGGTCATCCCCCGGTCCTTGAAGGAGCCGGTGGGGTTCAGCCCCTCGAACTTCAGGTAGAGATCGAGCCCCAGCTCCGCCCCCAGCCGGGGCGCCGGCACCAGCGGGGTGTTGCCCTCCAGCAGCGTCACCACCGGGGTCCTCTCGCTCACGGGCAGAAAACGTTGGTACTGCCGGATGACACCGTGCCAGCGGGCCATGCGCACACCTCCGTCCAGAACGATCCCATCCCCACAGACTGCGCCCGAATCCGCTTCAGGCCTGCGCCCATTCCCGCCGCAGGACGGCGTACATGGTGTGGTCCGTCAGAAACCTCCGCCCAACCGCCGCAGGACGGACGGGATGGCTGGGCCCGGACCCGTGTGACCCGGCCCGGGCCCCATCTGACAAGCCGCCCCGGTCCTAGTCCCTCGTCCCGGAGGCCGCCTTGCGGCAGGCCTCATCCATGGCCTTGGAGGCGATCTCCGACTGCGCCAGTGCCAGGAAGTCGGCCAGCGGCATGGGACCCAGGTCCTTCATGCCCCGGCGGCGCACCGCCACGGCGCCCGCTTCGGCCTCCTTGTCGCCGACGACCAGGATGAAGGGGATCTTCAGCAGCTCCGCCTCGCGGATCTTGTAACCCACCTTCTCGTTGCGGTAGTCGCCCTCGACCCGCAACCCGGCCTCCTGCAGCTTCGCCACCACCTCGCCCGCGTACGCGTGGTGCCGGTCCGTGATGGGCAGCACCCGGGCCTGCACCGGGGCCATCCACAGCGGGAAGTTGCCGGCGTAGTGCTCGGTGAGGATACCGATGAACCGCTCCAGCGTGCCCATGATCGCCCGGTGGATCATCACCGGCCGGTGCTCCTTGCCGTCCTCGCCGATATAGGTAAGGTCGAACTTGATGGGAAGCTGGAAGTCCAGCTGCACCGTGGCGCACTGCCACTTGCGGCCCAGGGCGTCGGTGACGTCGAAGTCCAGCTTCGGCCCGTAGAACGCGCCGTCGCCGGGGTTCAGCTTGTAGCTGCGGCCCATGCCGTCCAGCGCCCGGGCGAGGGCGGCCTCGGCCTCGTTCCACAGCTCGATGTCGCCCATGAAGTCCTCCGGCCGGGTGGAGAGCTTGATCTCGTACTCCAGCCCCAGAGTGCCGTAGATGGTGTCCACCAGGCCGATGACCTCCCGGATCTGCTCCTCGATCTGATCCGGCCGCACGAAGAGGTGGGCGTCGTCCTGATGGAAGCCCCGCACCCGCAGCAGACCGTGGAGCGTGCCCGAGGCCTCGAAGCGGGAGAGCGGACCGTACTCGGCGATCTTCAGCGGCAGGTCCCGGTAGGACCGGATCTGGCTCTTGTACAGCACGCAGTGGCACGGGCAGTTCATCGGCTTGGTGGCGAAGTCCTGGTCCTCCGCCCGGATCTCGAACATGTTCTGCCGGTAATGCTGCCAGTGGCCCGACGTCTCATACAGCTTGGACGAGACGATCCACGGCGTGCTGACCTCCTCGTACCCCCGGGCCTCCTGCAGCTTCCGGCTCCAGTTCTCCAGCTCCCGGTAGAGCCGGTAGCCCTTGTCGAGCCAGAAGGCGAAGCCGGGAGCCACCTCCTCGAACCGGTACAGCCCCAGCTCCGGGCCCAGTCTGCGGTGGTCGCGCCGCCTGGCCTCCTCCAGCCGGAACAGGTAATCCTCCAGGTCTTTCTTCGACTCGAAGGAGGTACCGTAGACCCGCTGGAGCTGCTTGTTGGCCTGGTTCCCCTCCCAGTAGGCGCCGGCGACGCTCAGCAGCTTAAACGCCTTCACCCGGCCGGTGGAGGGCAGGTGCGGGCCCACGCACAGGTCGGTGAACTCGCCCTGGGTGTAGATCGACACCACCTCGTCCTCGGGGATCTTGTCGACCAGGAGCACCTTGTAGTCCTCGCCGCGCTCGGCGAAGAACCGCTTGGCTTCCTCCCGGTCCACCTCCTGGCGGACGATGGGGTAGTCGGCCTCGACGATCTTGGCCATCTCGGCCTCGATCTTCTCCAGGTCCTCCGGCGTCAGGGGCCGGGGCAGGTCGAAATCGTAGTAGAAGGAGTTTTCCAGGGGCGGGCCGACGGTCAGCTTGGCCTCCGGGAAGAGCCGCTTCACCGCCTGGGCCATGATGTGGGTGGAGGTGTGGCGGAAGACCTCGCGGCCCTCCTCATCCTTGAAGGTCAGGACCTGCAGGGTGCAGTCCTTCTCGAGTCGGGCGGACAGGTCGACGAGCCGGCCGTCCACCTTCGCGGCGAGCGCGGCCTTCGCCAGCCGCGGCCCGATCTGGGCCACCGCCTCGGCAATGGTGATTCCCTGCGGGTACTCCCGCACGCTGCCGTCCGGCAGGGTCACGTGCACGACGCTGGACATCGTGTCAAGCTCCTTTCGCAACAAGTGGTCAGAAAAATCGAGTAGGAGGGGGCGGCTAGCCCCCGTCCTCTCACACCACCGGACATGCGGGTCCGCATCCGGCGGTTCGCCAGGATTGACGAGTCGCTTCATAGCATTCGGTCAGGCTTATCAGCCCCTGGGCACGCCAGTAGGCGTCGCCCAGGGCGCTGTTTAGTGGGCCACCTGCCATCCGCCACGGGCCTTTGCGGCTGTTGGCGAGTTGGTGGACTACCCATTCGGGCAAACCGAGGGCGCGCAACTCCCGAAAGCGCGTGCGTACACGCTTCCACTGCTTCCATACGCATGCTCGCAGCCGACGCTTCAGCCATCCTTCGAGTCTTTCAAAGGCTGACCTGGCATCGGAGAGCGCATAGTACCCAACCCAGCCCCGCAAGTAAGCATTCAGGCGCCGGATTCGGTCCTCCATGCTCTGGCTGCGGTTGCGGTCCGTCAGCGTGCGGAGCTTGTCCTTCACGCGCTTCAGGCTCTTCGGGGCCAGCCGGATGCGCACTCCCCGGTGCTTGTAGAAACTAAACCCGAGGAACTGCCGCTTCCACGGCCGGTCCACTGCGCTCTTCTCCTCGTTGACCTTCAGCCGTAACCGCTCCTGCAGGAAGTGGCGCACGCTCCTGTAGACCCGTTCTCCCGCCCGCTTGCTGCGGACGTAGATGTTGCAGTCATCGGCGTACCGGACGAAGTGGTGCCCGCGGCGCTCCAGCTCCTTGTCGAGGTCATCCAGCAGGATGTTCGCCAGCAGCGGGCTCAGCGGACCGCCCTGCGGCGTCCCTTCCTCCGTCGCCACGACTACCCCGTTCAGCATGACCCCAGCCTGTAAGTACCGCCGGATCAGCCGCAGCACACGCTTATCCGTTACCCGCCGCGCCACGCGGGCCATCAGCACGTCGTGGTTGACCCGGTCGAAGAACTTCTCCAGGTCCATGTCCACGACCCAGTCGTACCCTTCCTCCACGTACTGACGTGCCTTCCTGACCGCATCATGACCCCGCCGCCCCGGCCGAAAGCCGTAGCTGGATTCGGAGAATGTCGGGTCAAAGATCGGCGTCAGTACTTGCAGGAGTGCCTGTTGGATCAGGCGGTCCATCACGGTGGGAATCCCCAGCATCCGCTTGCCGCCGCCCGGTTTCGGGATTTCGACCCGGCGGACTGGCTGCGGTCTGTAGGTCCCCTGGAGCAGTCCCTCACGGATGCGGCTCCACTCCACGCGAATCTGGTCCCGCAGCCGTTCGGTGGGGACACCGTCCACGCCGGGAGCGCCTCCGTTCCGCTCCACCCGTTTCAGGGCGGCCAGCATGTTCTCCCTGGCCACCACCTGCTCCATCAGGTTGCTGTGCTCCCCGCGGGGTAACGTTCCGTCTTGTGCCGGCTGCCCACTCCGCCCTCTCGCCGTCCCTTGCGGCTTCACCGCTACCTCCGGCGAGCAGGTCCCGTTCGGGGTCTTCTGCGTTTGTCGCGGGCTGCTCGAACGCAACGGGTTCACCCCTTTCCTGACGTTCGGCCCTTCCCGGTTGGGGCGTCCCCCTGCCGGTACTATGGCCTTTGCTGACTTCTGCCGGTTCAGCTGCGTCTCCCGACGCAGGTTACCAGCGTTGCTGGCGTTCCCGGCAGATCTCCCCGGGTAAGAACGCTGACCTTCACCCCGCACCCGCCCCATCTACCGCACCGCCCTTTGGCAGCTTCGGGTTTTGCTGTGTTCGGCCAGCTCACCCGAGCGGCACAGCCTCCTATGGGGTTCGTGTTCCTCGGGTCGTGGCTTTGCCTCGGGCTTCCTTCAGATTCCGCCTCACGACGGACACCCTTGCCTTTGGCTAACGGGCTGGTGCTGCCTCGCCCGTAGCGGACTTTCACCGCCAAGTCAGCGCCCATGCCGGGCACACGGAAAACCTCCCGTCCCGCAAGGGACGGGAGGCCATACTCCCGTGGTTCCACCCTCGTTCCCGGCCTGGGCCGGGCTCTCGTCGCGCGGTACAGGGCGCACCCTCCCGCCTTATCCGCACGGACGGCTTCGGCGGGCAGCTACGGGGTGGTTTCCCGCGCACAGAGCCCCGGGGCGCTTTCAGCCAGCGGCGCTCCCTCTCTGCAGGGGATGGGCGTGGTCTTGTCCCCGATCATCGCCGTTCAAACTTGTGTGCAAGGATAGCACGGCGCTCCCGGCGTGTCAAGCGCGTTGTGCAACTGTACGCCGAATTTCGCCGGGCGGACGATCGCGGTGTTCGTCCACGACCCTGCCGGAGGGGAACGGCCGTTGCCCGGACGGTACGACCGATGCAGACCGGAGGGGAACCGCGGCGGCACGCCGAATGGTACAGGGACCAACGCCAACCGCAGGGGGGAATCGGATGCCCCTGTCCGAGATCGACACCGAACGGCTCCTGCTCCGCCCCGTGGGGCCGGGCGACGCGCCGGACCTGCAGGCGCTGGCCGCCGCGGAGGCCGGAGAGCCGCCGGATCCCGCGGGCGCCCCGTTTCCGACCGCCGACGTCGAGCGCTGGATCGCGGAGCAGCAGGCCGGGTGGCAGGCAGGAACCCACTGCACCTTCGCCGCCCGCACCCGCGCTGGCGCCTTCGTCGGCGTCGTCCAGTTGCGGCGCAGCCCATCCGCTCCCAGGGCGGAACTCGGCTTCGCGACGGCGCCCGGTGCGCGCAGGCAGGGCTACGCCACCGAGGCCTGCCGGGCCGTCCTCCGGTTCGCCTTCGAACACCTCCGCCTGGCCCGGGTGTCCGCGCTGTGCCTGGAGACCAACCGGGCGTCCGTGAGGGTCCTGGAGAAGCTGGGCTTCCGGCTGGCTGCCCGGCTCGAGCCCGAAGGCGCACAGGGGGCCGGGGCGGCGCCCCTGCTGTTCTACGTGCGGACGTGCGACCCGTAGACGCGCGGCCACATCGGCACCGCCCGGGCTGTGGCCTCCCGCACGGCGGGCTCCTCACCCAAGACCGCAAGGAACCCCCCGTCCCGATCCGGGCGGGGGGTTCTGCGTATGTCCTCCGCTAATCCTTGTCCAGGAACTTGGCCACCCGCTCCTCGTCCATCGGGGCGAAGATGCCGCGGGCGCGGGCGACCTGGTTGCCCTCGGCGTCCCGGGCCTCGGCCTTGGCGGCGATGATGCGGGTGTTCTGCTTGACGATCCACGCGCTGAAGTAGTAGGTCTGCCCCACGCGGATCGGGCGGCGGTAGGTGATCTCGATCTTGCGGGTGACGGCGAGCTGCAGCTGCGCGTAGATCAGCTGGCTCATCACCTCGTCGAGCACCGTCGCGATGATCCCGCTGTGGGCGACCCCGGGCGGGCCCTGGAACTCCGGGATGGGCGTGAAGGTGCACTCGGTCCTGTCGCCGACCAGCCGTATGTTGAGCCGCAGTCCCAGCCGGTTCTCCTGACCGCAGCCGAAGCATTGCCAATGCAACCCCTGGAGGTGATCGCGCTCTGAGACAAACGGTTCGCTCATAAACTACCGGCCCCTTTCGGCAGGAGATCCTCGCCGACTATTCTACCACGGATCGGCATCCGGCGGCGATGCCAAGCCGGCACCCCGGCTCTGCCCGGGGGCATCCGGCGGGGATGCAGAGCCTGGTGCCCCGGCTCTGCCCGGGGGCATCCGGCGGCGATGCCAAGCCGGCACCCCGGCTCTGCCCGGGGGCATCCGGCGGCGATGCCAAGCCGGCACCCCGGCTCTGCCCGGGGGCATCCGGCGGCGATGCCAAGCCGGCACCCCGGCTCTGCCCGGCCGCAACCGCAGCGGGCGCAGCCCGGCCACCGGCCCCGTCCGCCCGACGCAGACGCTCCTCCCCGGACAGGAAGGTTTCGCCGCCCCGGGGCGCGATCCCTGTCGCCGACTCGGAAAAGCCCCGGAACGAGCAGGCCGCCCCGTCGCCGGGGCGGCCTCGGTGAACTCAGTGGCTCTAGAAGGGCAGGAGCCCGTTGCCGAAGGTGGCGGCGAAGACTAGCGAGACGATGGTCATCAGCTTGATCAGGATGTTCATCGACGGGCCGGAGGTGTCCTTGAAGGGGTCGCCGACCGTGTCGCCGACGACGGCCGCCTTGTGGGGCTCGGAACCCTTGCCGCCGTGGGCGCCGGCCTCGATGTACTTCTTCGCGTTATCCCACGCGCCGCCGGCGTTGGCCATCATGATGGCCATCATGACGCCGGTGACCAGGGCGCCCGCCAGCAGGCCCGCCAGGGCCGTGACGCCCAGCAGCCAGCCCGTGAGCAGCGGCGCCGCCACGGCCATCAGGCCGGGGACGATCATCTCCTTCAGGGCAGCGCCCGTGGAGATGTCCACGCAGCGGGCGTAGTCGGGCTTGGCCTTCTCCTCCATGATGCCCGGGATCTCCCGGAACTGCCGGCGGACCTCCTCCACCATCTGCATTGCGGCCCGGCCGACGGCGTTCATGGTCAGCGCGCCGAACAGGAAGGGCAGCATACCGCCGACGAAGAGGCCGACGATCAGCTTCGGATCGGTCATGGAGACGTTACCCAGGCCCGCGGCCGTGGCGAAGGCGCCGAAGAGCGACAGGGCGGTCAGCGCCGCCGAACCGATGGCGAAGCCCTTGCCGATGGCCGCGGTGGTGTTGCCCACCGAGTCCAGGGTGTCGGTGGTCTTGCGCACCTTCGGATCCAGGTGGCTCATCTCGGCGATGCCGCCGGCGTTGTCGGCGATGGGGCCGTAGGCGTCCACCGCGACGGTCATGCCCGTGGTGGAAAGCATGCCCACGGCCGCCAGGGCGATGGTGAAGAGCCCCTGGCCATGGGGCGCGCCCACCAGGTAGCCGACCAGCGTGGCGGCGCCGATGACCAGGATCGGCAGGGCGGTGGACATCATACCGACGCCCAGGCCGGAGATGATGTTGGTCGCCGGGCCGGTCCGGGAGGCGTCGGCGATGGACTTGACGGGGCCGTAGTCGCCAGAGGTGTAGTACTCGGTGAGCTGACCGATGGCGATGCCGGCGATGAGGCCCGCCACCACGGCCGTGAAGTAGATGTGAGTGCCGTAGCCCAGGAACGAGATGACGGCGGCGACGATAAGGGTGAGGATGCCCGCGGCGTAGGTGCCCGCGTTCAGGGCCTTGGCCGGGTTGCCGCCCTCCTTGCCGCGCACGAACTGGGTGCCGATGACCGATGCCACGATGCCGCCGGCGGCGATCAGCAGGGGCAGCGCGGCCAGATTCGGGTCGATGTCCTTGTCGACGACGGCGATGGCCATCGCGGCGATGACGGCGCCGACGTAGGACTCAAAGAGGTCGGCGCCCATGCCCGCGACGTCGCCCACGTTGTCACCGACATTGTCGGCGATGACGGCCGGATTGCGGGGGTCGTCCTCCGGAATGCCGGCCTCCACCTTGCCCACCAGGTCAGCGCCGACGTCTGCGGCCTTGGTGTAGATGCCGCCGCCGACGCGGGCGAACAGGGCGATGGAGGAGGCGCCGAGGGCGAAGCCGTTGACGATGTCCGGGTCACGGAAGATCAGGTAGACCACGCCGACGCCCAGCATGCCCAGGCCGACGACGGAGAGGCCCATCACGGCGCCGCCCGAGAAGGCGATGTCCAGGGCCCGGTTCAGGCCATGCTGCGCGGCGTTGGCCGTGCGGACGTTGGCCATGGTGGCCACCCGCATGCCGAAGTTGCCGGCGAGCACCGAGCAGAGCGCGCCGGCCACGAAGGCGATGGCGGTCTGCCACTGCATGGCATCGGTGGTGAAGCCCGCAATGAGGATGATGATAGCCAGGGCGAGCACGAAGACGACGAGGGTCCGGTACTCCCGGTTGAGGAAAGCCATGGCGCCGTCATGGATGGCGGCGGCAATCTCCTGCATACGCGGGGTTCCTGGATCCTGCCCCCGGATCTTGGCGGCGAGCAGCCCGGCCACGATGAGCGCGAGCACGCCGGCCGCCGGGGCAAGCCAGGCGAGACTTGCCATGTTCACTGGGATCCGATCTCCTTTCCAAAACACTAGCATAGACTGACCCAATGCTAGTTATCCAAGGGAGGGGATAATTCCTCCTAAGTCAAACGCGACTAACGGTGGAAAGCGATTGGGGAACGAATCCGCCCAAACGGACTGGTCTGAAAACAACAAGAGGAGGGTCGCAAACCCTCCCCAAGTGTCAGCCTGTCAGCCCGGGGGTGCGCCCATTGGGCCAGGGCAGGCCATCCGGTCAGTGGTGCAGCGTGGCCTGGGACGGCTCGCAGGCCGCAGCCGTGGCCTGGCTGCAGACGGGGCAGCCCTCGCACCGCACCGTGCGATCGCCGAACACGCCGAGAATCGTCTCCAGGGCCTCGTCCCGGCCGGGAGGCCGGTCGGCGAGGTGAACCGTGAGGGAACGGGGCGCAAGCGTGATCAGCGCGGAGATGAGCAGGTCCTCGTAGCTGACCTCGCTCTCCACCATCTCCACCACAAACTCCTCCAGGGCCTCGCTGCGGATGGCGCCGCCGTCGTCATCGAGCAGCCGGAAGGCGTGGCCGGGACCCAGCAGCACGTGCACATGCTCGATGCGGGGCTCCTGAATCTCGACGAAATGCCTCAGGAGTCGGATGAACTCCCGGTGCTCCCGCTCCATCAGAAACTCATCAACCGCCCGGTCCACGGCGTCTTCCAGCTCCTCGATGTAGTCGCGCAGCCGGAAGTTGACAAAGCCCTCGAGCACCAGCTCGTCGGCGGTGTCGAAGTAGTCCCGCAGCCGGTGCAGGATCAGGCTCTTGCGGTTGACCTTGTATCCGTTGGGGGAGTCACTGCCGCCGTTCAGGGTGCGTCCGGTGTAGTCTGCGATGAGATCCTGCTCGTCCCGCGAAAAGTAGGAGTACGAGCCGCGGATGATCTTCCGGATGAGATCGCTCTCCCACTTCTCCACGATCACGTCGGACAGGGCGCTGGCGACAGAGTGGCGCAGGAGGGCGTCGGCCTGGGAGGACCGGCCTGCGCCGTCCACCGCGCAGTCGAGGAAGGCGAAGCTCCCCCGGTGTGACTGGCCGATGCGCACCTGCAGGCCCTCTTCCCGGAGGAACCGGAACTCGTCGTCCAGGCGCTGGCGAATTTCGTCGATTCCTGCCGCAGTCCCTATCGTGATCGCTTGCACGGCCGTTTCACCCCTCTTTGCAAGAAATCGGCTCCGAGGGATCGCACGAAGCGTCTCGAAGCCGAGGGTATCTGCCGTAGTAGTATATGACCGGCCGCGAAAAAGCTATACAGCCTCCTGGAACCGACGCCAGACGACGACCGCCAGGGTGAAGAGGAACAGCTGGATCACCGCCGACACCGCGCACCACAGGCAGATCGCATGGATCACGAACAGCTCCAGGTAGGTCAGGTACGCCGAGAACAGAAGCCCCACCAGCGCCGTGCCAAACAGCGCCAGCACCACCCACTCGGCCGGCTGCGAGCCGCGCAGCCCCAGCACCGCCAGCGCCAGGACCATCAGGTACGCGCCGGCGCCCAGCGTGGGGATCGGGATGCCCAGGATCCAGGCGTAGGGGCTGTACTGCACGGTTTCACAGCCGCCGCTGCCCAGGCAGATCGCCACTCTGTCCGTGGTGTAGACCCAGGTCAGGTAAAGCGAGATGCCGAGGCCGACCAGGGCGAGGACGCCGATGGTCCGAAGCAGCCGCTGCAAGCTCACTCGCGCTTCAACTCCTCTCGCACCGCACTCAGGATATCGTCGAAAGAGTCCATCTCCACGGGTTCACCGTTTATGACGAACGTCGGCGTCCCGCGGATCCCGAGATCCTGCGCGGCCGCGATCTGATCGTTGACCCGGTCGATGTAGCCCTGCACCTTCTCCTCCGAGGCCAGGCACTGGCGGTACGCCGCCATGTCCAGCCCCAGTTCCTCCGCGTAGCGCGCCAGCAGCGCGTCCAGATCGTCGAGGGTCTGGACGGCGCGGATCCCTCGCGTCTGATCCTCCAGGATGCGGCCGTGCATTGCCCACCAGTAGCCCTGCTCGCCGGCGCACTGCACCGCGAAGATGGCCGGGCCGGTCGCCGGGAAGATCGGCAGGTAGTGAACCTCGTAGCGGATCTCGCCCGCCCTCGCCATGTCCGCCAACTGCGGACCCACGACCTTGTGGGCCGTGGCGCAGCCCGGTCAGGCGTAGTCCATGTACTCGACGACCGTCACCGGCGCGTCGGCCGGTCCGATGGCGTTGCCCACGGCGCCCAGGTCCGCGTCGCGGACCGCCTCGCCGGCCGGCGCCCGGCCGCTCCTGGCCGACCAGACGCTGGCGCAGATGAGGACCGCCACCAGGGCGACGGCCGCCGCCGTGACCGCCCAGACGGCAGAGGAACCTCGCTTGCCGTGACCCTTCCTGCTCACTGTTGTCGCACATCCTTTGCCCCGTTGTTGCCCTCTCGGTTCTTCGACACGTCGCTCCAGCGGCCGGGATCTGCCCCGGAGACGACCGATGGTCGCTGCCGCATCAGTGGGCCCGTAACCTCATATTTTCCCGCGTCCGCCGCTTCTCCTTCCCCTGTGGCGAAGAATCCCCCGCAACGGCGCGAAACGGGCGGGCCGACCGGCGAGCCCGCCCCAGCGCACAGGACTTACAAGACTTATGACGTGGTGCTAGATGCCCCACGGAGACTTAGAGGACTTCCACCAAGGCCATTTGAAGAAGGGCTTCCAGAACTTGCCGAAAGGCTTGCCGAACTTCCCGTACAGCACAGGCCCCACCTCCGCGCCCATGCTATGCCGCGGCCTGACATTATGTTAACTCGACATCCGCCCGGCCAGCCCGGTGCACGTCCCGTCCGGGTCCACCCGCCGCCCCGAGAACGGACAACGCCCGGCTGGTCGAGACCAGCCGGGCGAAACCTCCCTGGAGGTGGGTGTGGGATTTGAACCCACGGATAACGGTTTTGCAGACCGCCGCGTTACCACTTCGCCAACCCACCCTATGGCGGCAACGCACATTCTATCACAGACCCTTCGGCACCGTCAACAGGGGGACTGCACGCGCCGAGCCGACGGCCTGTTTCCTCCTTTCGGACTAGACCGTATCAAACCTTTCGTCTATAATTAGGCGACGACAACCACCTCTTATCATCATTTCACCTTTCGACGGGGGAGGCGCTCCGATGGGTGTCAACGAACTCATCCTGTGGTGGGTCCTGTTCCTGATCGCCAACGCCATCCTCGCCGCGGCCACCGGGATGCTCGTCAAGGCGGGCCCCTTCGCCCGGGTGCGGGTACCGGCGCTCCTGAGCACGTTCCTCTTCATCTGCGGCATGACCCTCTTCCTGGTGGCGGGCAAGCAGAACCTGCTGCAGGAGACGATCGCCGCAATCTTCGGCAATTAGGGCCGGAGCGGCCCTTCCTCAGGCGCAGGGGTGGCGAAGCCGGCCCGATCTGGGGTACAGTGGAGGCAACGAGGCCACTCTATCCGAGGACGGAGACCAGCTTGAAGAAGTATCGGGCAGGCAAGATCAAGCGGGAGCACAGCGTGATCGAACACCTGTGGCCGGTGCTGGAACAGATCGCCGTGTGCGAGCACGTGACCAGCATCATCCCCGGTCCCATTCGCCCCCTGGGCACCCAGGGCTTTGAAGTGACCTTCCAGCGGTTCACCGAGACGGGCCTCCGGCTGCTGGCCAAGAACGGCACGGCAGTCCAGGAGGTCTACATCGTTGCGCCCGACAGGCAGGCGGCCCTGGAATGGCTGGCCGCCGAGGGCATCGTGGAGTGGAAGCCGAAGCGGGAGGGCGAGCCGGCCAGGCGGCGGGACGCGCCGGAACCGCTGCAGACGGTTACGCTGCCCTCCGACATGCCCTGCGCCGTCTGCGGGCGGGCGATGCGTGCGGGCACACGGGCAGCGGTGCTGGGCCGGAAGCGGCACGTGTACGCGCACGTCCGCTGCGCGCGCAAGTGACCGTAGGCGGAAGGGATGATCCGGTGTGCAGATGCGCAGACTACCGGCTGAGACCACGGTTCACATCCGATGGAATCGCTACAGGAGGTCTGCGCAGAATGGAAAACGTCTCTTCCGACACCCCGATCCTGGAGTCGTTCGAGCAGTGGAAGCAGTTCCTCTCCGACCGGGTCAAGGAGTTCAAGCGGACCGGCGCCTCGCAGCAAACCATCACGAACATGGCGACCAGCATCGGCAACTTCCTGGCGGAAAAGGTGGACCCCCGCAACCGCGAGCAGCGGCTGCTGAAGGAGCTGTGGGACGTCGGCACGGAAGAGGAGCGCAAGGCGCTGGCGAGCATGGTCACCAAGATGGTGTCGGACGGAAAGGTACACTGAGGCGAAGCATGGGCTGTCCCCGCGTCCTTCACGGTGGCGCGGGGACAGCCCGTTTCATACCCCGAGACCCCGGAGCCGCTCGCCGATGGCGCGGGCCTCGGCCAGGATGCGGGCGAAGAGCTCGGCCACGGTGGGGATGTCGTGGATGAGGCCGACGCCCTGGCCGGCGTAGACGAAGCCCTCCTCCATGTCCCCCTCCAGGGCCGCCCTGGCGTTGACCTTGCCGGAGATCAGCGGCAGGAGCTCCTCCAGGGTGGCGCCCCGGGCCTCCGCCTCCAGCACCCGCAGGGCCCCGCCGGTCCTCAGCACCCGGGCCGGGCGGCCGATGGAGCGCTCCATGATGACCGTCTCGTTCTCCCGAGTCTCCAGGAGCAACTGCTTGTACGCCTCGTGGGCGGGGCACTCCTGCACCGCGACGAAGCGGGTGCCCATCTCGATGCCGTCCGCGCCCAGGGCCAGGGCGGCCATGAGCCCGCGGCCGTCGACGATGCCGCCGCTGGCCGCCACAGGGATCTTCACCGAGTCGACGATGCGGGGGATCAGGGCCATGGTGCCCACGTCGTCCCGCCCCAGGTGGCCGCCGCCGTCGTAGCCGACGGCGATGACCGCGTCGGCCCCCAGCGCCTCCGCCTTCTGCGCGGCCCGCACGCCGGCCACCAGGATGATCTTCATCACGCCCGGCACCCGAGCGTCGATGTACTTCATGTACGGCTCGGGGTTCCCGCCGGTGATGGTGACGATGCGCACCCCTTCCTCCAGCGCCGCGTCGATGTATGGCTCCAGGGAGCGGTAGCCCATCGCGAAGTTGACGCCGAAGGGCTTGCGGGTAAGGGCCCGCACCTTGCGGATCTCCTCCCGGAGCTCCTCGGGGCTGCCCAGCGTCGCGGCGGTAATCTGCCCCAGGCCGCCGGCCTCGGACACCGCCGCGCAGAGCTCGGCCCGGGCGAGATACGCCAGCCCCCCCTGGATGATGGGGTACTCGATGGAAAGCAACTCGCACAGACGGGTACACAGCATGCCCGCCCCACCTCCTCTCCCAAGTATTAACCCGGGGCGGAAGGGAATCCTCCTCACAAGATCAACAATCTTCAGCAAACAGACGTGCGGGTCCGCCTTCCCGGCACGACCCACACGCCACTGCGCGCAGAAGCCCCCCTTCCCGGGCGGGAGGGAGCCGCTTTTTGGGTGCAGGAAACCCGAGCAGCCCAGTGGCCGCTTTCTGATTCTAGCTCGGCAGAGCGTGACCAATCAGTCTAGCCATTCAGCCCACGAAAGGTTACGGTGCAGGCAGGTAGCTGGACGTGGAGGGATGACAATGGCATCTGCGGTATCCGACCGGCCGGACGAGCCCCTCATGAGGGAAGTCCTGCGCCTGAGCCGGGCGCTCTGCCCGTACCTGCCCGAACCGGAACCGGTGTGGCGCCTGGCGGCGACCGGGCCGGACACGGCCGTCTGCCTGGCGGCGACCAGTCCGCCTGCCGCGACCCCGGGCAGGCCGACGTTCTGGCGCAGCACTTCACGGGCGTGCACCCCGATCACCGGGGGCTGGGCATCGCCCTGGCACTGAAGTGCCTGGTCACCCGGTATGCGCAGCAGAACGGATACCGCCGGGTCACCACGGCCACGCAGGAGACCAACGCGGCGATGCTTGCCGTGAACCGCCGCCTCGGCTTCCGGGTCGCGTACAGCCACCTGCGGCTGGAGCGGTTCCCGGGGCACTCCCGCCGCACGGCGGACGTATGATGGGCTGAGCGCGGCCCCTTTCACCTGCCGCCTCCGGCACCCATAGACTGTGTAGGAGAGGAGGTGCACCGCTTTGCATTACGGTGGCTTTGGCAAGATCCCGGCTTTCTCTCCGTTCATCGGCGCGCAGGCCGGCGCTGACGACCTGTTCATCGCCCCGGGCGCGGCCGCATACCCGGCCGCCAACGCCACGGTCTACCGCGTCTACGAGTACGCCGTCCCCGTGACGACCGTGGCGACCGTTCCCTCCGCGTACCCAACCACTGCCGGCATCCCGGGAATCGCAGCCTACCCGGCGGGCAAGGGATTCGGCATCTAAACACGACGAGCGGGGCCCCCGTCAGGGAGGACCCGCTCGCTTTCTGTCAGCCGCCCGTGGCCGTTGGCGGGGCCGCTCGGATCCGTGATGCCCGGCCGGCTCAGGACAGGGGCACCATCTGGCGCCGCCGACCGGCAAACCGGGCGGTGTGGGTGAACCCGACCTCCAGGGCCAGCGCCCGCGCCTCTGCGAACCCCCAGCCGACCTCCTCCGGGGCGTGGGCGTCCGACGAGATGACCACCGGGATCCCGCGGGCGCAGCAGGCTTTCAGCAGGGCCGGGGCGGGGTAATACTCGCCCACGGGCTTGCGCAGCCCGGCGGTGGACAGCTCGATCGCGACGCCGGACCGGGCGATGGCATCGGCCAGGGCCGCGTAGGCCTCGCTCTGATCTCCGCGCGGCCGGTGGCCGAACTTCTTGATCAGGTCGATGTGGGCGAGGATGTCAAAGAGGCCGCTCTCGGCCGCCGCCCGCTCCAGGGCGAAGAACCGGTCGTACAGCACGTCGATGTCCCACTCGGCGTAGCGGTGCACCAGGTCGGGATGATCGAAGTTCCAGTCGTCCAGGAAGTGGACCGACCCGATCACGTAGTCCCAGGGGTACGGCTCCAGCAGCCGAACCAGCTCCTCCTCGTGCCCGGGGATGAAATCGGCTTCCAGCCCCAGCCGGATGGGAATCTCGGGGTAGCGCTCCCGGAGGCGCAGGACGTCGGAAACGTACGCCTCCAGCTCCTCCATCGCCATCGCGCCGGTGGGGTCGCGCCGCTCCTCCGGCAGCCAGTACATGGGCACGTGGTCCGAAAAGCCGATCTCTCCCAGCCCCCGCGCGATGGCGGTCTCGACATAGGCCTCCATGGCGCCCACGGCGTGGCCGCAGCGCACCGTGTGCATGTGGTAATCCGCGAGCCGGTTCAGCACGCTGCATCCCCCTTCCTGGCCCTGGTGTTCGCCTTGGGGCCCGCGCTCTCCTTCCGGCGCGGCGATTTCGTCCCATGGACTTCCGGTTCCGGCGCGGATGCGGTAGGATGGAGGGAGAACGAGATCCAGTAGGGGGCTTCATTTTGATCAGACTGAAGTCGCAGCGCGAGATCGCGATCATGCGGGACGCCGGGCGCATCGTGGCCGAGTGCCACGCCGCCCTGGCGGAGAAGATCGAGCCCGGCATCACCACGTGGGAACTGGATCAGTTCGTCGAACAGTTCCTCGCCAGGCACGGCGCCACACCCAGCTTCAAGGGGTACAACGGCTTTCCCGCCTCCATCTGTGCGTCGGTGGACGACGTCATCTGCCACGGCTTCCCCAGCCGGAAGCGGCTGAAGGCGGGGCAGGTGGTCACCATCGACATCGGCGCCTACTATAAGGGCTACCACGGCGACTCCGCGTGGACGTACGCCGTGGGGGAGGTGTCGCCCTCGGTCCAGGAGCTGATGAAGGTGACCGAGGAGGCGCTCTACGCCGCGATCGCGGTCGCCCTGCCGGGGAACCGCATGGGCGACATCGGCCACGCGATCCAGAGCCTCGCGGAAAGCCACGGGTTCGGCGTGGTCCGCGAGTACATCGGCCACGGCGTGGGCCAGAAGCTGCACGAGCCGCCCGAGGTGCCCCACTACGGGCAGCCGGGGACGGGCATCGCGCTCCGGCCCGGCATGACCATCGCCATCGAGCCGATGATCACCCTGGGGGACTGGCGGTCGAAGCTGGATCCCGACGGCTGGACAGCCCGCACGGTGGACGGCTCGATCTGCGTGCAGTTCGAGCACACCATCGCGATCACGGACAACGGACCGGAGATCCTGACGAAGCTGTAGACCGCGAAACCGACCCGCCGGCGCGGCGCCCCAGGCCGCGCGCCGCGCGCGATGGGAAGGGGGCGTCCCCAAGTCAGCCAGCTGACTCGGGAGCGCCCCTGTGCGTTTCCGGGGTCTTGCGGCGCTCTCACGGCCGTCTCCACGGGTAAGGCTGCAGGGGCTGCCCGCCTCGCTGGACGTGTTCGGCGGCGCCAACACCGTTTCCGGGTGAAAGGGGGATGAACTCGATGAGCCGTGTCATCACGGGATTGGGCGCGCTGGTGATCGTGCTCGGCGTGATCGGTGCAGTGTGGGCCGCACGTGCCACTCCGCCGGGGGCGATCAGAGTCGGATTGACCACGGCTGCCGGCCTGGGCGGGGCGTTCGCGGGCGCCGTGCTGCTCGGTCTCGGCGCCATCATCGACCGGCTCGACCTGCTCACAGGCCGGGGCGCACAGCGCGCGGCGGAACCGGCCCCGCCGCCCGTCACCCCCGTGACCTGCCCGTCCTGCGGCGAGCGGCAGGACGCCAGGGCGGACAGGCCGCACCACGACTGCGTGAAGTGCGGCAGGCCCGTCATCCGCGACTGGGTGTACCTCGGTCGGCACGCGTAGGTAGACAGAACACGCCCGGCTGCGGGCCGGCGGAGTCGGTCCCGGCTGTCAGCCCGAGCCCCCGGCAGCGAACCACAGGTCGCGCATCTCCGGGCAGGAGTGCAGCAGCTCCTCCAGCCGCCCGCACCCCACGACGCGCCCCTCGCGCAGGACGATGATGCGGTGCGCCTGCCGCAGCACCGCGGGCCGATGCGACACGGCCACGCAGGCGGCGCCCCGGGCCAGCAACCGCCGCCACAGCAACTGCTCCGTCTCCACATCCAGGGCGCTGGAGATGTCGTCGAACACCAACAGCTCCGGCTCGCGCACCAGCGCCCGGGCCACCGCCGTGCGCTGGATCTGCCCGCCGGAGAGCCGCACGCCCCGTGTGCCGACAACCGTCTCCAGCCCGTGCGGGAACGACTGGACATCCCGCTCCAAGGCCGCATCGCGGATGGCCCGGCGGAGCAGGTCCTCGGCACAGGGCAGACCGAGGCAGATGTTCTCGCGGAGGGTCCCCGACAGCAGCACCGGCCCCTGCGGCACGTAGGCCGCCCGAGGGGGCGCCAGAAACTCGCCGGGGCGGGCAATCGGGCGGCCGTTCCAGTACCACGCGCCCGCCACCCTACGGTGACGGGACAAGCAAGAGCCCCGCCCATGAACATGGGCTGGGCTCTCCACCGTATCGCCGTCCTGTCATGACCGGCCGTAGAGGCGCGACTGGGCGCATATCCATGATCGGTGTTCAGGCCCGATCGTCACCGGTGCCGGAGGTGCTCCCCCCGCCTTGCCTCGGTGCTGGAGTAAAGAGCGCGTCGAGCTCCTCCTGGTTGTACCTCGGATCGGCTACGCCCGGCAGATAGTACGGGGTGATCCGCCCTTCGCGAACCAGCCGGTAAAAGGTTGATCGTGAGACCTGCAAGTGCTTGATCGCCTGAGCACCCGTCAACCATGTGGGCAGAATCACCACCTCCTCGGGTCCATCCTACACCGTCGTGCCTCTATGTGCAAGTGAGTATCCTTGTGTACATCCAGTTGACACCGAGGAGGTGTTGTTGTATTCTGTATTTCACACAAAATACTTAAGCGTACACACCGGCACACAAAGGGACGATGCCGGCAGAGTCTGAAAAGGGGGTGAGGACGTTGCCGCAAGACGCCAGGATTCTCGGCACCCTGTCGGTCCAACTCGCCGCAGAGGGTCGCTGGCAAGACGCCCTGCATACTGCTCACGCCTGTCTTCGCCTGGCTGAGCCCGGCAGCGTCCTCTACCTCTGGGCGCTTCACATGCTGGCATGTACGTACGTGGATGCGGGGCTGCCGCAGCGGGCCCGGCCTTACGCTCAAGCCTACCTGCGCCAGGCGGCCGGCAACCCGCAACTGGCGTCCTACACGCCCTTTGTCGTCCGGGCGATGGGCCATATCGCCTACCAGGAGCACCGCTTCCTGAGTGCGTTCCGCTGGTACAAGAAGGCGCACGCGCTCTTCTGCCGTCAGGGAGACCACGTTCAGGCCGCGGTCACCAGCCACAACATGGCCTGGGCCCTGACACGGGCAGGGCGCCCCCACAGGGCACGGGAAGTCCTGGCGCCTCGGCACGCTTTCCCCGCAGAGCTGGCGTACCTGTTCGATGGCGCCATGGCCGCTATTCTGGCCGCAGAGGGCCGGCTGAGCGATACCATCCAGCGCGGCCATGAAGCGCTGTCTGCCGCCGGCCGCCGCGCGCATGACCTCGTAGACGCTGCAGAGGTCGCCCTTTTCCTGGCGCGCGCCTACTGGCGCCTCCGGGAGCATGGGGCCGCCTCGGCTTGGATAAGCCGCGCCGCAGAGTTTGCAGCCCTCCAGGGGTGGAGGTTTGTCGACGTCCTCCACCTGAATGAACGGGCGGGGGGAGGTGAAGTCCCTCATGCGGCGTCTCCTCGTGGCAGCGCTAATCTGCATCACCGTGGCTGCTTCACTACTGGCATCGCCTAGCCAGGCGAGTGCCTGCAATGGCGGGAACGGCAACGGCGGACCCCCTCCGAGCGGGTCCAGGTGCTAGATTAGCAAACCGTCCAGACGCAAGGCCGGGGGTCTCCACACCCCCGGCCCGGGCGGGACGGCACCACGAGGAGCCGCCCTGGCGAAGTACCCCGACTTCGCGCCCAGATCCTGTCACGCTTCGTCGGGGCCTCCTTACGAGGGAGGTCTCAGACCGTGACCCAGAAAGCGTCCGAGTCCGCGGTTCAGGATAGGGATCGGGCTCTTCTCTACGTCGCCTCATGGTTCGCGGGGTTGAGCATGAGAGAGCGGATCACCGCGGCTTTGGCGATAGCGGATCGTTTCATGGCACAAGGCAACGCAGTTCTGGCCGCAAAGTGGGCTGACTGGGCCCTCGAGATGGAACGAGAGCTGGAGGAAAGCAACGGCAACGGACCCGAAGAGGCACAGGCAGAGTAACGATGAGGGCCATTCCACACCCCTCGGCAGCAGTGCCGACTCCAGGCCGCGAAGGCGTCTCGGATACGGTGACGCAGAAGGCCCTGGGTCGCTCGACCGTCACGATGACGGCGAACCGATCTGCGCACGCGCTGGAGAGAGAATGAGAAGAAGCCGCCCGGAAGGTTGATGCTTTCTTCCAGGCGGCCATCGGATCGGCTCCGCAACGGGGCACGCGGCCCACGAGACGAGTCAGGGCGCAAGCCCCGGCCAGGGAGCCCGATCCCGTAAACCCTTGTGGCTGTTGGTGGTCGCTGAGGGACTCGAACCCCCGACCCCATGCGTGTAAAGCACGTGCTCTACCAACTGAGCTAAGCGACCGCTTTGCAAGCAAGCAGCATTATAGCATGCCGCCGAACGAGTGTCCAGTGCGACGCGCTGCCAACGGGGGCGCCGCTGCTCGAACCGGCAGACTTCCCGTAGCGGATCGGGAGGGGACGACGTCCCCTCCCGATCCACCTTCTTCCACGCCCCGGCC
Organism: Symbiobacterium thermophilum IAM 14863; assembly: GCF_000009905.1. Classification (GTDB taxonomy): domain Bacteria; phylum Bacillota; class Sulfobacillia; order Symbiobacteriales; family Symbiobacteriaceae; genus Symbiobacterium; species Symbiobacterium thermophilum. The sequence goes on from NC_006177.1 coordinate 2,763,709, forward strand.
TTACTCCGAGTAGCCGCTGGTCGTATCGATCCCGATGGTGCTGGTGGCCTGGTGCCAGGTCACGCCGAAGTCCATCGCCTTGGCGACGTCCCTCAGCTTAAAGTAGTTGTACCCGCCGATGTTGTAGGCGGTCAAGTCGACCTGCCGGCCGTTCACGAACACCTTCGAGGCGGTAGGCACGGCCTGCCGGGCTTCCGGATCGGTGCACACCGTCAGCTCGCCGCCCACCGCGGTGTACGGGTGGCCGGAGACGAGGTTGATCGCGTTGAACTCGCCGTCCCAGGTCACCTGGAACTGCTTCTCGCTCACGTTCAGGGCCATGGCCAGGTCGCGGAGCTTGAAGTAGTTGTACCCGTCGATGGTGTACGCCTCGAAGGCGACCTCCTTGCCGTCCACCAGCACGCGGGCGGTCGTGGGGCTCGCGACGACGGACTCGGGCGGAGACTCAGCAGCGGGTTCAGAAGCGGCTTGCCCCGTGTGCCCGGACTCGGCGGACGAGGACCGGACCTGGATGATGGCCCGGGTCGGCGCGACGGCCAGCGGAGCGGCCACCACGCTGTAGTAACCGGGGGTGGTGAGGACCGCGTAGTTTCCGCTCACGTAGAAGACCTCATCCATCGGCTCTTCCGTAAGTTCGTCGTGCACCTGGGCCTCTTCGTAGTACGTGTAGTTCTTCACGGCGAATCGCACGGTATCGCCGGAATCGGGGAGGTACACGAAGCCGTCCTCCACGTACCCCTCGCCCAGGTACTCGATGTCTTCCCAGCTCAGGTTGTCGCCGTGGAAGGTCACCGTCACCGGCGCCTCCGCCTCGTAGTAGAACTCCTCCGGGTACGCTGCCACGACGCTGGTAATGGCGAGGTAGGCGTCGAGGGCACCGTCCACAGGCACGCGCACTTCCGTTCCAGCCAGGGCAACAGAACCGACAGACAGGGATGCCGCGAGTCCGAGGGCCAGGGTTGCCGACAGAGTCCGAGTCCGTTTGCGCACGAGTCCGCCCTCCTAGGTATGTTGTGACTTCGTGGACTACGACAGTCATTATATCAATAACTACTATAGATAGAAATGGTACTTTCGTACCGACTCTTGCACCCAAACGCCGGTGCATCTGCCGCTGCACCCCCTCACCCCTCGACCTCCGCCCATACCCGGTCCATGCCCAGCCCCCTCACCGCCGTCCCCGCCACCGTCCAGGCCGCCGGCAGGTTCCCGCCAGCCCCCTGGCCGTGCCCGTCCTCCGCCGCCTCCCCGCCGGCCTCCCGCTCCGCAACCAGCACCACGTGCCGCAGCCCGCCGGCGTCCCGCACCAGGCAGCGCAGCCCGTCGGCGCAGGGAGATGCGTCCACCACCCACCGGGCCGGCCCGGCCAGCAGGTGCCATCCCCCGCGGCCCGTCCCCCGCGGCAGGGGCACTTCCACGCCGCCCCGTGCCGGCCGACGAACCCGCAGTTCCGCCTGCGGGCCGACCGCTGCCAGGCTCACCTGGGCATCCGCTCCGCCGGGCAGCTCCAGCCGGACCCCGGTGGCAGCGCCGGACTCGGCCCCGAACGGCTCGCCCTGCACCTCCAGGGACGACCGTCCGCAGGTGCGCCGGATCCGGGCGCGCAGCGCCTTCCAGGGCCCGTGCTGACCCAGGTCCAGCCGTACCCGCCGCCACGGTTCCGTGGGCGCCGATCGCTCCTCCCGGGGAAAGAGCGGCTCGTCCAGCTGCACCGTCGCCACCGCCTGGCCCACCACCTGCGCCATCCGGTACCACGCACCGCCGATCTCCCGGTGCACCGGCCTGAGGGCGGTCAGCCCGATCCCCAGAAGCAGCGTCGCCCGCGCCGAAGCCCCCGCCCCCACCCGGGACAGCTGCTCCACCTGGGCCACCGGCTCCAGCTGGTCCCCCTCGCACAGCCCCGCGAGGGGGACCAGCGCGCTGAAGGGAACCGCCCGGCAGGTCCACCGGCCCCGGCCGGAGCGATCCGCCCAGGCGACGTCCAGCTCCACGGCGCCGGACACCAGCGCCAGCCCGTCCCGTACCGCCTCCGCCTCCACCCGGGCGATCGCCGCGTCCACCCGGCGCACCGCCACGGGATCCGCCGGGGCCGCCGCGGCCCCCCCCATCGCCTCCTCGGGTTCGCCCCAGCAGGCCACCGCCACGTGGAGCCAGCCTTCCACCAAGCCGCCCGGCGCCACCCGGAGGTCCAGTCCCTCCACCGCGGCCCGGGCGCGCCAGCTCAGGTGCGGGTTCAGCGCCACAGCGCGCCCCCGGCAGAAGGGGACGGCGCGGACCAGTCGCTCCGCGGGCGTCTCGACCGCCACCGCGGCGCGCCCCCGCAGGACCAGCCGCCCCGGCAGGACGGACGGAATGCAGAACAGTTCGACCCGCACACCCGAGATCGCTTCGATACCCCATGTCGTCATATGGAGAGGCAGGCGAAACCGGTCCGTCAGGCTCTCCCGCCCCGCCCGGGTCGGGACGGTGGCCAGCGACAGCAGGAGCCCGCCGTCGTCCTGCTGACAGCCCGCCAGCCGCAGCCGCCGCGCCGGCGGCAGGTCCGTGTGGAGCCAGCCCCGGTGGACCCCGACGGGGCCGGTGCGGGGGCCGTACCGCACCACCACCCGCACCCGACCGGGAAGGACGGGGGCTTCCGTGAGCGAGGGCAGGACGGCGGTGCGCACCGGGCTCACCGTCACGTGCAGCGCCGCTGCGGGCCTGTCCAGGGGTGCGCGGTAGAAGAGCACCTGTCCCACCTCAGGGCACCTATACGCCCCTTCGGCATCCGCCAGAACCCGGTTTCATCATTCCTCCTGGAGAGGAAAAAGAAGGAAATCGTAGAAGTAGTCTCCACACCACCCGACAACCGAGGTGAACGGGATGGAACCGTTCGCGGAACACCTCTACCGGCGCCTGGCGGAGGGGCTCCTGGTTTCGGAGTGCCCCCGGCTGGAGGAGGCCTACGTCCTCTCCCTGTACGTCGATTTCGACGACGGTCCGCAGCGCATGAAGCTCTGGCTTTACTACAACACCCCGTGGCAGCTGCGGCGGGCCATCAGCCAGGGCGAACAGCCCGACGAGGCCCGCTGGTACTTCGCTCTGTGGGAGCCGGAGTTCATCACCGCCGTGGGGCTTTCCGAGCAGGAATGCGACCGGATGGCCGACACCGAGAGCCACCGGCTGCTGGCCAGGTGGCTCGCCCGCCGGGGGCTTTACCGGGCCCCGGAGGAGCTCGACGCCCTGCTGGCGGATCCCGGGCGGTACGACGCCTGGGAGAGCGCCGCCCGCCAGTCGCTGCTGGACCTGGTCATCCGCGTGGCCCGGCGTCTGCACGACACGGGAATCATCCTGTGCCGGTTCGGCCGGACGATCCCGCTGCTGGTCCACCAGTGGGAGTATGACCAGTGGTGCCTGGAGGCCACCCGCAAGGTCAACCCGCCGGGGCTCATCACCGAGTTCGAGCGCTGGTGGTGGCTGGAGTGGTCCTGCGGCTGAGGTCCGGGTGGCTGCGTGCATCGCGACCGCGCACCGCGGCCGATCGCGCCGAGGGCGGCGCCCCCCGCATCCGGCGGGGACGCCGCCCTCGCTCCGCCCCCGGCGCCAGGACTGCTGTACAGCCCACCCGGCGCCCTGGCCCCGGTGAGCGGGGCCGGGATCAGCCGGCGGCCAGCCCGGTGAAGGGCGCCTGTGCGATGCGGATGGGGTGCTCCTGGCTGCCGGTGACGCACAGCAGGATGACGGTGCGCTGCAGGAGGCGCCGGAACACCGGGCGGCCCTCGTCGTCGTCGCAGTCGTCGCCGTGGTGGCTGACCCACACCTTGTCGAGCAGGTCGAAGCCGACGTGCTCCACCACCGGGGTGACGGAGATCTCGTCGCCGGGGTTCACCCCGGGCAGGTCGACGAAGGTGGTGAACGGGATGTCCTCGCCCTGGTGCCGCACGATGTCGTCCTCGCCGACGAAGAAGATCTGCTTGTGCAGCGTGCCGGTGATGATCACCTTGTTGGGGATGACCTCCACCGCCACGTCCTCCACCCGGGCCTGGATCTCCTGGATCTTCTGGGCCGGCTTGTTCAGGTCGGTGACGTTCTCCACCAGCACCTGCCGCTCGCCGGTGGCGATGACCCGGGAGGCCATCACCTGCGGGCCCGTCGGGTCCTCGGCGACGTTGATCTCGCAGGTGCGGGTGACCTTGATGAACAGCGAGAGCACCACCCGCTGCCGCAGTTCCACGCCATCGGAGAGCACCTTGTCTACCCGGACGATCTGCGCCTGCAGGGTGACGTTATCCCCCGGCTCGGCGCCGCAGACGTCGGCGATGCCGGAGAAGGGGATGCGCTCCTCCTGGAACAGCTCGACGTCCTCGTCCGAGATATAGAAGATATTCTTCACCAGGGTTCCCTGGAACATCACCTGGTCGCTGGTGGCTTCCGCCTTCACGTCCTCCAGCGAGACCTGGAGGTCGCGGATCTTGATGGCCCGCCGGTCCAGTTCGATGCAGTTCTCGATGGTCACCGCCTTCGTGGCCTCGCCCACCACGCACTCGGCCTTGACCAGGGGCCCCCGGGGATTGAGGCGCACGTTGACCTGGCAGTCCTCCGAGACCCGGACGACGAACTGGACGATCACCCGCTGTACAACTTCCTGCCCCCACTCCAGGTTGAAGTTCACCTTGGCGATGTTCGCCTTGACCTCCGCGATGTCGCCCGCCTTGGCCCCTGGGCAGTTCACGAAGGTGGTGAACGGTACGTCCTCTGGCACGTGATGTACATGGTGATCTTCGCCGACAAAGAAGATCTGCTTGTGGACCACGCCCGAGATGCAGACCTGGTCGTCGATCACGTCCGCTTCCAGGTCCACGATGCGGGCCTGGATCTCGGCGATCTTCTTCGCCTTGCGCGGCAGCTTAAAACGAGACTCGATGCAGGCCTCGCCGGTATTCTCGCACACCAGACACTGAAGCTTCAGAAGCTGGGTGCTGAGCAAGTCGGCCACGCTCGACTTCCCCCTTCCTTAGCGTTGACCCCAGGGGCGGCGCCGCGAAGGGAAGCTATGTGGCGGACCGCACTCGGGGGTGGAGTGGCGGGACGCGCGCCCGCCTCCTGCTGGCTATGATATGAGCCCCCGCGTCAACCGGTGCGAACGGCCGCGCAAAAGCCCCTGCCCTGACCCTGCATGCCCCGCACACACGGCAAGCAGACTGTGTATCAGGCTCACATCCTACTAGGAATCCTTGCCGTTTCTCGCTATGATTGAGAACGGATGAACAAAGCCGTCGCCCGGTAAGGAGTGTGACTATGTCGGTTCGCATCTGGGGAATCGTCGGCACCGGCCCCAGCGGGCGCGGGATCGCGCAGCTGGTCGCCACCCAGGGTCTGGAAGTGATCATGGTGGGCCGCTCTGAAGAGGAGTTGGAGCAGGCCCGCCGGCAGCTGGACCTGGCGCTGCAGCACGAGATCGAGAAATGGGCGCTCACCCAGTCCGAGAAGCGGGCGATCCTGGCCCGCATCAGCATGACCACGGACATCAACGAACTGGCCAAGGCAGACTTCGTCATCGCCACCCTGGTCGTGGAGATCGCGGAGGACAAGGAGATCTTCCGGACGCTGGACCAGGTCTGCCGGCGCGAGGTCATCCTGGCCTCCAACACCTCCACCCTCTCCATCACCGAGATGGCCTCGGCCACCAACCGACCCGACAAGGTCATCGGCTGCCACTTCCTGCAGCCCATCCCCCGGACCCGGGTGGTACAGGTGGTACGCGGTCTGAAGACCAGCGACGAGACCGTCTCCCAGGTCATGGCCCTCATGGAGCGGCTCGGCCGCACCGGCGTGGAGGTCTTCGAGTCGCCGGGGTACATCACCACCCGGCTGATCGTCCCGCTGATCAACGAGGCCTGCCAGGTGCTCATGGAGGGCGTCGCCTCGGCCGAGGACATCGACACCGCCATGCGCCTGGGATTCGAGATGCCCCGGGGCCCCCTGGAGATCGCGGACCGCATCGGCCTGGACACCGTGCTGGTCATGGCGGAGCGGCTCTGGCGGGAGTACGGCGACCTGAAGTACCGGCCGGCCCCGATTCTGAAGAAACTGGTGCGCGCCGGCCACCTGGGCGTGGAGACCGGCGAGGGCTTCTTCAAGTACGACGCCGACGGCGCTCGGATCAAGAACGGGAGGACTGGCCGATGAAAATCCTGGTGCTCAACTGCGGCTCGTCGTCCATCAAGTATCAGCTGCTGGACATGGAGACCGAGTCCGTCCTGGCGATCGGCAAGGTCGAGCGGGTCGGCATGGAGGACGCCATCTTTGAGTACAAGGGCGCCGGCGAGAAGATCAAGGAGATCGGCACCATCCTCGACCACACCGCCGGCGTGCGCAAGGTCCTGAAGGCGCTGACGGATCCGGTCCACGGGGTCATCCAGGCACCGGAGGAGATCGCGGCGGTGGGCCACCGGGTCGTCCACGGCGGCGAGGCCTTCGTCAAGTCGGTGATCATCACCGATGAGGTGAAGCGCACGCTGCGGGAGCTGTTCGACCTGGCGCCGCTGCACAACCCGGCCAACCTCACCGGCATCCTGGCGGCCGAGGCCGCCCTGCCCCACGCCCCCGGCGTCGCGGTCTTCGACACGGCCTTCCACGCCACCATGCCCCGCAAGGCGTTCCTCTACGCCCTGCCCTACGCCATGTACAAGGGGCACAAGGTGCGCCGGTACGGCTTCCACGGCACCTCCCACAAGTACGTGTCGCAGCGGGCCGCGGACCTGCTGGGCCGGCCGCTGGAGGAGGTCAACCTCATCACCTGCCACCTGGGCAACGGCTCGTCGGTCACGGCCGTGCAGGGCGGCAAGTCGGTGGACACCTCCATGGGCTTCACGCCCCTGGCGGGCCTGATCATGGGCACCCGCGCCGGCGACCTGGACCCTGGGGTCATCCCCTACATCATGGCCCGGGAGGAGATCGGCATCTCCGAGGTCAACTCGATGCTCAACAAGCACAGCGGCATCCTGGGCATCTCGGGCATCTCCAGCGACATGCGCCAGATCGAGGAGGAGATGGAGAAGGGCGACCCGCGGGCCGTCGAGACCTTCGAGATGATGGAGTACCGGCTGCGCAAGTACATCGGCGCCTACGCCGCGGTGCTGGGCCGTGTGGACGGCATCGTGTTCACCGGCGGCATCGGCGAGAACTCGCCGCTCTTCCGCAAGGCCGTGTGCCAGAACCTGGGCTTCCTGGGCGTGACCTTCGACGAGGAGGCCAACAACTGCCGGGGCCAGGAGCGGATCATCTCCGGACCCGACTCGAAGGTGGCGGTCATGGTCATCCCCACCAACGAGGAGCTGATGATCGCCCGGGAGACGGCGGAGCTCATCCGCAACCGCTGAGCGGGTCGGGCATAAGCTCCCATAGTTTACGGCGGTGCACCCCCGGTGCACCGCCTTGCGTTCGTGAAGGGGTGGTTGCGTAAGCTGGAGGCGAAATATGCACCGCCTGTCTCAGCATGGGTGCACATTTCGCCTCGAACGAGGTTATGGGACCCTCGACAGGTACCCCCCAGGGGTAGCGGGGAGGGCCACTGAGGACCCTCATCCTGCTTCCCCCACGCCGTTCACTGCCCTCATCCCCACGCGAAAGGGCAGGTTGCGCGCGAAATATGCACTGGCCGGCACCTTCCCGATGCACATTCCGCCTCGAACGGCCGGGCGCAGCCCTCCGCGGAACCCGCACGCCACGCGTATGCTCCCCCTAGGGGTATGCACGGCGCGCGGCCCCCTCTCCGCCCCGGCCCCCGGGGGCAAACCGAACGCACCCCGATCGGGGCCCGGCCCGACTTCGGGCAGGCTCACAGGTAACACTGAACCTGCCATACGATGGGGCGTCCGATGAGTGGATCCAGCCGGCGTCTGGTCTCTCACTCTTGCGAGCCGTGAACGGACCGAAGGCGGCTACCCGGCGCAGCTCCGCAGCCCGTCCTGTCGCGGATCCCACGAGATGGTTGAGTTGATTCCCGCGATGCCGAACCGGGGAAGAAATCGCACGGGGCTGTCCCAAGCATTGGGACAGCCCTCAGGCTGCAGACAAAGGCGCCTCTTGTGGCCGCTCAGCGGCTCACAGGAGGCGCTTCTTGGTATGTACTTCCAGAAATTCGCCTGGATTTGCCTCAGTTGGGTGCTGGGGAAGTGGGAAACGGAGGGTCTTTCCCGGTATCCTTAGGCGCTCAAGGCATACGAAGATCGCCGGCTCTCTAAGAGGGCCAGCTTCTTCAAGTTCTGCGCCAGGGCCGACACCAGGCACTGGTGCTGCACACGTTTTCGGCCTCTGTATCGCGCATACCGCAGACCGTGCAACTCTTTGGCATCGGCAAAACTGCGCTCTACCGTTTCCCGCCGACGCTGTGCGAGGCGCTGCCCTTCATCCGTCTTCACAAACTCCCGCGCCTCTTCCCGCAGGTGCTCGTAGAGGTGGCGATGGATCACTTTCTGCTTCGTGGTGGAGCGAGTACACTGGCCAAGGAGTGGACACGACGCACAAACCGAAGCATCGGATCGGTAGACTCGGTAGCCGTCACGGTTGGTGGTGACGTACGTCAGCCACTGCTTGGCCGGGCAGCGGTAGGCATCCCGTGAAGCGTCATACTTGAAGCGCCACTTGCCCATCAGTTCCTTGGGCGAAGGGTGACGGCGATGCGCTACCGCAGCCTGAATCCCTCGCTTGGACAGCAGGTGCAGAACCTCCAAGGTGTTGTACCCGGCATCGACTCCAACCTTCTCGACCTTCAGCCCGTGCCGGTCAACACGGGAAAGGCACGTGGGGTAAACCTGGGCGTCGGTCATCGCCGCCGACGTGACGAGCACGTCGAGGATGAAGCCGTGGCGACCATCGACGGTGCGGTGCTGCAGGTAGTGAAACCCGTCAGGCTTCCCCTCACGGCGAAGCATCGCCGCTTCCGGGTCCGTCAGGCTGACCGTCATCTCGTCAACCGACAGATCCGGCTGCGGGTCTTCTTTGCGTTCGGGCAAGGGCTTCAGCCCGTGGGCCTCGCGGTCAGCGTTCACTGCGGCCAGTAAGCCATCCTCCGTATCATCATTTGCCGCACACTCTTCCCGTTCGGCCCGACGAGCCGCCAGGTGCCGTTCCCGGGCTCTGGCGATGTCCTCCAGGGTAACGCCTTTCGTACCTTCTTTGGCAATCCGACGCTTGTTGGCGTTTGCCTTCAGGTGGCTGGAATCGGTGAAGATCATGCGACCATCGATGTATCCGGCATCAATGGCCTGCTTGACGACATGGTCGAACAGTTCCTCAAACAGGCCGGAGTCCTTCCACCGACGGCTGTAGTTCTTACCTGGCGTGGTGAAGTGCGGGACCGGATCGGTAAGCCCCAACCCCAAGAACCAGCGGTAGGCGACGTTGACCCGGATCTCCTCGACCAAACGCCGATCCGATCGGATGCCGAAGAGGTATGCGATGAGCTCCATCTTCACCAGCACTACTGGATCGATGGCCGGTCGCCCCCGGTCGCTGTAGAACCTGGCCGTGCGTTCCCGGATGAAGTCAGTATCAAGTATCGCTTGGATCTTCCGGAGCAAATGATCTTGGGGCACCAAGTCTTCGATCAGCACGAGCTCATACTTGCGCTGAGCATGTCCATGTTCCCGAAGCACCGCATTCACCACCGCCAGATACTGCTTATGTTGCCATTGTACAACAAAATCCGGGCACCCGCGAGGGGTTACCCGGATTTTGTCTTCAACCTGGGGGCTGTCCCAAGCATTGGGACAGCCCTGCGTGTGTCTTACAGTATCAGCGGTTAAAGAACCCGTGTATCCAGAGTTTCAGCGAGTCCCAGATCCGCTTGAAGAAGCCGCCCTGCGGCACGTCCTCCGCCGCCACCAGGTCCAGCCGGGCGACCTCCTGGCCGTCCGCGGCGAAGATCACCTCGCCCAGCTTCTGCCCCTTGGCGACCGGAGCGGTGACGGACTCCTCCTGCCGCACGGAGGCGGTCAGCGACGACTCCAGCCCCTTCTCCAGCACCAGGGTCGGCGTCCCGCCGGCGGCCTGGAGGGTCACCTCATTGGCGGCGCCCTTCCAGACCCGCACGGGCTTGACCTCGGGCATCTGCGGCTTCACGGTGACGAAGTTGTTGAAGCCCCAGCTCAGCAGAGCCGCGCCCTCGGCCTCCCGCTTGGCCGAGCCCTCGGGGATGGAGTCGGCCTGGATGCCCAGCAGCACGCCGACCAGCCGCATGCCGCCCCGCTGGGCCGTGACCGCCAGGTTGAAACCGGCCTCATCCACGAAGCCGGTCTTCAGACCATCGACGCCCTCGTAGGTCCAGAGCAGGCCGTTGCGGTTCATCTGCGTGATCGGCTCGTGGGCCTCGGGGGAGGTCACGGCCTGGCGGGCGTCGGAGAGGTTCTCATACTGGGGATAGGAGTACTCCTTCTGGCTGTGGAGCATCTCCAGCGACTCGGGGTGGAGCTGGATGTAGAGCCGGGCGAACCGGGCGAACTCGCCCGCCGTCACCTGGTTCTGCGGCGAGAGGCCATGGGGGTCGACGAAGCGGAAGGTCTTGAACCCCAGGGCCTGCGCCTCGTCGTTCATCATCTTGACGAAGTTCTCCACCGTACCGCCGATGTGCTCCGCCAGGGCCACGGCGGCGTCGTTGCCCGACACGATGGCCAGGCCCTTCATGACCTCGCCCACCGTCACCTTGTCGCCGGGCTCCAGGAACATCAGCGACGAGTCGGGGAAATTGGCCGCCCACGCGTTCCGGCTGACGACGACCGGGTCGTCGTAGCTCATCTGCCCGGCCTCGATGCGCTTGAAGGCCAGGTGCAGGGTCATCAGCTTGGTGAGCGAGGCCGGTGCGATGGGCTCATCCGGGTTCTTCTCGTACAGCACCTGGCCCGTCGCGAAGTCCAGCAGCACCGCGGACCGCGCCTCCAGGTCCAGGGCGGGTGCTGCCTGCGCGGGTGCGGTGAGCGTTCCGGTGAGCAGCACGGCCACCAGGGCCACCAGTGCAATGGCCCAAGCGGGGCGAAGTCCCTTGCGATTCAACAATGGGCACCCTCCTAGTGCGAGACTCGCGAAGCAGCAGTCTCGCCGGCCCCTGCGTGCCGCCTGATCCCCCTCTCCGCCGCATTGTCCTCACTCAGCGCCATCGCCCTGAGCACGCCGGGCGCCGCCGCGGCGATCGCCGCGGGCACCACGTCGGCCGGCAGCCCGGCTTCCGCCAGGCGACGGCGGAGTTCGTCGCGGGCCCCGGCCAGCACCTCGGACAGGGCCCGGGCCGCGGCCTCCACGGTCCGCTCGTCGCCCCGGATCACCGGACCCAGGTCGGCCAGCAGGGCGGTCAACAGCTCCGCATCGGCGGGCCCGACATGGTCCAGAACGACCACGGCCCGGGCGCCCTGCTCCAGCTCCTGGGGGTGACCGATGATCTTGGCAGCGCCCACGTGCAGCCGATCGTCCGCGAGGTCCGCCGTCGGCACATCGACGGCCGTGTTGACCACCAGGGCCTCCGGCGAAAGATGCGGCCGGATGTCCGCGAGCGCCTGCGCCACGTCTGGGGTGGGCACGGCCAGGAACACCACGCGGCATCCCCGCACGGCGCTGGCCTGGTCGGAGGCGATGCCGCCGACCTCATCGGCCAGGGCCACCGCGGCGGCCTTCGGGCGCCCGATGATCACCTTGCGGACGGAGGTGGGAATGCGATGCGCCAGAATCGACGCCAGCGGTCCGGCGCCGATGATCGCGATCTTGTCGTTCACCGCGCTGCCTCCTCGCAGAATGCGTACCGGACAATGAAAGTCTGCCCATCCATTCCCGGAGGAAACCGCAGCGACGAACGAGACCGCGGTCGGGTGAGAAGCGGTCGGGTCTGCGGGTCGGCGACCGCACGAGCCGGTCAGCAGCACACCTGCTTCAACGGCTACCATTATACACGAGTAAGACGACGGCCGGGGCAGGGAGGTCGCGGAAAAGGGGAGCGGACGGCGCCGTCCGCTCCCGATGAACGGTCCGCATCGCGAAGCCGTCCCGGGCCGCGCCGATCGGGTTCCGGGCGCCTAGAGGTAGATGGCCCGGTGCGACCAGCCTTCCTCCAGCGGCACCTCGTCCACCAGGCGGCGAACCAGGTCAGGCCCGTACTTCACCAGGTACGGCAGGATGCTGAAGGCGCGCTCCTGCAGCCCGTTGGGTGTCAGGTTGGCCTTCAACCGGTCGAACTGCCTCAGCGCCGTCTCACAGTTCTTCCGGTGCTGCTGCTTCGCCTTCTCCTCCAGCCGGTTGATCTGGTGCTCGATCTGCCGCCGGTTCTCCTCCACCACCTGGCCGAGCCCCGGATCCAGCTGCAGCACCAGGGCAGCCAGCTCGGCGTGGCGGCGCTCGAAGTCCTGCCGGAAGGACGCGAAGGCCTGTGCGATCCCCAGGCGGTCCTCCCGCTCCAGCAGCTCCTGGCGGAGGTCGTCCAGCCGGTGGAAGGCGTCGTCCAGGGTGAGCTCGTGCTTCTGCAGGATGCGCGCGATGGGCGGCTCCACCAGGGTAAAGCCCTCCCGGGGCACGACGACGGGCATCTGCCGGCCCATCGCCCGGTAGACATCGCGCAGCAGCCCGAAGTAGGAGATCTCGCCCGGCCCGCCGACGTAGAACAGGTCGGGCAGCAGGTACGACTGCACCACGGGCCGCAGCACCACGTTGGTGGAGAAGCGCTCGGGGCTCCGCAGGGCCAGATCCACCAGCTCGGACCGGCTCCAGGAGAGGTCGGGGCGGCCCCGCACCCAGACCCGGTCCCCCTCCCCCAGCAGGGGCAGCCGCTCGCCGTCAATATAAATGAAGAGATTCAGGCTGTTCGGCGTCTGCTCAACGGTACACGCAAACCCCAGCTCCCGCTCCCAGCGGTCGACGCCAGCGGCACAGGCCGCCTCCACCTCCGCCTGCTGCTGCAGCGCACGGGCGAAGAAGGGCGCCTCAATGCGCCGCAGCGCCGGGTCGGACGAGTTGAGGAAGACCAGGCCGGTGCCCCGGAAGACCCAGGCCATCAGCCGGCCGAACCAGTCGGCCAGCGACGGTGCGCCCCCGGTGGCCTCCGGATCCAGCGCCGGCCCGCCGACCGCCGCCTCCCGCAGGTGCGCGATGACCTCCTCCTTGAACTCGGTATCCGGCATGAGCTGGGCAAACTCGTCGATCAGGTCGCTCACCGAGGCGGGCATGGGCGCGAGGGCGACCGAGCGCCGCTCCCCGTCGAACCGTTCGCTCAGGGCGAGCCGGCGGGTCTCGTTCCCCGCCGGCACCATCACCCAACTCACCTCGTGCCAGTCGTGGTCCTCGCCGGCGATCCAGAACACCGGGACCACCGGCACCCCCAGCCGCTGGCTCTGCTGCCTGGCCAGCCGGATGGTGGTCATGGCCTTGTAGATGGAGTAGGCCGGCCCGGTGAGGATCCCGGCCTGCTGGCCGGTCACCGCGGCCAGGGTTTCCGGCCGGCCCAGCAGGCGGGCGTTCTCCAGCGAGGCCTCGTCCGCGCCCAGGGCGCGGTTGTACCGCTCCAGGGCCGCGGCCACCGCGGCCCGGTCGCCGGCGTACCCGCCGCCGGTGAGGTAGGCGGCCCGCCGTTCGAAGCTCTCCTGCCGGCGCCAGTCGTACTCATACGCAGGAGCCACGCGCGCCCAGTCGCCCAGGTAGGCCGCAACCGCGCCGCTGGGGCTCAGGGCAATACCCGGCACCCGTTCAATATGCATCAGTCTATCACCATGATCTTCCCGGGATGCTCGGCCACCGCCTCGCCGATGACGGCAGCGGCCAGCGTCCCGTGTGCTGTAAGGGCTGAAGCCAGATCCGCGGCCCGCGCGGCCTCCACCGCGATCAGCAGGCCGCCGGAGGTGACCGCGTCGCAAAGGATCATCCGCACCAGCTCAGGCACCGACTCGGCGAACTCCACGTGCCCCTCGCCGGTCAGGAACCGGAAGTTGGCCTTGGAGCCGCCGGGGAAGGCGCCCTGTTCGGCGTAGTCATAGGTCGACGGCAGCACCGGCACGGCGCCGGCCGAGAGGCGCAGCCCCACGCCGCTGGTGCGGGCCATCTCCGAGGCGTGGCCCAGGAGGCCGAAGCCGGTGATGTCGGTCATGCCGCGGATGTCGAAGGGCGCGAGTACGTCCACCACGTTGTTCAGCTTCGCCATGACCTGCGTCACCTCGTCGACGTCCGCCGGCCGGGCGAGCCCCCGCTTGATGGCCGTGGTAATGACGCCGACCCCGATGGGCTTGGTCAGGATCAGCCGGTCCCCCGGCCGCACGCCGGCCTTCGCCCCCACCCGGTCCGGGTGGACGAGCCCGGTGACCGCCAGCCCGTAGGTGGGCTCGGGGCCGTCGATGGAGTGGCCGCCGATGAGCACCGCGCCCGCCTCAGCCACCTTCTCCGCACCGCCCCGCAGGATCTCCGCGAGGATGCGCTTGTCCAGCTTGCTGACGGGGAAGCTGACGAGGTTGAGCGCCGTGACCGGCCGCCCGCCCATCGCGTAGATGTCCGACAGGCTGTTGGCTGCGGCGATGGCGCCGAACCAGTAGGGATCGTCGACGATGGGCGTAAAGAAGTCCGCCGTCTGCACCAGGGCCAGGTCGTCGGTGATGCGGTAGACCCCGGCGTCATCCGGCGTGTCGAGGCCGACGATGACGTCGGCGTTGGTCAGGGACGGAGGCAGGTGCCGGAGCACCTCGGATAGGTCCGCCGGACCTATCTTGCAGCCTCAGCCGGACTTGGCGGTGTACTGGGTCAGCCGGATGGTGTCGTCGGGACCGGTCAGCCGCATCGGGTTCACCTCCCCAGCAGTTAGACGATGGCGGACCGCAGGGCAGATACCACCACGTCCAGTTCGTCGTCCCAGAGCGTGCGCGGATCGAGGAGCAGGAGCCCCGCCTGGATGCGCACCATCACCGGCGGGTCGAAGGCGCGCAGGCGGGCCTCCACCTCCTGCGGCGCCGGGTGGGCGACCGCCACCAGGCGGGTGGGCAGGTCGACGCCCGGCAGGGCGCCGCCGCCGGCCCGGGAGACGCCGTCGATGACCTCGCAGGCGATGCCGGCCGCCCTCAGCTTGCCGGCCAGGGCCTCGGCCCGGGGGGCGATCTGCTCCCGGGAGGCGGTGAGCATGCGCACCGCCGGAATCCGTTCCGCGGCCCGCTCAGGCTCCAGGTACAGCTTCAGGGTGGCCTCTATACCGGCCAGCGTCAGCTTGTCCACCCGCACGGCGCGGGTGAGCGGGTGCCTGCGGCACCGCTCCACCAGGTCCCGCCGGCCGACGATGAAGCCGCCCTGGGGCGCGCCCAGCAGCTTGTCCCCGGAGAAGGTGACCAGGTCGGCGCCGGCGGCGATGAGCTCGGGCATGGTCGCCTCGTGCGGCAGCCCGTAGCGGGAGAGGTCCAGCATGACCCCCGAGCCCCAGTCCACCAGGCACGGCAGCCCGTGCCGGTGGGCGATCCGGGCCAGCTCCGCCACCGAGACCTCGGCGGTGAAGCCCTCCAGCCGGAAGTTGGACCGGTGCACCTTCAGCAGCGCGCAGGTCTCCGGACCGATGGCCTCCTCGTAGTCCCGGGGGTGGGTCTTGTTGGTGGTGCCCACCTCCACCAGCCGGGCGCCGCCCTGCTTCATCACGTCCGGCACCCGGAAGGAGCCGCCGATCTCCACCAGCTCGCCGCGGGAGACGACGACCTCCTTCCCCGCCGCCAGGGCGGAGAGCATGAGCAGCACCGCGGCGGCGTTGTTGTTCACCACCATGGCCGCCTCGGCGCCGGTAAGCTCGGCCAGCAGCGCCTCCACGTGGGCGTAGCGGGAGCCCCGCTCGCCGGTGGAGAGGTCCAGCTCCAGGTTGTTGTACCGCCCCGCGATGTCGACGATGGCCGCCACCGCCTCCTCCGCCAGGGGCGCCCGGCCCATGTTGGTGTGAATCACCACGCCGGTCGCGTTGATCACCCGGCGCAGCCGGGGCCTCAGCCTCCGGCTGAGGCGCGCCGCGGCGTCGGCCGCCAGCCCCTCGGGGCTGCGGTCCAGGACGGCCAGCTCCTCCTCGCTGGCCGCGGCCGCGATCTTCCTGCGCAGGGCGTCCAGGGCCTCGCCCACCGCGTCCACCACCAGGGCGCGGGCGCGCTCGGCCAGCAGCCGCTGGCCGGTGGGCGTCTCCAGAATCTCGTTGACCGGCGGGATGGCGCGCAGCGCCGACTGCTGCCATGGCTTCATGTTCCGTTCCTCCGATCGCCCGGCATCTGAAGTTCAGGTCGCCTCCAATTATAAGCTGTTGCATGTGCAGGGGCCAAGTCTGGTTGGAAAGAGGAAGAAAGCCTCATGAGCAGGAATATCCAGTATTAGTTGATTCAGGGGAGGTAGGCTCCATGTCGTCCCTCAGACCACCGCGCCCGTCCACGCCGTTCTGGACCGCCCTGGTCAAGTACTATCGCAGCTGCCTCGACCGGGAGGTGGAGCTGGGTATACAGGTCCCTGCCGACCCCAACGCGCGGGTGATCCTCCAGGGGCTGCAGGAGCATCTGATCACCCACAAGGCCACCACCACCATCATCAGCGATCCGGCGCACACCCAGCCGATCCTGGCCTACCTGAACCGCCGCGGGCGGGGCATCGGGGGCACGTTCTTCTACGGCTACCCCCTCGCCCGGGACGGTGACCGGCTGGTCCCCGTCTGCTGCACCGAGGTCACCCTGGAGCCCGGCACCGCGCCCCAGACGGTGGTGCTCACCCGGGGCGTCAGCGAACTGCTCTTCAACCGGCGGTTCCTGCGGCAGGCGGCGGGCCTCACCGACGCGGAGATCGCCGAGCTCACGCGGCTCTGGCTCAGCAGCCGCGGCCCCGAGCCGGCAGAGCTGCTCGGCCAGTACCTGGCCGGTGTCGACCTGCAGTACGACGCCGTGCTCTTCGGCTCGGAAGGGCTCGGCTCGGCCCGGGGGCCGGCCCGGGAGCTTCAGCTCATGGAGCAGCTGCGCAAGGACCGGCTGCCCGACACCATCCGGATCTTCACCGGCGAGCAGGGACTGCCGGTCGCGCGGGAGTCCGACGACTACCTGTCCATCCTGCCCGCCGACGCCGACCAGGTGCGGGTGCTCAGGCGGTGGCGCGCGCCGTTTCTGACCGTCGCCGGCCCCGCGGGCTCCGGCAAGAGCGCCACGGCGGCCAACCTCATCGCCTGCGCGGCGGCGGCCGGTCAGCGGGTCCTGTTCGTGACCCCGGACGGCCGGCTGCCCGACGAGTTCCTCGAGGCCTTCCCCGGCGTGCTGTACATCGGCAGCCAGGAGGCCTGGCTCGGGTCGTTGCGCCGCGCCCTGGAGGTGCTGCAGTCGCTGAAGGCGGAGGGCGAGGCCGCGCCGCCCGAGGCCAGCGCGCTCGCGGCCGAGAGCCGGGCGCTGGCGGAAGAGCTGGACCGGCTCCACGCCGAGCACGCCCGCGCCGTGGCCCTGGCGGAGCTGGGCGAGGCAATGGAGCCCGTCTCCGCCCTGGTGGAGGCCAGCCTCAACGACCACCCCCGCCGGGCCTGGATGGAGCAGCTGGCGGGGCGCATCACCGCCGCCAACGCCGGCCAGTTCCGGCCGGAGCAGCTGGTCGCCCTGCGCCAGTTGCACATGCGCGCCCTGGCCTGGGAGGAAGAGGGCGGCCTGGCCGGCCGGCTGAGCCAGATGCGGCGGATCAGCCAGATCAAGAGCGCCCTCCGCCAGGCGGGCATCCCGGAGTTCTGCCATCCCGAGGGCGACCTGAAGGAGCAGGTAGAGGGCCTCGGGCTGCTGGCCCAGGCCTACCCGCTGCTCCTGTCCCGGGCCCGCCGGATCCTCGGCGCCGGCGGCGCGGCGGACCATCGGCAGGAGACCGCCGCCCTCGCCGCAGCCACGGCCCGGAAGAAGGCCGAGGTGGACCGCCGCCGGCTGCGGGCCGCCTGGCTGCGGAAGGCCGCCGAGATCCGGCCGAACCTGGACAAGATCATCGCCTCGGTGACCGGCGAGATCGAGTCCCAGGAGAAGGGCGGCCCCCGCCTCTCGATCCTCACCCGCCAGCGGTTCGCGGACCTGCTCGCGGCTTTCCCGGTGGTGGTCAGCCCCACCCTGGCCGTGGCCGGCACCGTGCCCAACGAGCCGGAGATGTTCGACCTGTTCGTGCTCGACGACGCCGAGCGGGTGCCGATCCCGCCCTTCCTGCCGGTGCTCTACCGGGCGAAGCGGGCGGTGCTGCTGGGCGACGAGGATGGCGTGATGCCCCCCTCCAGCCTGGGGCCGGACGAGGACTCCCGGCTGCTGGGCCAGGTCGAGGAGCACAATCTGGCTGCGTTTGCCTACACCGAAGTGTCGCCGCTCCACCGGGGCCTGGCCGTGGCCGGCCCGCAGGCGCAGCGGCTGCGGGGATCGTACTACGCCCCGGAGGACGTGCAGTTCATCAACGTGGACGACGGCCAGACGCTGTTCCCGGCGCCGGCGGCCGTCAGCCAGGCGCAGAGCCCGCTGGAGGCCCGCGCCGCCCTGCTGCAGGTGACCCGGCTCCTCTCCGCCGGCCTGCAGGACGTCGCGCTCTGCAGCCCCTTCAGCGGCCAGGTGCACCTCCTCCGGCAGCTGCTCAGCCGGCTGGCCGACGCCGAGCAGGACCCCGACCGGTCCGGGGCGCTGCGCCGCATCCCCGTGTACGCCGCCGACGAACCGCTCGGCCGGCACCAGGCGGTGGTGGTCTCCCTGGTCCTCGGCGCCGGCGCGACCCCCGAGAGCCTGCGGTGGCTGGGCGACCGGAGCCGCGCCGTCCTGCGGGCCCTGGCGTGCGCCTCGCAGCGGGCCGTGCTGGTGGGCCGCCGGGAAACCCTCGCGCAGATCCCGGCCCTGGCCGGCCTGGTGAACGGCGAGCGGACAGAGGAGGACGTCCAGGCCGCGGGCCTGCAGCCCGGTGCGCTGGGGCTCCTGCCCTCCGAACGCCCCCAGCACGAGGCGTGTCTCACCGCGCCCGAGGCCGTTGCGGAGGCGCTTCAGGGGGATGAGCGGGAGCTGTACAACCGGCTGGCCGCCCTGGCCCGCCAGCGGCAGGCGCTGTTGGCGCCGCGCCTGCCGCTCACGTGGACGCTGGGTCCCGAACGGCTGGCCGCGCTGCCCGCGCACCTGAGGGAGCAGGCCGTCTCGGCCTATCCGCTGATCACCGTGCTCGACGTGAGCAGCTTCCGACCGCTGGCGGTGGTGGAGCTGGACGCGGGCGAGCCCGGCCCCGCGGCGCAAGTCTGCGCCCAGGCCGGACTCCCGTATCACGCCGTCAGGCCCGGCGACTGGGAGGGGCTGCGGGAACTGCTCCGGTGAGGACGGGTAGCGGCTGGGCGACCGGTGCAGACGCACGCCCGACGCCGGCGCAGACGCCCGAACTACGCGCCCCCCGGCCAGCGCAGCCGGGCCTCGGCGGCTGCGGCGTCCCACTCCACCACCAGCCCCAGGGCCTCTGCCAGCGCCCTGAGGGGCACGACGGTGGTGCCGTCCTCCAGCCAGCCGGTGAGAAGCAGCCGCCCCGCCGGGTCACGCACCGGGATCGGCCTCCGTCCGTCGTTCAAGTTCGCTGCCACGCTGCTCAGAAACGCCTCCCATCCCCCGGGTCTGCCTCGAAGGACCCGGGGGCAGTCTTTTCCGGACCAGCGGTTGTGCTGCACCACGCATTCGGGGAAGGGCAGGAGCGTGGGCACGGTCTGAATGAGGTAGGCCACCAGGGCGGCGGCGTTGGCCTCGGCGGCGGCCCGGTTGCCGTCGGCGTTCTCGCAGATCTCAATGGCAATGGACTGCCGGTTGCCGGTGCCGTACCAGCCGTCGCCGGCGTGCCAGCCGTTGCGGTCCAGCGGCAGGTGCTGCCGGATCTCCCGGTCGTCGACGGTGAAGTGCCACATCACCTCGCGCTCGATGGCCGCCTGGCTGCGGATATAGCGGCCGTGCATCGCGGCGTTGGCGCCGGGCGCCGGGTTGCCGGTGTCGTGGATGGTGATATAGCGCGGGGTCATGGGAAGCCGCTCCAGCGGGTGGTCCTCCGGCAGCATGTCGGGGATGATGGGGATCACCTGGCGTCGCCTCCTCTCAGCGCCGTCCGGGTCAGGACACAATATGTAAACTAGGAGGACGGTGTGACATGGAGGCGTGACGGGTCAGTCCGACACCTGGAGCAGAAAGAGCCGCCGCCTAAAGCCGCTGCGGGCTTCGCGTTTTTCCCGGCGCACCTGTTCCAGCTGCTCCGGGCGAACGCCCCTGAACTCGGCGATCGCGTACGCGACCTCCAGCAGGTCCGCCAGCTCCTCCAGGCTGCGGCTGGTCAGGTACTCCTGCAGCTCCTCCTCCAGCTTCCGGTGCAGGCTGTCGAGGTAGGCCTGGTCGTCGAGCACGCGGACCACGCACCTTCGGCCGGACGCCTCGATGATTTCCGGGATCCGGTCCCGGACCAGCTTGTGGTACACGGTCATCCTCTTCCGCCCTCCTGGCATGGATCGCCGTGGTCGGATGCCTTCCGGTACACGGGGTGCGTTGGGTGAAACGGAAGCTTCTCCGCGCCGAAAGCAAAAGCGCTGCAGGGCCAACCCTGCAGCAACTTCTGGTCTGGTGGCGGGAGTATGTGGGAATCGAACCCACCAGCCGCAGGATCACTACGGCTCAAGCGGTTTTGAAGACCGTGCGGGCCACCAGGACCCGATCTACTCCCGTCTGCACCCATGACTATATCACAGCTTGACCGCCGCCGCAACGGCCGCCTCAGGCCCGGTTCAGCCGGACCGGCGGCAGCGCCAGCGTGAGCAGCAGCGCCGGCAGCACCAGCGATGCGATGCACCGCATCACCACGAGCACGCCGAAGTGGTCGGCCACGATGCCGAGCACCGAGGTGCCCACGCCGCCCATGCCGAAGGCCAGGCCCAGGTTGAGCCCCGAGGCCAGCCCCAGGCTGCGGGGCATGTACTCCTGAGTCATCACCAGCGTCGTCGTGAATGTGGAGACCACCAGGAAACCGGCGGCGAAGAGGCCGATGAGCAGCGGCCAGCCCCGCAGGGAGGCGAGCACGGCCTGCACCGGCAGCAGCAGGGCGAAGGAGGCGATGAGCACAGGCTTGGTGCCGAACCGGTCCGCCAGCGGCGCGCCCAGCAGCGTCCCGAGCACCCCGGCGAGCAGGTAGGTCGTCTGCACCAGGCCGGCGGTGGCCGGGGCGTTGCCGAGCACGTCGATCCAGAAGAACGGGACGTACGTCGTCATGCCCAGGTGGATGATGGAGCGCAGGATCACCACCAGCGTGATCAGGACCGTGCCCCGCCAGTTGGTCTCGCCGGGCTCCGCCTGCTCCCGCTTCCGGGCCGCCGCCTCCTGCTCGTGGGCCCGCCAGCGGGGCAGGAGCCATATCAGGAAGGCGGCGAGCGCGAGCGGCAGCAGCGCCGCGAGCCCCGTCCCCCGCAGGCCGAAGGCGGCGATCAGGGCCGCGGCGAAGCCCGGCCCCAGCGCGTACCCCAGGTTGCCGCCGACGCTGTAGATCGCCATCGCCAGGGCACGGCGCTCCCCGGCCAGGTTGTGGGCGGCGTGCGCGCCCTCGGGGTGGAAGGCCGCGCTGCCCAGCGCGCTGATCACCACCGCGGCCAGGACCAGCCAGTAGTTGCTGACGTACCCCACCGCCGCGAGGCCGAGCCCGCCCAGGGCCACGCTGAGCGGCAGGAGCCAGCGCATCTCCGACCGGTCGGAGATGATGCCGAAGACGGGCTGGGTGAACGTGGACGTCAGGTTGGCAAACAGCGGGATGAGGCCGACCATGGCGTAGGAGAGCGAGTAGGCCTCCCGCATGGCCGGCAGGAGCGCGACGATCGCGCCGGAGGTCAGGTCAATGACGGCGTGGGTCAGGCTGAGCACCAGCAGGAGGGCGAGGACCGGGCGCCCCGCCGACACGGTGGAGTTCAAGGGCTTCAGATCCTCCTTGCGCGGCTGATATCATAGAGCGTAGCGAGTTGCCTTCGCTCCGGAACCCCGCGGATCCTTCCTCGGGCCGCTGGAGGAGTCTGCTGCCCGGAGTCGAACAGAGCGGGAGGGAATCCCGCAGCCCAGCAATCGGACGACGGAAGTGGTGAACTGGTGAACAAGACCTACTGGGGACTGGCCGTGGTGATGCTCTTCCTCGGGCTCCTACTGACGACGCAGTTCCGCATCACCAGCGAGCAGCATATCGATCCCACCCGACTCCGCATGGACGAGCTGGTCGTCGCCCTCACCGACCGGGAGACGGAGCTGGCGGCCGCGGAGGGGCGCATCAGGGAGCTGGAGCGGGAGGTCTCCGAGCTGCGCCGCTCGCTCAACTCGCCCTCCCAGGAGGCCGAGCTGGAGCGGCTCCGGCTGCTGGCCGGGACCACGGCGGTGACGGGGCCCGGCGTCGTGGTCACCCTGAGCGAGACCCCCGAGGCCGTCACCGCCAAGAACCGTGTGGCGGACGAGGACATCTGGCGGGTGGTCAACGAGCTGTACACCGCCGGCGCGGAGGCCATCGCGGTGGGCGGCGTGCGGCTCACCTCGGTGAGCGGCATCCGCAACGTCGGCGAGCGCATCCTGGTGGGCGAGACGATGATCGCCTCCCCCGTGGAGATCCACGCGATCGGCGACCCCGCCGTGCTGGACGCCTCGCTCAAGCTGCGGGGCGGCGTCATCGACCTGCTCGCCCGGTGGGGCATCAAGGTCACGGTCGTGAAAAGCGACAGCCTGACGCTGCCGCCGCTGAAGACACAGCCCGCCTTCAGGTACGCCAAGCCCGCGGAATCCGCGGGGTCATGAGCGCCCTGGTGCGCCGTCAACAGACCTCGCCGGGCCACGGTCGAAGCGGCTACGGCAGCAGCCGGCCGCTGCGGGTGTACAGCACCATGTGCTTCGGGCTGCGGGCGTAGCCTACCAGGTCCATGCCCAGGTGCGTGGCCAGCCTGACCGCCTGGTCGGTGGCCGCCGTCAGCGTGGCGCCGACGGCGATCTGCGCCCGGCCCAGCTTGGTGGCGGCCTCGTAGCTGATGCGGCCCGAGCTCACCGCCACCACCCGCGTAAAGTCCCACCCCGCCCGCAGGGCGGCGCCGATGGCCTTGTCCAGGGCGTTGTGGCGGCCGATATCCTCCCGCACGATCATCTCGCCGGTCGCCAGGTTCTTCAGCCCGGCGCCGTGGACGCCGCCTGTCGCCGCATAGAGCGGCGTGTTGCGCTGCATCTCCTTCACCCAGTCCAGCAGGTCGGCCACCCGCACCGTCAGCGGGTGGTCCACTTTTTTCAGCAGGAGGGCGTCCTTCAGCGAGCTGAAGGTGACCCCCTTGCCGCAGCCGGCGGTGAGGTAGCGCTTGCGGGTGGAGGCGTCGGGCAGCTCGGTCAGCCCCGGCAGGTCGACCCAGACCATGCCCCGGTCCTCGTCCACCGAGAGCCGGGCCACCTCTCCCAGGTCCCGGATGATCCCCTCGCCAAAAAGAAAGCCGACAGCCCAGTCATCAAGATGGCTGGGCGTCGTCTGCAAGGTCACGATCTCCTGATCGTTGATGTACAGCGTGGCCGGCCGCTCCACCGGCATGGGCGGCAGCTCTCCGAAGTCGGTCATCGTCTCCTCCTCCGTCAGCTCGCGTCCGCCAGCAGCCCCTTGGTGGCCGCCAGCGCCGAACGCAGGATCTCACCCGGGCGCTCGCGCCAGACCCGCTGGCAGGTGCCCAGAAGGTCGGCGATCCCGATGCCGCCCCGACGCTTGCGCGGCGGCAGGAGCGGGAGAAACCGGGCCGCCTCGGGCCCCAGCCTGCGGAGCGCGGCCTCCTCGCCGTCCGAGAACAGCGCGCCCACGCCGCGGCGGTACGCGATCTCCGTGAGGAGTTCGATGGGCTCGGGCAGCATCCCTGCCTGGATCAGCGCGTCGGCCAGGGCCGCCAGCCGCTCGGCGGTGGGGGCGTCCAGCCCCAGGTCGCCCGCCCGGCCGGCGTTGGGGGAGAGCTTCGCCGGGCAGGCCAGGTCGCAGCCGGTGCAGCGGGAGGGGATGAGCAGGGTGTCCCGCACCATGACCGCCTTGATCCGCGTGCGCCCCAGTGCGGCTGCGACGCCGCTGCCGCCCGCGAAGTGGCCCTCGTGCACCATCGTCGCGAAGGGCACGTGGTGGTCCGCCGCGGGGCCCAGCACCATGGTCGCCCAGTAGGGGCCCGTCTCCAGGTAGAGCTGCCGGGCCACGTCGGGCACCTCCAGCCCCCAGAGGTGGCCGCCGTCCAGGATGCGGACCCCTTCCGGCTCCAGAACCAGCACGCCGGGGTGTTCCAGCCGGCCGTCGATCACGACGGCGTCATACCCCGCCCCCTTCAGCGCCGCGGCCATGCGGCCGCCCATGGAGGAGAAGACCATCCGTCCGTCCACCACGGCGCCCATGGCCAGGCGGCCGGCCATCGCGTCCGAGAGGGGGCCGGTGGCCAGGACAATCCGCGCCGACGGGGCCTCTGCCAGCAGGCTCGCCACGAACCCGACGCCGCCGATGTAGCCCCGCTTCAGGGCCGTCGGCGTCGGCTCGACGCGCGCGGTGCGGCGCCCGAGGTCCACGTAAAGGATCTGCTCGGCATAGGCCCACGTCGTCACGGAAGTTCCCTCCTCCGCTGCCGCAGCAGCTAGTCCCCCACTGCCTCCAGCCCCTCGGTCTCCCGCTCCCGCGGGCCGAGGATGGAGGGCAAGGTTTCCACGAACCAGGTGTAGATGACCACGGTGCCGGCGGTGGCGCCGACGCTGAACAGGATCTCCGGGACCGACGGCGTGTACTGGGCGCCCAGCGCATCCATCAGGGCCGTGAAGCCCACGTTCAGCCGCAGGGCGATCATACCCAGCACGGTGAGCAGGCCGCCGGCGAACAGCCCCTTCTGGGTGAACCGGGCCCGGGAGAAGAGGATGGCGATCGGGGCCACGTAGCCCAGCAGGATCTCCGCCCACCAGAGCGCGGTCTCTACCCGGGGCACGAAGATCTGCCCGATCTGCCCCTCGGCGGCCATGGCGCCGAGACGCCAGGCCAGCACGAAGCTGAGGATGCCGGCGACCCACGGCGCCAGGCGAGCCAGCAGGTCGGTCTCGAACTTGATCTTGTAGTACCGGCTGGTCAGGTGTTCGATGACCATCATCATGCCCATGCCGGTGGCGATGGAGGTCAGCAGGAAGACGTAGTTCAGCCAGGGGTGGTACCAGAGCGGATCCATCCGCTTGCCGGTGATCATGAACAGGGTGCCCAGGGACGAGTGGTGCATCGTCGAAAGCATCACGCCCACCAGCACGAACCCCGGCAGGATCTTGTGGAGCAGGTGGTCGGCCTTCTTGACCCAGGGCCGCTTCTGCTCCTCCGCCACCCGGCTGATGTTCTCGAAGAAGAGCACGATCAGGTAGAGGAACACGCACCAGGCGATCTCAAACAGCGGCGAGTGCAGGTTGCCGCCCCGCACGATCGGGTAGATGATGCGCCAGGGGATCCCGATGTCGAACGCCAGCCGGACGCCCATGGAGAGGTACATGATGGCCGCCCAGATCACCGCCCGGCGGTTCAGGTACTCGTACCGCTCGCCGCCCGGCGTGAAGTAGCGGATGAAGGCCATCACGAACCCCGTGGCGCCCAGCGGCACCACCACCACGACGTCGTAGATCTTCCACAGGCCCCAGGGCATCGAGTCGTTGAGCCCCGTGGCGGCGCCCAGGCCCATGAAGAGGCGCCAGACCGCCACCACCGCCGCCGCACCGAAGAGGGCGAGCAACAGCCCCTTGCCCGGCGACATCCGCCAGCGCCACCACTCCATCCGCAGAAGCCTGGTCGGCTTGTGCGTCGCGTTCATGGTGCTCACTGCTCGCCACCCCCCTTCGCCAGCGCCTCAAGCTGGGCGCGCCGCCGCGAGTAGGCCATGAGTCCCAGCGACAGGGCTGCGACGCTGCCCACCAGGACCGGCAGCTGCCGCATGGCCTTCCAGGTGAAGCCGGGCACCGACTCGGTCGTGACGTCGGTGTTCAGGGCGGTCAGGTCCAGCGGCACGGGGGAGATGTACAGGACGGCGGTGCCGCCCGCCTCGTGCTCGCCGTACACGTGGTCGATGTACCGGCCGCCCCCCTCGGCGATGCGCTGCCTGGCGAGCTTCAGCAGCTCTTCCCGCTCGCCGAAGAGGATGGCGCCGCTGGGGCAGGTGGCCGCGCAGGCCGGCTCCAGGCCCTCCGAGATGCGGTCGTAGCACAGGGTGCACTTCTGCATGCGGGGCACCGGCTTGTCGTACTCGTACTTGGGCACACCGAAGGGGCAGCCCAGCTGGCAGTAGCGGCAGCCGATGCACTTGTCGTGGTCGATGGTGACCGCGCCGTTCGCCTGCCGCTTGATGGCGCCGGCGATGCAGACCGACTCGCAGGCCGGCTCCAGGCAGTGCATGCAGCCGGACTTGGTGAAGGTGGCCACGGTGCGGCCGTTCACCTCGGCGGTCACGAAGTCGATGGTGGTCCAGGTGTAGGCCGAGCGCTTCTGCGGGTTGGTGAAGTCGGGCCCCACGCTCGTGTCCTCACCCGGGAGGTCGTTCCACTGCTTGCAGGCCACCTGGCAGCCCCGGCAGCCCATGCACTTGGACAGGTCGATGAGCATCCCGTAGGTCATGAGCTTACCCCCTTACCGGGCCGGAGCCGCCGGCCTTCTTCACGTTGCACAGGAACGCCTTGTACTCGGGGATCTGGGTGTTGGCGTCGCCCACGTGCGGCGTGAGCACGTTGGCCGAGGCGCCGGTGAACTTGCCCATGAAGCCCCAGTGCCAGGGCATGCCCACGATCTCGATCTCCCGGCCGTGGACCCGGACCGGCCGCATGCGGGGCGTGACCATCGCCGGGGCGACCAGCGAGCCGCGGACGGTGGTCACCTCCACCCGGTCGCCCGACTGCACGCCCAGCTTGGCCGCCAGGGTCGGGGAGATCTCGACGAACATGTCGGGCATCATCTCGCCCAGCCACGGCAGCGACCGGGTCATGGCGCCGGACTGCCAGTGCTCGGTCACCCGGTAGGTGGTGCAGATGTACGGGAACTCGGGGTTCTCGGCCTCGGTGAGGGCGCCGAACTCGCCCTTGCCGGAGATGACGGCCACGGGGTTGAACTGCCGCCGGTTGAACCGGTTGGACACCGGCGACTCCACCGGCTCATAGTGCTCGGGGATGGGGCCGTCCTTCATCCCGGAGGGCGACCAGAGCGCCCCCACGCCCTCCTGCATCATGATGAACGGGTTCTGCGCCGAGACCTCGGGCGGGTTGGTGGCGACGAAGTCAGGCACGTCCTGCGCGATGAACTTCTCGCCGTCCCACCGGAAGAGCGGCCGCTCCGGATCCCACGGCTGGCCGTGCTCGTCCATCGAGCAGCGGTTGTACAGGATCCGACGGTTGACCGGCCAGGCCCAGGCCCAGCCCAGGTGGGTGCCCAGCGTCGTGCCCGGCTCGTCCTTCACCCGGCTCCGGCACTTCGGGGTCTCGAAGTTGTCGAAGTAGCCGGCGTAGATCCAGCAGCCGCAGGCGGTGGAACCGTCGTCCTGCAGGTTGCCGAAGGTCGTGAGCCCCTTCCGGTCGGCCCAGGTGTAGCCGTTGATCTCGAAGGCCACCTTTTCCGCCGAGGGGTGGTCGCCGTCGTCGTAGTCCCAGTGCAGCTGCAGGATGGGATCGGGGAAGGCGCCGCCCTCGGTGGCATAGAGCTCACGCAGCTTCTTGAAGAGCCGGTCCGCGATCCAGAGGTCGTCCCGGGAGTCGCCCATGGGCTCCACGGCCTTGTCGCGCCACTGGATCCAGCGGCCGGAGTTGGTGACGGTGCCGCACTTCTCGTAGGAGGCGGCGGCGGGCAGCAGGAAGACCTCGGTCTGAATCTCGGCCGGATTCATGCCCGGGCCCTTCCAGAAGGCCGCCGTCTCGGTCTCGAAGAGGTCGACCACGACCAGCCAGTCCAGGTTCGCCAGGGCCGACCGCTCCTTCGTGACGTTGGGCCCGCCCACGGCGAAGTTCTGGCCCCAGGCAAACAGGCCCTTCAGCTCGCCGCGGCCCATCGCCTCGAAGATGGACATGTGGGAGTGGTCCCGGTGGTCCAGCTTCGGCAGGTAGTCGTAGGCGAAGTCGTTCTCCGCCGTGGCGTTCTCGCCCCACCAGGCCTTCAGCAGCGAAACCATGAACTTGGGCCGGTTGGTCCAGTAGCCCGACTTGGGCGTCGACGCCTGGTAGGCCGCCAGGGTCGGGTGCTGCGCCGCAGACGGCATGGGCATGTAGCCGGGCAGGTTATTCCAGAGCATCGCCATGTCGGTGGAACCCTGCACGTTGGACTCGCCCCGGTGGGCGTTCACGCCGCCGCCGGGGATGCCGATGTTGCCCAGCAGGAGCTGCAGCATGGCCACCGC
Source organism: Symbiobacterium thermophilum IAM 14863 (assembly GCF_000009905.1). Classification (GTDB taxonomy): domain Bacteria; phylum Bacillota; class Sulfobacillia; order Symbiobacteriales; family Symbiobacteriaceae; genus Symbiobacterium; species Symbiobacterium thermophilum. The sequence goes on from NC_006177.1 coordinate 2,792,054, forward strand.
CCGCACGTTCTGCGAGCCGTGGGACGACTGCGTGATGCCCATGGCGTACATGATGTTGCCCGCCTTGTCGGGCCGGCCGGTGGAGGTGAAGAGCTCCGCGACCTCCAGGAACTCCTCGACCGTCATGCCGCAGGTCTCGGCGACCATCTCGGGCGTGTACCGCGCGTAGTGCTTCTTCATGAGCTGGAAGACGCACTGCGGGTGCTGCAGCGTCGGATCCTTCTTGATGTTGCCGTCCTCGTCCACCTGGTACTGCCAGGTGGCGGTGTCGTACTTCACCTGGCCGTCCTCGCCCACCTGGGCGCCGGAGAAGAGGCCTTCCTCGAACTTGAAGTCCGGGTGGATGAGGTAGCTGGCGTTGGTATACTTGGCCACGTACTCGTGGAAGTACCGGCCGTGGGTCATGGCGTAGTTCATGAGCCCGCCCAGGAAGGCGATGTCGGTGCCCGGGCGGATCTGCACGTACAGGTCGGCCTTCGCGGCCGTGCGGTTGAACTTGGGGTCAACCACGATCAGCTTCGCACCCCGGGTCTCCCGCGCCCGGTCGATCCAGCGCATGGAGATGGGGTGGTTCTCCGCCGGGTTGGTGCCCAGCACCATGAACACGTCGGTGTTCTGGTAATCAGTCCAGTGGTTCGTCATCGCGCCGCGTCCAAACGTGGGGGCCAGACCGGCCACCGTGGAGCTGTGTCAGAGACGGGCGTGATGTTCCAGGCGGACAATCCCCAGGCCGCGCATCAGCTTGGCGAGGACGTAGTTCTCCTCGTTGTCGAGGGCCGCCGAGCCGATGTGGGCCATCGCGAAGGTGCGGTTGACGGTGACGCCGTTTTCGTCCACCCGCTCGAAGGTGGCGTCGCGGGCCGCCTTTACGTTCCGGGCGATGCGCTCAATCGCCCAGTCCCAGTCCTTCTCCTCCCAGTCGGTGGCGCCAGGGGCCCGGTAGAGGACCTTGGTGAGCCGCCGCGGGTTGGGCTGGTACTGGTTGTTCTTGTCGGCGACGATGCGCAGGTTGGCGATGGACGCGCCCTTGGGACAGAGCGTGCCCTCGTTGATCGGGTGGTCGGGGTCGCCGTTCACGTGCACGACCTCCCCGTCCTTCACCCAGAGCTGAATCCCGCAGCCCACCGAACAGTAGCAGCAGATCGTCCGGTAGTCTTTGGCGCCCTCGATCTTCAGATCATCCCGCTCCTTCGCCTCGGCCTTGCCGCCGAGCCCCAGAAGCGAGAGGGCACCCCCCGCCGCCAACGAGCTCTTCAAGAGATCACGTCGGGTCAGGGCCAAGCTTTCCACCCCCATGCGTAGCTCCGTATGCCCGATCGCAGGGCACATTGCGCCCATTGCGCACGACGTACGGTTTACTTCAGATCATACCTTTGGCTATGCCGCCCCGAAATAGCGCAGGATGGAGGTTTCGCAATAGCACAGTTGGCCTCTGGGTCTAATTGTTAGCCCGCTCACAAACCCTCGGACGAGTTGTTACCCCCGTCACAAAGGGTCCACGAAAGCTGCCTGGATCACGTTCGTACTAGTGCTTTTGGTCTAACGTCCGTTGATACAAGTCGCTATCGGACTCCTTTTTCTTACGTTTTTGCAACACCCGTGATGGCGCGCCGCGGGGCGCCGCCGCAATCGGCGGAGGCCCCCCGGTCGTCCGGCGGTGTCCATCCGGCCGTGCTGATTTCGGTCGTATAGTTCTATTGCACTAGTACCCTAACGCCATCCTTTGCCTAGACCTTGCTTGTGAAGGCTGTCACGATGGTGCCACCCCTCGCGCCCGCAACACCTCCCCCGGCGCGGTTGGCGCCCCTCGCTCCCCTGCCCCTTCCTCCCCCCAGCGCGGGAAGGTTGCAGGATTGTAAGCCGCCCGCCCGCTTCTGTAAGGCCGTTCACAGGCAGGCCCGTCCGGGAGCGGTTACGATGGAGGCAAGACCAACCATCTCGGCCAGAGGAGGATGACAGATGCTGCACAGACTCGCGAGAAGAGCCGGCCGGCTCCTGGCCGCCTGGGCCATTCTGGCGGCGCTGACCGCCCACCCGGCCGCCGCGGACACAGGTGTACCCCAACTGCCCCGCTTCCCGACCAAGCCCACCGAGGTGGTCGTCATCGGCACCATGCACTCGGCGCAGCTGGAGTACGCGGAGCACAGCCCGGCGCGGATCCGGGCCTTGCTCAACCGCATCGACCCGGCTGCCGTGGGCGTGGAGACGCCGCCCCAGTGGTATGCGGAGGACGTCTACTTCGAGGTCGCCTACGAATCGTACGGGGTGGCCGTCCCCTGGGCTCGGGAGAAGGGCCGGGAGGTCCGGCCGGTGGACTGGACGGCCGACCCCCTGGAACAGGTCAACGCGCTGCTGTGGCCGGCGGTGAACCCTGAGCCCGACCCCGGTGGGTCCGGCGAGGAGAGAATCACCTACGAAGACCTCCTCCAGTCGTGGGACGTGCCGCCCCTGCTCTTCGCCGACACGCCGGAGTGGCACGACGCCGTCAACCGATCCTACGCCAACGCCGACGCCAACCCCAACCCGTACGGCGAGGCCGGGCGCCGCTACATGCTCTACCGCAACCTGATGATCGCCCGGGAGATCGTCAACATGGCCGCCGACCACGAGGGGAAGCGGGTGGTGGTCCTGATCGGCGCCGCCCACAAGCCGGACCTGGACCTCTTCCTCGCGACCGTGCCGAACATCGTCGTCCGCCAGGCCTCTGAATGGGACGGGGCGACCGCGGCGGAGGTGGCCGCGGAGGAGCGGCGGGCGGACCACCTGGCCATCCTCTGGTACAACCTGGCCGGCACCCGGCGCATCAAGGACGGGGACGTCGACCTCACACGGATGGACCGGCTGCTCGCCGGCCTCGAGAAGGCGACGCCGCTGGACCCCGAGGTCCGTTTCCTCCGGGCCCGCTGGCACCACGTCAGGGGCGACACGGCCCGGGCGGTGGCGCAGTACGCGGCGCTGGCCTGGGGTCAGACGTGGGAGGACCGGCCCTTCACCTTTCCGGACGTCGGCCTGTACAAGCGGATGATGGACTGGTCCAACGCCTACGCCTCGATGGGCCAGACGGTGGAGTACGGCATCGACAACGTGTTCTCGCCGGTGGGGAACCTGACCGTTCGGCAGCGGGTACTCTATGAACTGGCCACGCAGGAGCACGACCCCGCGGCCCGGGAGCGGGCCCGCCACGAGCTCCTGGCCGAGCCGCTGAACGTCCGGCAGCGCCAGCAGTTGCAGGCGCTGCTGAACCCGCCGGCCGCCGAGCAGCCCTGACGGCCGCTCGGCCCGGGATGCCCCCGCGCCAGGGGCGCCTGCAGGCGGTGACCTGCAGGCGCCCCTGGCGCGGGTAGGGACTGGGCGAACAGGCGCCGAATGTTAAAGGGCACGAACGGTTGGAGGGACATCGACTTGCTGCATCTGCTGGAGAGCTTCTGCGCCGCGGCCGAGACCGGCAGCCTCAACAAGGCCGCCGAGATGCTGCACCTCTCGCAGCCCGCCATCACCCGCCAGATCAAGTCGCTGGAGGCCCAGCTGGGGGCCGTGCTGCTCACACGGACGCCCCGGGGCGTGGAGCTGACGCCCGCGGGACAGGCGGTGCTGCCCCACGCCCGCGCCGCCCTGGCCGCGGTCGCGGCGTGCCGCCACGCGGCCGCCCAGGCCTCCGGCGCCGGCCCGGGCCGGCTGCGCATCGCCGCCGGCATGATCATCACCCTCTACACGCTGCCGCCGGTGATCACCGCCTTCCGCGAGGCCTACCCCGCCATCCCGGTCGACCTGCGGCCGGGGCACAACCGCGAGGTGCTCCACCAGCTCCTGGAGTACGAGGCGGACGTCGCCTTCCTCGCCTCCCGCGTCTCGGCGCCCGGCGTCAAGGCGATCAAGCTCTTCTCCGACCCGATGCTGCTGGTCACCCATCCGGCGGCAGAGCCGCTGGAGCGGCTGCGGGACCTCGCGGGGCGGACGCTGCTGGTCCTCCAGCCGGGCGCGGGCATGCGCCACGAGGTGGAGGAGGCCCTCACGGAGCACGGGGTGTCCTGCCGGCTGGTGGAGCATCCTACCGTGGAGACCATCAAGACCGCCGTGATGCTGCAGATGGGCGTCACCATCCTGCCGGCGTCGGCGGTGCGGGAGGAGGTGCGGGACGGCCGGCTGGCCGCACGGCCCGTCGCCGACTGGCCCGGCTCCGGCCGCACCGTGCACGCCTACGTGCGGGCTGAGGGCGTCCTGCCCGAGCAGGTGCGGACGTTCATCCATATGGTGAAGCAGCACTACCGCGACGGCTGACCGGCTTTGACGGCGGTCAGCCGGTGCGCTATTCTAACGTTTGGTTACGTACATCTTTCGGCTGTTGACATTCGCCGACAGCCTGTGAAAGCAGGTGGATCCATGCGCTCCCCAACGCCGTCTGAAGGATTGCTGGCGGACGAGTACGCCCTCGAGATGATGCGCGCCTACTGGCTGGCCGGGCAGCACCGGCGCCGGGTGGTGAAGGAGGTCTTCTTCCGCAAGGCCCCCTTCGGCGGCCGGCTGGCCCTCGCGGTGGGCATCAACCAGGTCGCCCGGTATCTGGCGGAGCTGAAGCTCTCCGACGAGGACCTGGAGTACATCGCCGGCCTGGGCTTCGAGCCGGAGTTCGTCGAGCACCTGCGGGGCCTGCGGTTCACCGGGACCATGCGCGCCGTGGCCGAGGGCACCTTCGTCTTCCCCGGCGAGCCGATCATCACCCTGGTGGGCCCCATCGAGGAGCTGACCTACGTGGAGGCCCGCATCCTGAACATCGTCAACCCGCAGACCCTGGTGGCGACCAAGGCGTTCCGGGTGGTGGAGGCCGCGGAGGGCGACCCGGTCATCGAGATGGGCCTGCGCCGGGCCCAGGGCGGGGACGCCTCCATCTACCACAGCCGGGCCGCGTACATCGCCGGGGTGGACTCGACCTCCAACCTGGAGGCCGGCCGGCTCTTCGGCATCCCGGCCCGGGGCACCCACGCCCACGCCCTGGTCATGCTGGGCGGCGACGAAAAGGAGGCCTTCCGGCTCTGGGCGCAGTCGCAGGTCAAGCTGGGCCGCCGGCCCACCTTCCTCATCGACACCTACGACACGCTCAGGTCGGGGTTGCCCAACGCCATCGCCGTCGCGCGCGAGATGGGCATCCGCATCGGCGCCGTCCGGCTCGACTCCGGCGACCTGGCCTATCTCTCCAAGGAGTGCCGCCGGATCCTGGACGAGGCCGGCTTCCGGGACGCGAAGATCGTCGCCTCCGGCGACCTGGACGAGTACGTGATCCGGGACCTGAAGCTGCAGAAGGCGCCCATCGACATGTGGGGCGTGGGCACCAACATGGTGGTCGCCGCCGACCAGCCGTCCCTGGGCGGCGTGTACAAGCTCACCGCCGTCGAGGAGAACGGGGCCTGGTCGCCCCGCATCAAGGTGTCGGAAAACCCCGAGAAGGTGACCCACCCGGGCGGGCCCAAGCAGCTCATCCGCTTCCGGAGCAAGGAGACCGGCTACTACCTGGCCGACCTGCTGATGCTGCCGGACGAGCCGCTGCCCGACCCCGCTCAGCCCTTCCTCATCTTCGACCCCGTCCACACGTGGAAGAAGACGCTCCTGCGCAACTTCACCGTGGAGGATCTGCTGCTCACCTACATCCAGGACGGCCGGCAGCTCCTGCCCGATCAGCCGCCCGACAAGGTGACCGCGGCGGCCCGGGAGTGGGTGGCCGTGCAGCGCAAGCGGTTCTACGAGGAGATCCAGCGGCTCACCAACCCCGCCGCCTACAAGGTGGACCTCTCCGAGCCCCTGTGGAAGCTGAAGATGCAGATGCTGGAAAGCTCAACCAGACACTGAAATCGCAACCCCCCGCAGCCCGAGCGGCCGCGGGGGCACACTTTTTCTTGGGAGGGTGACCATGCAGAACCAACCGCTCACACTCGACCTGCTTCCCCAGGCCGTGGACCTCTGGAACCGGACGCTGGGGGACCTGTTCCCCATGCGCCCGGAGTTGATGGCGTCCAACCTGTGGAACGAGCCCAGCTTCGACCCGGAGGGCAGCCGGGCGATTCTCGCCGGGGGCCGCATGGTGGCCCTGGTGGCCGTCAAGCGGCGGCAGCACCCCATGCACACCCTGCCCGCGGACCAGCAGGGCTGGATCTCCGCCCTGGTCGTGGATCCCGCCTTCCAGGGCAAAGGCGTCGGCAGCGCCCTGCTCCGGGACGCCCTCACCCACCTGGGGCGGTACGCCGCCGAGCCCGTGGCCCTGGGGTCGGACCCCGGCCACTTCTTCCCCGGCATCCCCCTGGACTGCCGCCGGGCCCTGGACTGGTTCGCCCGGCGCGGGGCCCAACTGGGCGCCCTGGAATGCGACCTGGCGAACACCGAAATGGCCACATACGAGCACCCCGAGGCGGCCCGGCGAGCGTTCGCCCGGGAACCGGGCATCATCTACCGGCCTATGGCCCCGGGCGAGGAGGAGGCCGCTCTCGCCTTCATGCGCCGGGCCTTCCCCGGCCGCTGGGCGTGGGAACTGGAGCGGCATCTGGCCGGCGGCGGGCTGCGGGAGGACGTGATGCTGGCCCTGGAAAACAGCGCCATCGTGGGATTCGCCCGCATCGCCGGGCCCTGGTCCCGGCACTTCTCGCCGGGGATCTACTGGGCGCCGCGCTTTCAGGGCCCCCACGGCAGCCTGGGGCCCATCGGGGTGGCGCCGGAGGCCCGGGGCCGCGGCATCGGCCTCGCCCTGCTCTCCGCCTCCCTGGCCGAGCTGCGGGACCGGGGGGTGCGGAGCGCCGTGATCGACTGGACGCAGCTGGTGCGCTTCTACGGCATCGCAGGCTTCCGGCCCTGGATGTGGTACGTGCGGGCGACGATGCCCGCGGGCGGCGGGGGGTAGGCCCCTTCGCCCGGGGCACCATCCCCGGCCTCACCGCGCCCGGGCCGTGACCGACGGGTGGATCTGGTACGCCAGCCGCACGGTGCGCACCACCGCCAGCCGGCCGGGCAGCACGGGTATCCCCTCTGCGGCCGAGCGGGCGAGATACGGCGATGGCCCCGGCGCCGCCTCCGTGCTCACCTCCCGCACCGGCCCCAGGGCCACCCCCAGGGCCCGGGCCAGGACTGCCGCCTGCCGCTGCGCATCCTGCACCGCCTGCGTCAGAGCCGCCGCCTCCGCCCGCTCCCGCTCGCGCACCGTGAACTGCACCCCGTCGACCCGGTTGGCGCCGGCGGAGACCGCCAGGTCGATGATCGCCCCCACCCGGGCCAGATCCCGCAAGGTGACGGCGAGGGTCGCCGTCGCCTCGTAACCGGTGAGCCGGGTTTCGCCGCCATCCCGGGGCCGGTCGAACACTGGGTTCAGCGCAACCTCCTGCGTCTGCATCTGATCGGCGGCGAGTCCCGCCTGCATCAGGGCCTGCACCACCCGGTTCAGCGCGGCCGCAGTCTGCTCGTAGGCTGCCGCGGCCTGCGGCGCCCGCGCCGTGAAGCCCAGGGTCAGGCGTGCGGTGTCCGGCGCCGCCCCGGCCTCCCCCACCCCCGTCACCTGGAGCGTCGGCGGTTCCACCGGCCCGGCGGCGAAGCCCGCGGGGTAACCCATGAACGTGCCCATCGTGCGCTCCTCCTTCCCGCGTGCGTCGTCGCGAACAATCTATCGCGCCGCACGCCCGGATAGGCCCGCGACCGTGGCGCACGAGGAAGGCCCGGGCCGGAGCCCGGGCCGGTGAGAAACGGGGAGCGCACGCCGGCCTTACCCCGCCCTCAAATATTGCCAGAGCTGCTTCAGGGTGGGCCGGGCGCCGAAGCTGAGCAGCGCGGCCCGGTAGATCCGGCCGCTGGCCCACCAGAGCAGCGCGGTGGTGGCCGCCAGCAGCGCCAGGGAGACGGCCACCTGCACCGCGGGCACATCGGCCATCATGACCCGCATCAGCATGACGATGGGCGTCCAGAGCGGGACGAAGGAGAGCGCCGTCGCCAGGGTGCCGTTGGGGTCGTTCATCACCGGGGTGAGGAGGAACATCGGCAGCATCATGAGGATCAGCACCGGCGAAACCATGGTCTGGCTGTCCTCCATGCGGCTGACGGTGGCGCCCAGGGCCGCCAGCACCGAAGCGTTCATGGCGTAGGAAAGCACCACGAAGGCCGCGATGAGCAGCGCGACGCCGGGGGTGAGGCCGGCCATCGATGCGCCGATCGCCCGCATGGTGAGGGCGCTCCCGGCCAGCCAGGCGGCCATCATGCCGATGTACTGGAGGATGCCCAGCAGGCCCAGGCCGAGGATCTTGCCCAGCATCATCTCGGAGGGCCTGACGGCGGCCGCCATCACCTCCACCACCCGCGAGACCTTCTCCTCCAACACGCCCTGGAAGACGAACTGGCTGTTCATCATGCTGATCATGTAGACCGACATGATCGCCCCCAAGGCCAGGAACAGCGTCCCCAGGAACTGGTCCGACGCGCCCTCCTCTGCCGACCGGAGCTGCAGGGTCTCCAGGGTAAGCGGCTGCAGCACCTCCTGGGCCAGCTCCTGGGGCAGGCCCCGCTGCTCAAGCCGTGCGGCCCGGACCAGCTGCACGAGGGGATCGGTGACCAGGTACGAGTCCGACAGGTCGCCCATGCTGTTGTAGAGCAGCCGGGCGTGCACGGCGTCCGGGTAGGTCCCGTCGAGGATCAGCAGCACGGAACCCTGCGCGCGGGCCTCGGCCATCAGGGTCCGCTCGTCGCCCTCACCGGGCGTGAGCACCACTTCCCGTCCGCCTTCCATGGCGGCCACCGCCTGCTGCAGGGGGGCCAGCAGCTGCCCGGTGCGGTCCAGGACGACCACCGACAGCGGCGCGCTGGATCCGCCCATGAGGAGGGGGATCGCCGTGGCCGCGAACACGACGATCATCATGATCAGGGTGGAGGCGATGAAGGCGCCGGACTTGATGCGGCTCGTGAACTCGCGCCGTGTGACCAGCCACAGGTTACGCATCGGCCCCACCCACCTTCTCGATGTAGATTTCCCGCAGCGACGGCTCGCCCAGGGAGTACTCCGTCACCGTGCCGGCGGACATCGCCCGGGCCAGCAGCTGGTTCGGATCCAGCGTATCGGGAACGGCCACTTCAACGGCCCCGCCGGCGGCGGACTGGGTGCGGATGCCGGGGAACTCCCGCAGGAAGCTGTAGTCGCCCGAATCCACCCGGAGCCGCACGGTCTGGCGGCGGGCGGCCCGCTTCACCTCCCGCAGGGTGCCGGCGAGCACCACCCGCGAGCGGTGGAGCAGGACCACATCGTCACAGAGGGCCTCCACCTGGTCCATGTTGTGGGACGAGAAGAGGATGGTCGTCCCCTCCCGGGCCAGCGTACGGAAGGCCTGCTCCATCACGAGGGTGTTCATCGGGTCCAGCCCCGTAAACGGCTCGTCGAGGATGCACAGCTCCGGCCGGCTGGCGGCGGCCGCCGCGAACTGCACCTTCTGCTGGTTGCCCTTGGAGAGCTGCTCCACTCTCCGCAGGGCGTACTCGCCCAGCTCCAGCCGCTCGATCCAGCGGTCCACCTGCCGCGCCGCCTCGGCGTGCGACAGGCCCTTCAGCTGCGTCAGGTAGATGAGCTGCTCCCTGACCTGCATCTTGGGGTAGAGCCCCCGCTCCTCCGGCAGGTAGCCGAACGTGGAGCGGATGGCGTCGGTCACCGGCCGGCCCTTCCACTGAATCTCGCCCCGGTCCGGCAGGAAGATGCGCATGATCATGCGCATCGTGGTCGTCTTTCCGGCGCCGTTGGAGCCCAGCAGACCGCACACCCGCCCGGCCGGCACGGTGAAGCTGACGCCCTGCACCGCTCTGACGGGGCCGAAGGCCTTGTATACGTCCAGCACCTGCAGCGTCACATTATCCCTCCGTCGTGCGCGAGTTCCTAACACTTTCTAGACGCCTTTGACTGCAAATCCGTTCACTGCCCATCCCGGTTCGGTTCCCCGGGAGCCAGGGTGCCCACTCTTTCGCCGCGTCCGACGCGCCCAAGGCCGTGCCGGCGTTCACACACTTGACTCTGGATGCAAGCAATGGTACATTTGAGTTGCGTGTACACGCAAGTGTAAGGAGTGAGGTCCGCTTGACCGACCACGACCGGCTGAGGCAGCTCATCCAGTTCCGGTACTCGCCGCTGCTCGACCTGGCGCTTTCCCTGCTGGTGATCCAAAACCCCGAGCGCTTCGGCACCGCCGCCCCCTGGGAGCAGCGGGTGCTGGAGCGGCTGCCGCCGGGCCTGCTGGAGCGGCTGCACGGGCACGCCCAGCGGACCGACCTCTTCGCCCTGGCCCTGGAGCTGGAGGAGTCGGCGCCGCTGCCCACCCCCGACGCCCTGCGCGGCCTGGCGGACCGGCAGCCGGAGCTCGCCGCCGACCTGCTGGCGTACTGGGAGGCCATCTCGCCGGAGATCGGCGCCCGGGTGGGGCTGCTCACGGAGTCCATTCAGCGGGAGGCGGCGCTGCTGGCCCAGATCGATCCCGTCTCCTTCATCTCCCGTTTCTCCGACCGGGTGGGGGTGGCCGGGGACGGCGACGCCCTGATCCTCCACTGGGGCAAGGGGATGCGGGTGCCGCTGGGGGACCTCAGCCGCATCCTCTTCGTCCCCTCGGCTTTCAGCCCCCGCCGCCTGATGTTCTACCGCCTGGACCGGACGCAGATCTTCTTCTACAACCCGGAACATCCCGCGGCCAGCCAGCCGGAGGAGGCGCCGGAGAGCCTCTTGCTGGGCTTTTCCGCCCTGGCCGACGCCACCCGCTTCAAGCTCCTGCGCCTCATCGCGCAGGAGCGGCTGCCGGCGCAGGAGATGGCAAAGCGCCTCGGCCTCAACGAGTCCACCGTCTCCCGCCACCTGCGCCTCCTGGTGGAGGCCGGGCTGGTGGGGCGGGCCGGCCAGGAGGGCAAGTTCATCCTGTACGAGCTGAATCCGGAGCGCATCGACCAGCTGGCCGCACAGGCCAAAGCCTACCTCGGGAGGGATTCTGATGACGGCGTCGACGGTGATCTGGCGCTTCAGAACCGCAACCGAACCCTGGACGAGTGACCGGAGCCTGGCTGAACTGGCCGCCCTCACCCTGGCACAGGGGGGACGGGCCGCCCTGCGGACGTGGACCGGATCCGGCGGAGACAGCCATTCCGGGGACGGGACGGCCGCTGTGCCGGACGGCGTCGCCTACGTGCACGGGGAGCGGCATGACCTGTGGTGGGAGTTCACCCTGGAGGCCTCCTTCCGGTGGCAGGCTCACCTCTGCCGGCTGCGCCCGGACGTGTACCGGCAGCGGCTCCGCCGCGTGACCCGCGCCCTGGGGCTGGAAGAGGTGCTGCAGCGGGAAGTGGCCTCGCTGACCCACGGAACCCGGGCCCTGGCCGACTTGGCGGTTGCCCTGATGCAGAAGCCCCGGCTCCTGCTCTGGGAGGAGCCCTTCTACTACATGGGGCGCGATGAGGCGCTGCGCGCCGTGCGCCTGGTGGAAGCGGAGCACCTGGCCGGCATGACCGTGGTGGCGGTGGCCCGGGAGGCGCCGGGTCTGGCCGACCTGCCGGCGGAGCCCCGGCGGCCCCACCTCCGCCGGCTGCGCGCCGCCCAGTAGGCAGGGGGGTGTGCTTCCATGCGTGCACCCTCCCGACTGGCCCTCTGGGCGCTGTGCGCGGCCCTGCTGATCGGCGTTCTGGGCGATCAGCTCATCCTGCATGCCCCGGACCTGGGCATGGGCGGCTTCCTCTGGGTGGCGGCGCTGGCCGCGGCGACGGTCGTGCTCGCCCGGTGGGTGCCGGAGGCCGAAACGCCCGCGGCCGAGTCCGCACCGGCCCTGCAGGTGGAAAGGGGGCGGCACGGGTCCCTGCAGGGCGAGGGGCGCTGGCTGCTGGCCGCTGCGGTGGTGTTCGCCGCCTGCCTGGCCTGGCGCGCCTCGCCGGTGCTCCAGTTCCTCAACCTGCTCGCCATCGGCCTCAGCCTGGGGCTGGCCGCCCTCACGCTGCGGGACGGAGGGCTGAGCCGGGCCGGCATCCTCACCTACCCCCTGGGCCTCGTGCTGTCGGCCGCGCACCACGCCGCGGGCCCCTTCTGGCTGCTGTTCAGCGATGTGGACTGGAAAGGGCTTTCCCGCGGCCCCGGGTCCCGGCGCGCCGCTGCGGCTCTGCGCGGCCTCGTGATCGCCGTCCCCCTGCTGCTGCTCTTCGGCAGCCTGCTGGCCGCGGCGGACGCCGTGTTTGCCGCCCTGCTGGACCGCGCCTTCGTCTGGAGGTCCGGCAGCTGGCTGCTCCATCTCTTCGGCACGCTCTTCTTCGGGTTCCTCGCCGCCGGCTTCCTGCGCACCGGGCTGATCCGGCAACCCGGCGGGCTGCCCCGGCTGGACGCCAGCGGGGTCGGGGAGAGGGGCAGCTTCGCACTGGGCCCGGTTGAGACCGGCGTCGTGCTCGGCCTGCTCAACCTGCTCTTCCTCGCCTTCGTGCTGGTCCAGATCCGGTACCTGTTCGGCGGCGCCGACCTCGTCATGGCCACCGCCGGTCTCACCTACGCGGAGTATGCCCGCAGCGGGTTCTTCGAACTGGTCCAGGTCACCGCCCTGGTGCTGCCCGTCCTGCTGGCCCTGCACTGGGCCCTGCCGGAGGAGGACCGGGCCGCGCACCGGCTTTTCCGCCGGCTCGGCACGCCGCTGATCGCGCTGCTCTTCAGCGTCATGGCGTCGGCCGTGCAGCGGATGTGGCTCTACGTGCTGGAGTACGGCCTGACCGAACTCAGGCTCTACGCCACGGCCTTCATGGTCTGGATGGCCTTCCTCTTCGTCTGGTTCCTGGCCACGGTCATGCGGGGCGCCCGGGAGCGCTTCGCCGCCGGGGCGCTGGCGGGCGGCCTCGCCGTGCTGCTGCTCCTGCACGCCGTGAACCCCGATGCGCTCATCGCCCGCATCAACGTCGCCCGGGCGGTGGAGACGGGCCGGTTCGACGCCGGGTACGCAGCCTCGCTGGGACCCGATGCGCTGCCGGTGCTGGTGGAAGCTTTGGACCGCCTGCCGGACCCGGCGCGCGCCGAGCTGGAGGCGCGGCTCGAGGAGCGCATCCATCGGCCGCCGAGCGCCGACTGGCGGGCGTGGAACTGGGGGCGCGCCCGCGCGGCGCAAGTGGCTTCAAGCCTGCGAACGGAATAGGAGAGACTAAGGGGGGCGCGTGCCGGCGCCCCCTTTCGCTGCGCGTGAACCCGTCCGCACCGAACCTGAGACGCAGGAAAGCGACTCTTCATTTAGAGATGGGGGCAGCTCCCACCCCCTGATGCCCCGGGCATCTTTCCCGCAGTTCCCCGGAACCGAGGAGGCAGAACGATGGAACGAACGGACTGGCACACGCTGACGCCCGCTGAAGTCACCGAGCGGCTGCAGGTCGACCCCGGGCCGGGGCTCACGGCCGCGGAGGCCGCGCAGCGGCTGGCCCGGCACGGCCCGAACCGGCTGGCCGAAGAGAAGCGGCGCAGCATGCTGGCGGCATTCATCGATCAGTTCCGGGACCCCCTGGTGCTCATCCTGCTGGCGGCCGCGCTCCTGGCGCTGGTCCTCAGGGAGTTCCTGGACGGCGGAGCGATCCTCGCCATCGTCATCCTGAACGCCGTGCTCGGGCTGGTCCAGGAGTTCAAGGCCGACCAGGCCCTGCAGGCCCTGAAGGAGCTCAGCGCACCCCACTGCAAGGTGAGGCGGGACGGCCGGGTGATCGAGATCGACACCCGCGAGCTGGTGCCGGGCGACATCGTGGTGCTGGAGGCCGGCGATCCCGTGCCCGCCGACCTGCGCCTGCTCCGGTCCGCCATGCTGCAGATCGACGAGTCGCTGCTGACCGGCGAGTCCGTGCCGGTGGAGAAGGACGCGGACAAGACCCTGGAAGCCGGCGCCCCGCTGGCCGACCGGGTGAACATGGCGTTCATGTCCACGGCCGTCACCTACGGCCACGGCGAGGGGGTGGTCGTCGGCACGGGCATGCGCACCGAGGTGGGCCGCATCGCCGACAGGCTGCAGGAAGAGCCCCAGGAGGCGACGCCGCTGCAGAAGCGGCTCTCCCACTTCGCCCGGGTGCTCGGCGGGGCCATGCTGGTGCTGGTCATCCTGCTCGGCGCCGTGGGCCTGTGGCGGGGCATGCCCTGGCTGGAGGTGCTGATGGTCGCCGTCTCGCTGGCGGTGGCGACGATTCCCGAGGGGCTGCCGGCGGTCACCACCATCGTGCTCGCGCTGGGGATGCAGCGCATGGCCCGGCGCAACGCGGTCATCCGCCGGCTGTCCGCCGTGGAGACCCTGGGCTCCGCCACGTTCATCTGCTCCGACAAGACCGGCACCCTCACGCAGAACAAGATGACCGTCACCCGGCTCTGGCTGCCGGAGGAGTGGGTGGCGCCCGATCAGCCCCACCCGCTGGAAAGCCGGGCCGGCCTGCTGCTGGCCGCCGGCGCCCTCTGCACCGACGCGAGCCTCTCGGAGGAGGACGGCGAGTACCGGTCCGTCGGCGACCCGACGGAGACCGCCCTGGTCCTGGGCGCGGCGAAGGCCGGGCTGGACAAGCGCGACCTGGAGGCGCGGCATCCGCGGGTCGCCGAGGTGCCCTTCTCCTCGACCCGCAAGCGCATGACCACCTTCCACGCGCTGGGCGATCCGGACGAGGGCTACACCGGCATCGTGAAGGGCGGGCCCGACGTGGTGCTCGCCCGCTGCACGCGCATCCGCACGGCCCAGGGCACCGAGCCCATGACCCCCGGGCGCCGCCGGGCGGTGGAGGAAGCCAACCGGGAGATGGCCGAGCAGGGCATCCGCGTCCTGGCGGTGGCCTTCACGGCCCCCCGGACGGAACTGCCGGAGGACCCCGCGGCGCTGGAGGAGAACCTGGAACTGATCGGCCTGATCGGGATGACGGACCCGCCGCGGCCCGAGAGCGCGGCGGCCGTGCGGAAGGCCCACGAGGCGGGCATCCGCACCATGATGATCACCGGCGATCACGCGACCACGGCGCTGGCCATCGCCCGGCAGGTCCACATCGCCGGTGCGGACGACCGGGTGCTGAGCGGCCCCGATCTGGAGGAGATGGACGACGCCGCCCTGGAGAAGGCCGTGCGCACGGTGCCGGTATACGCCCGGGTCTCGCCGGATCACAAGCTGCGCATCGTCGAGGCGCTCCGGCGGCAGGGCCACGTGGTGGCGATGACCGGCGACGGCGTCAACGACGCGCCCGCCCTGAAACGGGCCGACATCGGCGTCGCGATGGGCGTGGTGGGCACCGGCGTGGCCCGGGGCGCGGCCGACATGGTCCTGATGGACGACAACTTCGCCACCATCGTGGCGGCCGTGGAAGAGGGGCGCACCATCTACGCCAACATCCAGAAGGCCACGTTCTTCCTGCTTTCGGCCAACGTCGCCGAGATGGCGATCATGACCGTCGCCATGCTGGCCGGCTGGCCCGTGCCATTGCAGCCGATCCACCTGCTGTGGGTCAACCTGGTCACCGACTCGCTGCCGGCCATCGCCCTGGGCGTGGAGCCCGCCGAACCCGGGATCATGCGGCAGAAGCCGCGGGACCCCCGGGAGCCGGTGCTGACCTCCCGGCTCCTCACCCTGATGGCCATCCAGGCCGTGTTCCTGGGTGTCGCCGTACTGGCCGCGCTGTTCCTGGGGATGCGGGCCGGGGCCGCGGGCAACCCGGTGGCGACCGGCTCCACCTACGCCTTCGCGACCCTGGCCATCGGCGAGCTCTGGTGGGCGCACAGCTGCCGCAGCCTGACCCGGGCCCCGTGGCGCATCGGGTTCTTCCGTAACCGGGTGGCCTGGCTCGCGACCGGCGTGGGCTTGCTGCTGATGGTCGCGGTCATGAGCATCCCCTTCCTGCAGCCCTTCTTCAAGGTGACGCCCATCGGCCTGCAGGGGTGGCTCACGGTGCTCATCCTGTCGCTGATCCCCACGGCCTTGATGGAACCGGTCAAGTGGGTCTTCGCCCGCCGGAAGAAGTAGGGCGGGTGAACCCCGGGCCCCTGCAGGGCCCGGGGTTTCCTGTCGTCTGCGCAGGAGAATCCCGTGAGAAATGCCAACCTGACGACGTAGTACCAGGTGAAGAACGCCACACGGCCATCTTGGGCCGTGAGGCCATCCGAAGGAGGGCGCCCATGCCGGAGTGGGATGAGCAGACGATACACAGGCAGCTCCTGGCCCGGGACCCGGCCGGGCTGGATGCGCTGGCGGGCGCGCTCGCTCACAGGCTCTACCGGCTGGCCGAGATGGCCCTGGGCGGGCTCGGCAGTGCGCAGGACGCGGAAGAGGTGGTGAGCGACGCCCTGGCCGCCGCCTGGGAGCGGGCCGCCGAGTTCGACCCGCAGCGGTCCACCCTCGCCAACTGGGTGCTGATGCTCACCAAGTACGCCGCGCTGGACCGGCGCCGGGCGCTTCGCCGCCGCACCCTGGACGACATGGGCCGGGCGAAGGTCATCCCCCTCAGCGCCGTGCCGGAAGCGGCAGAGCCGGAAGAGACCGCCCCTCCCGTCGATGCGGCGGTGGTGGCCCATGAGGAGCAGGCCGCCGTGCACGCCGCCCTGCGCCGCCTGCCGCCGGCGGAGCGGGAACTGTTGATCCGTCGGTATTTCTTCGAAGAATCCGTGGCCGAAATCGCCCGGGATCTTGGCCTCAGCCGCGGCGCCCTGGACACCCGCCTCTGGCGGGCCAGGCAGAACCTCAGGCGGCTGCTGAGCGACGAAAGCGAGGTGCACACGCATGACCGATAAGCGCTTTTCGCCGGATGAGCAGGCGTTTCTGACGGAGACCGGACTGAAGGCCGGCGACCTCGCCCCCCTGGTGGCGGACGCCCCGCCGCTCCCGGACGATGTGCTGGCGCGAATCCGCGGCCGCGCACGGGAGAAGGCAGGGCTCGCGCACGCTGCCGCCGCTGCCCCGGCTGCGGCGCCGCCCGACGTCCCAACGGCCAGTCGCCGGCCGCGCCGCTGGCTCGTGGCCGCTGCCGCCGCCCTGCTGCTGGTTGGCGGAACTCTGGCGCTGAGCAACCCCGAAGGGGCCCTGGCGGCCATCCACCGGCTGGTGCGCCTCGTCCCCGGCATCGGACTGACCGAGACCGACGGCGAGACGTGGATCCTGCCCGAGCC
The DNA here is from genome assembly GCF_000009905.1 of Symbiobacterium thermophilum IAM 14863. Lineage (GTDB taxonomy): Bacteria > Bacillota > Sulfobacillia > Symbiobacteriales > Symbiobacteriaceae > Symbiobacterium > Symbiobacterium thermophilum. The sequence continues at coordinate 2,809,161 of NC_006177.1, forward strand.
CGTGTCGGTGGAGCAGGACGGCGTGCGGGTGACCGTAACCGGTGCCATCAGCAACCGCGACGGGACGCAGGTGCGGTACCGCGTGGACTGGCCCGCAGATGAGCCCCTCGACAAGGTCGAGTTCGCGTCTGCCCGCGAGAGTGCGTTTCCTGAACTACGTCTTCCGGATGGAACCGTGATCCGGAGGTGGGGCGGTTCCCTGGCCGGGGGCACGCGGGACATGGTCGGCCAGTACAACTTCGGTCCGCTGCCGCCCGGAACCAGCGAGATCACCCTGGTGTTGCCTTACCTCTCCGGGGTCGCCGAACCGGTGGAGATTCCCGTCACCCTGGTCAACGCGGAAGAGGCCGGGCTGGCCGGGGCACACCCCGGAAACTGGTCGGAGGAGCGGCTGGGTGTGCAGGTCGGCGTGCCGTACTGGACGGCGGTGGATGATCGCATCGTCGTCTCCCTTGACACCCGACTGCCTGACGGCACCCGGGTCATCGACTACCGTGACTGGATCGAGCCGCACGGCTTCGTGGAGCCCGTCCTCATCGACGACCAGGGGCACACCTATCCCCTCATTATCGATGAGGCCGACCGCTCGGGGCCCTGGAGGCGCGCCGTCTTCCAGGGGCCGCTGGCGCCGGACGCCCGACAGCTGACGCTCACGGTTCCCTACCTGATACTGGCGGATTACACCGCCGAAGCCCGACTCACCGTACCCCTGGAGCAACTCGCCGAAGGAAAGCCGCTCCGGCTGAACGAGGAACTGCAGATCGGCAGCCACCGCTTCACCGTCGAGACGGTAACCCGGATCGATGCCGACACCTTCGGCTTCACTCTGGACCTCGGGCCGGAGGAGGGCGGCGTCCTCCTTCAGAAAGTGGGGATCCGTCACCGCATGTTCGGTGGACCGCGCGCCTGGAGCGCCCATGGGGAAAACGGCCAGTTCACGAGCATGGAGGTCGACTTCCGCAGCGCGCCGCGGCGGAACCTGGTGATCGTCTTCGCCGACCCGGGGTACCGCGTGCACGGCGAATGGCAGGTGGAGTTGCCGGTGCCGGCCGGCCGGTCTGATGCGGAGTAGAGAGGCAGGGTGCCGCCCAACTGGCGGCACCCTGCCTCTCTGCTGAACCCTTCCTCGCACCCGCGCATCACTCCTCCACCACGAGCCAGCCCCTCACCCCGTACTTGCCCGGGTCGCCGATCGCGTACCGCCCCGGCACGGTCGGCGTGAATTCCACGACCGCCGTGCGGCCGGGCGACACCCACACCTCCACGTCGGCGCCGCCCGCGTGCATGTGCAGCTGCGGATCGAATCGCACCATCTTCAGGAACCGGTGGGGAACCTCCGGGATGATGAAGTTGTGGATCACGTCCGGGTTCTCGTTGGTGAGGGAGACCCGCACCTGCTGCCCTGCCCGCACCGTGATCTCCACCGGCAGCTCCAGGTCCCGGATGGTGAGGTCGTACCGCACCGTGTTGAAGGGCTGGGTGTAGAAGAAGGCCAGCCAGATGGCAAAGGCCATGACCCCGGCCGCGGCCGCCTTCACCAGGGCGTCGCCGCGGATGCCGCCGCGGCTGCGGGGGTTGTACCGCTTCAGCAGCAGCGAGTTGGAGACCACCGAGACCGACGAGAAGGCCATCGCCCCGCCTGCGATCATCGGGTTCAGCAGCCCGAAGGCCGCCATGGGGATGCCGATCACGTTGTAGATGAACGCCCAGAACAGGTTCTCCTTGATGGTCCGCATCGTCTGCCGGCTCAGCCGCAGGGCCTGGGCGATGCCCTTGAGGTCGCCGTTCATCAGTGTAACCGAGGCGGTCTCAATGGCCACATCGGTGCCAGTGCCGATGGCGATCCCCAGATCGGCGGTGGCCAGGGCCGGCGCGTCGTTGATGCCGTCGCCCACCATCGCGACGACCTTCCGCCCGCCCTCCTTCAACTGCTCCACGTGCTGCGCCTTGTCCCCGGGCAGCACCTCGGCCAGGACCCGGTCCACCCCGACCTGCCGGCCGATGGCCCCCGCCGTCCGCCGGTTGTCGCCGGTGATCATCACGACCTCCAGCCCCAGTTCGTGCAGCTCGGCGATGGCCTCCGCCGACGTGGGCTTGACCGTGTCCGCCACGGCGATGATCCCGGCCAGGGCGCCGTCCACCGCCGCGAGCATCGCGGTCTTGCCCGCCGCCTCCAGTTCCGCCATCTGCGCCTCCGCCCGGGCCGTGTCGATGCCCCGCTCGGCCATCAGCCGCCGGGTGCCCACCAGCACCTCCCGCCCGGCCACCCGCGCCTCCAGGCCGGCGCCGGGGATGGCTTCGAAGGACTCCACCTCCGGCAGGGCGATGTCCCGCTCCTTGGCTCCCGCCACGATCGCCTGGCCCAGCGGATGCTCCGACCGGGACTCCGCCGCGGCCACCAGGGCCAGCAGCTCGTCCGCCCCCGGGGCGCCCGCACCCAGCGGGATGACGTCGGTGAGCTCGGGCCGGCCCCACGTGATGGTCCCCGTCTTGTCCAGCACCACCACATCCACCTTGTGGGCCCGCTCCAGGTGCTCGCCGCCCTTGAAGAGGATGCCCGCCTCCGCCCCCTTGCCGGTGCCCACCATCACCGCGGTGGGGGTGGCCAGGCCGAGGGCGCACGGGCAGGCGATGACCAGCACCGAGATGGCGGCGTGCAGGGCCGCGTTCCAGTCGCCGGCGATCAGCCCCCAGGCCAGCAGGGTGACGGCGGCGATGCCGACCACCGCGGGGACGAAAATGCCCGAGATCCGGTCCGCCAGCTTCTGGATCGGCGCCTTGGAACCCTGGGCCTCCTCCACCATGCGAACGATCTGGGCCAGGGCGGTGTCCTTGCCCACCCGGGTCGCCCGCAGGGTGATGGCGCCGTTCTTGTTGAGGGTGGCGCCGGTGACGGCGTCGCCGGGCCCCTTGTCCACCGGGATCGGCTCGCCGGTCAGCATCGACTCGTCCACGGCCGACGTGCCGGACAGGACCACCCCGTCCACCGGGATCTTCTCCCCCGGCCGGACGACGATGACGTCGCCCACCACCACGTCCTCGATGGGCACGTCCCGCTCCACGCCGTCCCGCACCACCCTGGCGGTCTTGGCCTGGAGCGACAGCAGCTTGCGGATCGCCTCGGAGGTCCGGCCCTTGGCGATGGCCTCCAGGGTCTTCCCCAGCAGGATCAGGGTGAGGATGGTCGCGCTGGACTCGTAGTAGTTCTCGCCGCCCAGGAAGAAGGAGAGCGCGACGGAGTACAGGTAGGCCGCCGTGGTGCCCAGGGCGACCAGCACGTCCATGTTGGCGGAGCCGTGGCGCAGGTTCAGCCAGGCGCCGCGGTAGAACCGCCAGCCGACGACCACCTGGATGATCGTCGCCAGGGCGAACTGGAACCACCGGTTCATCAGCACCGGGTGGTGGATCCGCATCGGCATCAGGATCATGTTGGCCACGAACAGCGGCAGGGTCAGCGCCGCGGAGAAGGCCAGCAGGGCGACCTGCCGGCGCATCTCCTGCCTCCGCCGCTCCCGGTCGGCGTCCGCCGCGTCGGCGGCCAGCCTGGCGCCGTAGCCCAGGTCCCGGATCAGCCCGATCAGGTCCTCAGCCCGCACCCCCACCGCCTCAACGGTCGCCTTCTCCGTGCTCAGGTTGACGCTGGCGCTGAGCACGCCCGGCACCCGGGAGAGCTTCCGCTCGATCTTGCTGGAGCACGCCGCACAGGTCATGCCCGCGATATCGAAAGTGAACTTGTCCTTGACGACCCCGTAGCCCAGGTCGGTCACCAGGTCGAAGAGCTTCTGGGGGGTAACCGCGGAAGGGTCGTAGTAGACCGTGGCCTTCTCCGTGGTCAGGTTGACGCTGGCCTCCTGCACCCCTTCCGCCTTCGCCAGCCGCCGCTGGATGCGGGCGGAGCAGGCCGCACAGGTCATGCCCATCACGCTGAACTCCAGCCTGGCGCCGGTCCGGGCCTCCGCGCTCCCGGACAGGTGGATGGCATCGCTCATGATCGTGTCCTCCAGATGCGTGAGCTCGAGCGAACCCCGCAGGATTGCCGCTCGGTACCCATACGGGGTATGGGTTCTTGACTCTATCGTAGCCTTCAACCGGTCATCGCGTCAAGGGTGCACGTTTGCATCTGGCCGGGCGGCGGCGTGGACGTCGTCCGCCTGCAGGTCCTCGGGCGTCATGCGCATGAGGTACTCCGGCGCAGGCTCCCCCGGGACGTCGGCGCGCTTCCAGAAGCGGAACCCCGCCTTCTCGTAGGCCCGGATCGCGGCCAGGTTGCCCTCCTCCGGGCCGATGACGCATGACCGCGCCCCGAACGAACCGAAGACCACCTGCCGCATGAAGGCGCGGATGGCCGCCGGTCCCAGCCCCCGGCCGACGAACTCCGGCTCGCCGATGATGACGTCGACGCCGGCAGTATCGTCGTCCACGCCGATGTGGCGGGCGTAATCGGGCCAGTGATTGATCCGGTAGGTCTGGATATACCCTATGGGGGTATTCCCGTACAGGATCAGGTACGGCTCGGTGGGCTTCTCCCGGCGGATGTAGGGGCCGAACTCCTGCTCCACCTGTGCCCGGGTGCGTCCGCCGGGGCTGTACCAGCGCATGACGTGGGGCGTGTTGAGCCAGCGGTGCATCCGATCCAGATCGTCCTCCGTCAGGCGGCGAAAGCGGATCTCCTGCTGCACAGTCTGCCTCCTCCTCTCATGCGTATCCCGATTGGGCGAACCAGCAGGGAGCGGCGTCTTGTTGTCGAAGTATTTAAAAGAATACGTGTTTGTGGAGGAGTGGCTTGATGAAGGCGCTGCGAGCGGTCTCGCTGGCCAACACGGCGGTGATGCTCCTGGCTGTGCTCTGGGGCGCATGGGTGACGTCCAGTGACTCCGGCGACGGCTGCGGGGCCTCCTGGCCGCTGTGCAAGGGAACGTTCATGCCCGATTGGGACTACGCGGCCATCGTGGAGTTCGGCCACCGGGTGGTCTCCGCCCTGGCCGGGCTGCTCTCGGTCGCGGTGCTGGTCTGGGTTGCGCGCGTGCGGCCCTCCGAGACCCGCCTGAAGCGGCTCGCTTTCGGAACCTTCTTTTTCGTCGTGCTGCAGGGCGGCCTGGGTGCGGCGGCCGTGCTCCGGCCCCAGCCCGACCTGGTGATGGCCCTCCACTTCGGCTTCTCCCTGCTCTGCTTCACCTTCGCCCTGCTGGTGACCGTCGCGCTGGGGCAGGGTGAGCGCGCCGCGTTCCAGCGCCCCGACGTCTCCGCCCAGCCGGTGGCTCCGGGGCTGCGCACCCAGATCTGGGGCCTGGCCGTCTACACCTACCTCGTGGTCTACCTCGGGGCCTACGTCCGCCACCTCGGGGCCTCCATGGCCTGCACGGGCTGGCCGCTGTGCAACGGCGAGCTGATCCCGCCGCTCTACGGGCCCGTGGGCGCCAACTTCGCCCACCGGCTCGGCGCCGCCCTGGCCGTCGTCCTGGTCCTGCGCCTCTGGTGGACGGCCCGCCGGCTCACCGAACGGGACGACCTGCGGCGGGGCGCGGCCTGGGCGCTGGCGCTCATGGCGGCCCAGGTGGCCAGCGGCGCGCTGTTCCCGCTGGGCTACCTGAATCTCCTGACGCAGCTCCTGCACACGGGGCTGATCACCGGCTTCTGGGGCGTGCTCAGCTACCTCTGCTACCTCACGCTCCCGGTCGGGCGGGAGACCGTCGCCGTGAGCGCGTGAGCGGCCGGTCAGTCTTCCCGGTCAGGACGGATCGAAGCGGCGTCCAAGGCGCCTGTGCGCCGGACGCCGCTTCGGTTTTCCCGGACCGGCCGGGCCGCTGACTGATCCGGCATCGTCCCCGGGTACGACCCGCCCGGCCCGTGCGGCCGATCCCCGCCTTTCCCGCAAGGCCGACTGGCGACATTCCCCAATGGCCGCCTCAGAAATGCCCTCGAAGCCGATTTCGCCGCTTTCCATCCGGGGTATGCTGAGACCGTAAGCAGACGGTGGGAATCGAGAGGAGGACGTGAGCATGATGGAGATTCTGGTCGTCCTGGGCCTGCTGAGCATCGTCCTGTTCGCCCCGACCTCGCCGGAGATCCGCCGGCGCGAGCTGCAGTACGGCTTCGGCGTCCTCACCCCCGAAGCCGTTGCCCGCCCCCGGTAAGCCGACCCTCCCATACCGGCACCGGCCCGAGGGCCGGGTTCGGCGACGGGCCGCAAGCCCACGGAGGCCCCCGGAAGGAGGAGTGCATGATGGCAGAAATCCTGATTCTCCTGGGCCTGCTGAGCATCGTCCTGCTCCGGCCGACCTCGGTGGAAATCCGGCGGCGCGAGCTGCAGCACGGCTACGACGTCTTCGGCTCTGCCCTCCTGGCCGCGCCCGGTAACCCGGGCCGGGAACCCTCGGGACCCCACCGCACGCCCGCGGGGACGGCGGGACCCTCGGCCGCCTGAAGAAGCAAGAGCCATCGAGGCCCGAAGAAGCGGCACTTCTTCGCCTCGATGGCTTCTCCGTCACAGGATCGCCTTCAGGAACGCCGCCGTGCGGGGATGCTGCGGGCTGGAAAAAACCTGCTGCGGCTCTCCCTGCTCCACCAGCCGGCCCTCGTCCATGAAGATCACCCGGTCGCAGACCTCCCGGGCGAAGCCCATCTCGTGGGTGACCACCAGCATGGTCATGCCCTCCAGGGCCAGCTGCTTCATCACCTCCAGCACCTCCTTGACCATCTCCGGGTCCAGGGCGGAGGTGGGCTCGTCGAAGAGCATCACCTCGGGGTTCATGGCCAGGGCCCTGGCGATGGCCACCCGCTGCTTCTGCCCGCCGGAGAGGCTGTCCGGGTAGGCGTGGGCCTTGTCCCGCAGCCCCACCCGGCCGAGCAGCTCCAGGGCCCTCTCCTCGGCGTCCTTGGCGGACAGGCGGCCGGTCAGCACCGGCGCCAGCGTCACGTTCCGGAGCACCGTCATGTGCGGGAAGAGGTTGAAGTGCTGAAAGACCATCCCCACCCGCTGCCGCAGCCGGTTGACGTCGAAGCCGGGCGCCGTGATCTCCTGCCCGTCCACTGCGATGGAGCCGGCGGTCGGCTGCTCCAGCAGGTTCACGCACCGCAGCAGGGTCGACTTGCCGGAGCCGGAGGGGCCGATCAGCGCCACCACCTCGCCCCGGGCCACGTCCAGGTCGATGCCCCGCAAGACCTCCAGCCTGCCGAAGGACTTGCGCAGGTTACGAACGCGAATCACTCTTGCCCAGCCTCCTCTCCAACAGCCGGACCAGCTGCGAGGTGATGCCGGTCAGCACCAGGTAGTATACGGCCGCCACCAGCAGCGCCTGGAACATGGCAAAGTGCGCGGTGCCCACCGTCTTCGTCTTGAACATGATGTCGGCCACGCCCAGGACCGAGATCACCGACGACTCCTTGATGAGCGATGCGAACTCGTTGGCCAGGGGCGGCAGGGCGCGGCGGAAGGCCTGGGGCAGGATGATGTGGCGCATCGTCTGCGCAAAGGTCAGCCCCAGGGACCGGCCGGCCTCCATCTGGCCACGGTCGATGGACTCGATCGCGCCGCGGAAGATCTCTGCCACGTAGGCGCCGCTGTTGAGCGACAGCGCGATGGTGCCCGCGGTCATGGCGGGCAGGTCGATGCCGAACAGGAAGAACGGCCCGTAGTACATGAGGTACAGCTGCACCAGGAACGGCGTGCCGCGCACGACCTCCACGTACAGCGTGGCCAGGCCGTAGAGCGCCCACAGGATCAGGTTGGACGGCTTCCGGCTGCGCAGCAGCCCTGCGACCAGGCCGATGAGGGTACCGAAGAGGATGCCCAGGGCCGAGATCTGGAGGGTGATCTTGACCCCCTCAAAGATGATCGGAACGAACGTGGGTATGACGTCCCAGCGCATCGCGGATCTCCCTTCAAAAAGCCCCCAGACCGCCGTTCCCCTGGCGGCCTGGGGGCCCCGTGCGTCTTCGGAGCGGCTGCTACTCCTCGGCCTTGACCTCGGGCGGCGGCGCCACCTCGTACTTCTCAATCAGCTGATCGATGGTGCCGTCCTCCTTCAGCTTGGCAAGGATCGCGTTGACGGCCTCCCGGAGTTCATCGTCGTCCTGGCGGAAGGCCACGGCGTTCTCTTCCTTGGTCAGCTCGAACGCGACCGTCAGCTCCGGCCGGGTGGCGGCGTAGTTCTTCACCACGGCATAGTCGCCGACGACGGCCTGCACGCGGCCGGCCACCAGGTCCAGCACCGCGGCCTCGAAGAGCTCGTAGGACCGGACCTCGGCCCCCTCGACCTCCTTCGCGGCGATCTCGCCGGTGGTGCCCAGCTGCACGCCGATGGTCTTCCCGATCAGGTCCTCCGCAGACTGGATGGTTCCCTCGGCGGCCTTGGGGATCAGCACCGACTGAGCCGTCATCCAGTAAGGTTCGGAGAAGTCCACCGACTCCAGCCGCTCGGGCGTGATCGTCATGGCGGAGATCACCATGTCCGCCTTGCCGGCCGCCAGGTCAAGCAGCAGGGTGTCGAAAATGCCCTCGGTGATCTCCAGCTTCACGCCCAGCTCGTTGGCGATCGCTTCGGCCAGCTCCATCTCCCAGCCGACGATCTTATCCTTTCCGTCGATGATCGCGTGATACTCAAAGGGCGGGTAATCCGCGCTGGTGGCCACGACGATCTTTCCGGCCTGCTTGATCTGCTCCAGGCGGCTCACCGGGGCCTCGGCCTGCTGGTCGCTCTGCGAAGGCGGGTTCTGCTGGGCGCCGCCCGACGGCGTGCCGCCGCCCTGCACGCCGCCGCACGCGGCCAGCAGCAGGCTCAGGGCGAGGCCCAGGGCAAGGGTCCGGGTCTTTTTCATCATCATCTACTCCTTGTCGGCTTGTCGTCCCTCGAGAAGTAACGACTGAGAATATACACCCCGCCGAATAAATATTCAAGGGCAAAACCCGATCACGCACAGTTCCGAATTGCGCACGTTCCCGGCAAAAAGGGTGCAGGGGGCGAGACCTGGTCTCGCCCCCTGCATGTGCGACGGAGGGTCACCACTCCCCCGTCTGATGGAACCGTGCTGGTTCGGGGGGCCACCACTCCCCCTCCCAGCGCCGGCCGGGTCACCACTCCGGCCGGGGTGGTGGTCGCTCCGGCTGACCGCACCGCTACAGCCAGCCCTGCACGACCACAGGTCGCCGATACCTGGCGACTACCAGAGATTATACCATGTACACTTGCACAGCGCGAGCGTCATTTTTCGCTATGTATTCTTTCACGCCGGTCCCAAGGCAGGATAGGGATGGATAGCCGCGCGCCGCTTCAATAAACTGAATAAATCGCGCCGATAGATACTTCCCTTTGGACAGCGGCCTCCCCGTCCGGGTAACCTGATCACAGAAAGGGGTGTCAGTTCGATGAACCGACTGCGCGTCTGCGCCTGGTGCGGCTCGGCGATCGCCGAGGAGCAGGAGGAGCACCGCAACCTCTGCCCGGAGTGCAGCCAGGTCGACGAGTTGGAGGCCGCCACGCCGCTGTATCCCGTCGGTGAACGACAGCCCTTCCAGGACTGAATGCAACCGTCGTGCACGCCAGGGCCCCCGCCGGCGCCGATGCGCCGCGGGGGCCTTCTGCGCGCCTCACGGCTACAGCTCGCTGATGCGCACCGATTCGATCCGGATCTCCTCCAGAGGCCGGGACATCTCCCCGTTGAAGGCCGGGCCGACCGGCACCGACGCCAGCGCCTCCACCACATCCATCCCCTCCACCACACGGCCGAACTGGGTGTAATGCGGGAAGTGGTTCAGGCCGGCCGCCTGCGGACCGGAGCAGATGAAGAACTGGCTGCCGTTGGTGTTGGGGCCGGCGTTGGCCATCGCGACGATGCCCGGCTCATAGGGGTGCTTGGGCGGCAGCTCATCGGGAAACCGGTAGCCCGGGCCACCCCGGCCGGTGCCCGTCGGATCGCCGGTCTGGATCATGAAGGGCTTGATGACCCGGTGAAACTTCACCCCGTCGTAATACCCCTGGCGCGCCAGGAAGACGAAGTTGTTGACGGCGAGCGGGGCCTCGTCCGCGAACAGGTCGATGACGATCTCACCCTTAGTGGTTCTCAGGGTCGCCCGGTACCGCTTGGACGGGTCGATTTCCATCGGGGGCGGGGAGCTCCACTGCCTGGTCAAGGGAATCCTCCTTCTGCTGGATGCGGATATGTTGCGCAGGAATCGCCAGCGCGATGCCGTTTTCCCGGAAGGCCTTCAGGATCTGCATGTTCAGCTCATCGGTCACCCGGAACCGGTTGGTGTACGAGTCGACCCAGCAGCTGAAGAAGAGGTCCAGGGAGTAGGTGTTGAAGGCGGAGAGCCACACCCCGGGAACCGGGTCCTTCAGCACCTCGGGATGGCTCTGGAGCACGTCCAGCAGCACCTTCTTCGCCTTCTCCACATCGGTGTCGTAGGTCACCCGGATGGTCTGCCGGATCGCGGCCTGGGGCGAGGGCAGCGCGTAGTTGATCACCCGGGTGTTGGCCATGTCCTTGTTGGGCACCACGAGGGCGGTGCCGTCAAACTGCCGGATGCGGGTGGTGCGCAGCCCGATCTCCACCACCACGCCCACCTTGCCGTCGGTCAGCTCGATCCAGTCGCCCACCCGGAACGGCCGGTCGATGAGGATGGCCAGCCCGCCCAGCATGTTGGAGAGCGTGTCCTGGGACGCGAGGGCGATCGCCGCGGAGGCGACGCCGGCCGTGGCGATCAGGGCGGACACCGAGATCCCGAACAGCTCCAGCACGATGGACAGCGCGAAAAAGCCGACCACCGCGGACACGCCCTTCTTGATCATCGGCATGAGCTCCCGGTCCCACGTGCCGTCGGTCCGGCCGGCCAGCTCGTGCAGATACCAGTCCAGCGCGGCGTTGATCAGGGCGTTGACCAGGACGGTGACCGCGATCACCACCACCGCCTCGGCCAGGTTGCCGGCCACGGTGAACTGGGTCGCATACCGTCCCCCGGCCTGGAAGGAGGGGATGGCGCTGCCCAGCGACATCAGGGCGAGCCGCAGGCCCAGGGCGAGGATGACCCACCGCACCGCCGGGGTGCCGGCCTCCACCAACCGGTCGTCCAGGGTGGTGTCGGACCGGCTGACCACGCGGTGGGCGATCCACCGCAGGATCCGCTTGGCCAGCCCGGCCACGGCCCAGGTCACCAGCAGTTGCGCCGCGAAGACGGCCCAGGCCATCCAGTGTTGCTCCAGCGCAGTCCGCAGGTCGTACAGCCACTGTTCCACTACCATTCCCCCGTGCAGAACGTCATCCTTTACATAATAGAAGTTCAGCCCGGCCCAGGCAAGCGGGAACCAGGGCCCTGAAGCCAGGCGCCCTGGTTCCGTTCCGTACCCCTCGTCAGCGTCTCACCGCGCGTTCCTCACCGCTCAACGAGTCCGGCCTCGACCAGGAAGTCCCGAGCGACCTCCTCCACCGGCTCCTCCAGCGACTCCACCCGGTAGTTGAGCTCCTGCATCTTCTCGTCCGGCAGGAGGCCGCCCAGCTGGTTCAGCAGCTCGATGATCTCCGGGTGCCGCTCCGCCGCGTCCATGCGCACCACGTAGGCGCCGTTGTAGGGCGGGAAGAAGTTGCGGTCGTCCTCCAGGATCACCATGTCGAACTCCACCAGCTTGCCGTCGGTGGCGTAGGCGTCGATCACCTGGATCTCGCCGGTCTCGATCGCCTTCCAGCGGAGGCCGGTCTGCATCGTCTTGACGTCCTTGAACGCGAAGCCGTACGCCTCCACCAGCGGGTAGTACCCGTCCACCTGGCGGCCCATGAACTCGTTGGTGGTGCCGAAGACCAGCTGGTCGTCGACCGCGAGCAGGTCCGAGAAGGTCTTCAGGTTGTGCTGCTCGGCGATCTCCCGGGGAACCGCCAGGGTGTAGGTGTTGTTCATGCCCAGCGGCGCCGTCCAGGTGATCCCGAACTTCTCCTCAAACTCCCTCTTGACCAGGTCGTGCAGGCCGTCGGGATCGGCGATCGGCTCGGTATGGCCCAGAATGGGCCCGTAAGCCGTGCCGTCATACTCGGCGTAGAGCGTGATATCGCCGTTCTTCAGCCCGTTGAAGTTGACCGTCGTGCCGCCCAGGTTGTGCTTCCGCACCACCGTCAGGTCGGTCCTGCTCTCGATCAGCTGGGCGGCGATCTCGCCCAGCAGGATGCTCTCCGTAAAGTCCTTGGAGCTGACGACGATGGCATCGCCCGCACCGGAACCGGCGCCCCCGCCGCATCCGGCCAACAGGACGCAGAGCACTGCGGCCGCGACGGCCGAGAACCTACGGTGTCCAAACATACCTTATCTAAACCTCCTCATTCCCTGGTTCACGCCGCCCCCATCCCACACCGTCCCTTCCCTCCGCCGGGGCTCACGCCTGTCGCAGCCCCCTCGGCGTCAGCCACCGCTCCAGGGCGCCCATGCCCAGATCGGCGGCGATGGCCAGCAGGGCCGCGGGCAGGGCGCCGGCGAGAATCATCTTGTCCTGCACCCGGTCGATGCCGGCGAAGATCTCGGAACCCAGCCCCCCGGCGCCGGCCAGCGACATGATCGACGCCGTGCCGATGGACATCACCAACGCCAGCCGGATGCCCACCATCATCACGGCCAGGGCCAGGGGCAGCTGGACGATCCGCAGGATCTGCCACCGGGTCATCCCCATCCCGGTGGCCGCCTCGATCAGCGCCGGGTCGATGGAGATGAGCGCGGTGTAGGTGGACCGGATGATCGGCATCAGCGAGTACACGAACAGGCAGAAGATGCCGGTCGCGGGGCTGAGGCCGAGGAACAGCATGACGAAGCCGATGAGCGCCAGCGCGGGGATGGTCTGCAGCGCGTTGGCCACCCAGAGCACGGGCTCCGCCAGCTTCCGTCGCCGGCTGATCAGATAGCCGACGGGAACGCCCACCAGCACCCCGTACAGGACCGCCAGCAGGGCCAGCTTGACGTGCTGAATGGTCAGGCCCAGCAGCCTGGGCCAGTGTGCGTTCACGTAGACAACCAGTTCCTGCATCAGTTCCACGGCGGGCCTTCCCCCTTTCTACACCTGAAGCCCGCGGGGCGTGACCCGGCGCTCCAGGCGGCCCAGGAGGAAGTCCGCCAGAAGGGCCATGAGCGTCACCGGAACGCCCCCGGCCAGGATCAGCCGGGGCGAGACCGTGGCGAAGCCGCTGACGATCGGCTCGCCCAGCCCGCCGGCGCCGACGTAGGCGCCCAGCGTCGCCCAGCCGATGATCAGGACGGTCGAGGTGCGGACGCCGCTCATGATCACCCGGAAGGCCAGGGGCAGCTCCACCGACAGCAGCATCTGCAGCGCCGTCATGCCCATTCCCCGGGCCGCCTCCTTCACCGCCGGGTCCACGCCCGTCAGGCCCTTGTAGGTATTGCTCAGAATCGGCAGCAGCGCGTAGAGGAACAGGGCCGTCAGCGCCGGCTTCGTGCCGATGCCCATGAGCGGGATCATGAAGGCCAGCAGGGCGATGGCCGGAAGGGTCTGGAACAGCCCCAGCGCCACCATGACCGGGTCGGCCAGCCGCCGGATCCGGCTGAGCAGGATGCCGGCGGGCACGGCCACCAGCACCGCCAGCAGGACCGCCGACAGCGACAGGCGCAGGTGCTCCAGGGTCAGGCTGGCCAGCTTCGCCCACGTGATCATGCGGTCGCCCCCCCGGCCCGCTCGGCGCGGGAAAGGGTGCCCACCAGCGACGTGTTGGTGACCAGCCCCTGCAGCCGGCCCTGCTCATCCACCACCGGCAGGAACTCCAGCCGCTCCAGCAGCATCCGCTGCACGGCGTGCGTCACCGGCTGGTGCGGCAGCACCGTCGTCAGCCGGGTCTCCATGATCTCCCCCAGCGTCCGGTGGGAAGCCAAGCCCCGCTCGACGGCCCGGGCGGTGACGATCCCCAGCAGCCTGCCGTCCCCGTCCACCACCAGCACCGAGTTCACCCGGCGCCTGCGCATGGTGGCCACCGCCTCGGCGATGCCGTACTCCGGCCCGGCCGTGACCGGGTCCGGGATCATGACGTCGGCCACCGTCAGGGACTCGGCCGGCCTCACCATGCGCTGGCGGCCGACGAACTGCGCCACGAACTCGTCCTTCGGGTTCCGCAGCAGCTCCTCCGGGCTGGCCACCTGGTGGATCCGACCGTCCTTCATCACGACGATCCGGTCGGCCAGCTTCAGCGCCTCGTCCATGTCGTGGGTGACGAAGACCACCGTCTTCCTCAGCCGGGCCTGCAGGCGCTTCAGCTCGTCCTGCAGCGTCTCCCGGGTGATGGGGTCCAGCGCGCCGAACGGCTCGTCCATGAGAATCAGGTCGGGCTCGGCGGCCAGGGCCCGCAGCACGCCCACCCGCTGCTGCTGCCCGCCGGAGAGCTCCCGCGGGTAGCGGTCCCGGTAGGTGGCGGGGTCAAGCCCCACCATCTCCAGCAGTTCGTCGACACGCTTGCGCCGCCGCTCCCGGTCCCAGCCCAGCAGCCGCGGCACCAGCTCGATGTTCTGGGCGATGGTCATGTGCGGGAAGAGGCCGACCTGCTGGATCACGTAGCCGATGTTGCGCCTGAGCTCCACGGGGCTCACCGTGGCGATGTCGCGCCCGTCCACGTAGATCTTGCCGGACGTGGCCTCGTGCAGCCGGTTGATCATCTTCAGCGTGGTCGTCTTGCCGCAGCCGGAGGGGCCGATCAGGCAGACGAACTCCCCGCGCGCGATGTGCAGGTTCAGATCCTCTACCGCCTTCGTGCCGTCGGGGTACACCTTCGACACGTGCTCGAAGCGAACCATCGTGCGCGATTCCCCCCTTCTGTCACCAAAGCGTAGAGTTGGCGAGGAACAAGCGGCTCCCTGGAAGGAAACCAACAACTTTATACTATCGATAGAGTTGTCGGTTGTCAACCCCGTTGATTGTTGCTGCGCTGCACGGACCCGGCGCGCCCACAGGAAAGCCCGAAGCCCACCGGCGAGGTTGCCGATGGGCTTCGGGCTTTTTCAGGGCTCCCTCTCGGGCACCACCGTGGCGGCCAGCAGCTCGCGGCACCGGGCGCGGGCCGCATCCGAACCCACGATGGTCAGCACGTCGCCGGCCTTCAGCTCCATGTCCGCCGGCGGCGAGAAGTACTCCTCGTTGCCCCGGGTGATGGCGACCGCGGTGACCCCGGTGGAGGAGCGCAGCCGGATCTCCCCCAGCGACCGGCCCACGGCCCAGGAGTGGCTGTCCAGTACCAGCTCCTCCACGTGCCGGGTCCCGATCGCTCCGGACGTGTGCTTCAGCAGCCGGTCCAGGGCGTTTTCGATCTCCTCGTCGAGCCGCCGCCGCTCCCGCAGCAGCTGGCGCAGCTCCCTGATCTCCTGCTCCACCCTGAACTGGCTGCCCACCGCCTCGACGTACTCCTGCGCAGCCACCTGGGACAGGATCCGGATCCCGGAGCCGGCCACCGCCTTCACCACGCCGCGCTCGTGCAGGATCGCCACCGCCCGGCGGATGGTCTCCGGCGAGACCTGGTAGGTGCCGGCCAGGCTGGACCGGCCCAGCAGCCGGCTGCCCTCCTCCAGCTCGCCGCACGCGATGCGCCGCGCCAGGTCCAGTGCTATGGCTTCGTATCGTGGCAGACCGGTCTGCTCCCGCTTCACATGCGTCAGCTCCCCTGTTCCTTATCGCATTCCTATCGTATCACACGTCAGAAAAGGCGCAAGGGGAGCCCGCAGCCCGGCCGGGTCACGCCGCGGCCTCCGGCCGGTAGAGGGAGCGGCAGCTGCGCACGCTCAGCAGGTAGTAGGTGCCGTACACCGCCGCGAAGATGCCGGCCGTCACCAGGGCGGCGGGGCCGACGGTGTCGTAGGCGGCCTCCCGGACCAGGGCCCGGTTCAGGGCCACCAGGGCCACGCCGGAATGCAGCAGGGCCACCAGGACCGGTGTCAGGAAGTAAAGCCCTACCTGGCGGGCGATGAGGCGGCTCAGCATGGCGTCGTCGCAGCCCAGCTTGCTGAGCACGGCGAAGCGCTGCCGGTGCTCCAGCACGTCGGTCACCTGCTGCAGGGCCAGCAGGGTGGCGGAGATCAGGATGAACATGATGCCCACGTAGAACGAGAGGAAGACCAGGATGCCCTCGATCAGGTACAGGGTGCCCATCGTCTCGGCCTGCGAGGTGAACGAGACCCACCCGTCCTCCAGCCACTGTGCGGCGGCCCATTCGGCGGCGGCCTCCGCCAGCCCGTCGGGTTCCGCCCCGGGCGGCTCGGCCACCAGGAGCCGCTCCGCCAGGGTCTCACCGCCGGCCAGCAGGGTCTCCAGCGCCGCATCGGGCACCACCAGGAGCGGACCGATGCCGACCAGCCCGCCGCCGAAGGGCTCGGTGAGCACCTGCCTCGCCGCCGGCCGCAGCGTATGCCCGGCCAGCTCCACCCGATGTCCGGCCGCCAGCGCCCGCGCGAGCGCCTCGACCGCGGCGGTCGCAGCCGGGTGACCGTCGGCGCGGGCATGCACCAGGTAGCCGTCGGCGGGAACCGGGACGTCGGGGTGGCCCTTCAGGGCCCGCAGCCCGCGGTAGGCCGATGCGGCCACCGCCCGCACCTGCAACCAGGCCGCGTGTCCCGCCTCGGGGTCGTCCCGGAGCCGGTCGGCATCCTCCGGCAGCATCAGGTCCGCCCCCCGGAGGTCGGTGTAGACCAGGACGAACTCCACCACCTGCTCGTCCGGCACGCCGTGGGCCGCGAAGAGCGCCCGCAGGCCGGCGTACTCCTGGTGGGGATCGGAGCTGGTCACCATGTAGCGGAAGGGAACGCTGTCCTCGATCCCCTTCCGGACCGCAGACCCGAGTCCGAGGCCGGTGGACATCGCGCAGATCGTGAACGTGAGCATGAGGGAGATGGTGGCCAGCATCAGGGCGTGGGTGTTGATCTTGCTGGTCACCTGCCGGTAGAGGAAGAGGTTCAGCCCCCGGGCCAGCCAGCCCCGGGCTCGCCGGCGGATGCCCGTGAGCAGCCCCGCCAGGGCGAGGAAGAGCAGGTAGGTGCCCGCCACGCCCAGGGCGATTCCGACCGGGACCCGCGGGTCGGTAGGATCCAGGCCGGTGGTCCGGCTCACCCGGTCGGCCAGCCAGTACGCCGTCCCCAGGGTCGCCGCGCTGAGCAGCCCGGCCCCCGCGGCCAGCGGGCGGCTCCGCACCGGGAACTCCTCGTTCCGGCGGGAACCGGTGATCAGCTCGATGAGCCGCTGCCGGTAGACCGCCGCCGCCTGCCACAGGGCGACCACCAGGAACATGAGGCCGTAGAGGAGCAGGGTCCACAGGGCGGCCCGGGGCGAGTAGACCACGCCCCGCGGGGCGGCCGTCACGCGCAGGACCTGCTCCACCAGCAGGCCGAACGCCTGCGACAGCGCGACGCCCAGGGCCAGCCCCGCCCCCAGGGCCGCGGCGCCGATGGCGGTGGTCTCCGCGAGCAGCAGCAGGGCCAGCCGGCCCTGGTCCATGCCCAGCAGCAGGTAGGTGCCCAGCTCCCGGCTGCGCTTCCGCACGATCACCCGGTTGGCGTAGAAGACCAGCAGGGCCACGACGCCCGTCATGACCGTCGACACCCACTCCATGGCCTCGACGCCGGCGCGCGCCATGCGCCGCTGGCTTTCGGACAGGCTGAGGAAGGCCGGCTGGTCCGGGACAGAATTAAAAATGTAGAAGATGGCCACCGCGAACACCAGGGTCATGAAGTAGATCGCGTAATCCCGGAGGCTCCGCCGCAGGTTGCGCCAGGCCAGCTTAGCGTACATCATCCCCGCCACCCCCCAGCTCGGCCAGGACCCCGAGGATCCGGTCGAAGAAGCGCTGCCGCGGCGCGTCCGCCCGCACCAGCTCGGTGAAGAGCCGGCCATCCTTGATGAAGAGGATGCGCCGGCAGTAGCTGGCAGCCACCGGGTCGTGGGTGACCAGCAGGATGGTGGCCTGCAGCTCCCGGTTCAGCTCTTCCAGCGCCTCCAGCAGGCTCCGGGCCGAGCGGGAGTCCAGGTTCCCGGTGGGCTCGTCGGCCAGCACCAGGTCCGGTCCGGTGATGAGCGCCCGGGCGGCGGCCGCCCGCTGCTTCTGCCCGCCGGAGACCTGGTAGGGAAACCGGTCGAGCGCCTCTTCCAGGTCCAGCCGCCGGGCCATGGCGACCACCCTGCGGTCGATCTCCCGGGCCGGCGCCCCGGCGATGGAGAGGGCGAGGCCGATGTTTTCCCGCAGCGTGAGGGTATCAAGCAGGTTAAAATCCTGGAAGATAAACCCGAGCCGCTCCCGCCGGAACCGGGCCAGCTCCCGCCGGCCCAGCGCGGTCACCTCCCGGCCGCCGATCCACACCCGGCCCGAGGTGGGCGTGTCGATCGTCGAGATGACGTTGAGCAGGGTCGTCTTGCCGGAGCCGGACGGACCCATCACCCCCACGAACTCCCCGCGCTCGACCGCCAGGCTGACGCCGCGCAGGGCGTGGGTGACGCTGCCCCGGCTCCCGTAATCCTTCACCAGGTCGACGACCTCCAGAATCCGTTCCGCAACCGGCACTGAAAAACCCCTCCATGCAGTAAGTGTCCGGAGACCAGCATAGACGCTGCTCCTTGCGAACACCCCTGCACAACCCTTACGCTTTGCCGCCGAATCCTTACGGTTTCGTAAGCCGCCAGTGCCCTAGCCCGTTCGGCCTACTCCACCGCACATCCGGGTCATCCTGATCGGGCCCGTTCCGCCCGCCGGCTCCGACCGCACGCGGAGCGACGAGTCGATACGGACGCGCTATGGAACCTATGGAACTCAGAACATTACCATTGCAAACAGGGGGGATGGCCTGTGCCATGCCGAGTCCCAGGACTGCGCGACCGGGTGCGACACAGGCAGCAGCGGGCTTACACGAATGAGCTCTGCGGCGCGCTGGTGAATCAGGCCCGGGTTCCCATCATGCTGTTCGACCGCGAAGGCCGGCTGATCCGTGCCAATGAGTCCGCCCGGGCCTTCACGGGCCGGTCCTTGGAGGAGATGCTCGGCCGGCGCTGCGGGGACTTTCTGGCCCTGCCGCCGGGGGCGGATGAACCGGGGCCCGGCGATGACCGGGAGCTCTGGAACCGGATCTGCACGGGCGAACCCGGGACCGTGCGCCTCAGCCTGCGCACCCGGGACGGCGGGGAGGTCCCCGTCATGGCCGTCGGGACGCAGCTCACGGTCGGCGGGGAACCCTGCGGCTGGGCCTGCGTCTTCTGGGACGCCCGCAGGCAGGTGGACCTGGAACGGGAGGCGCAGCGCCGCCGGCAGCAGATCGAGGGGCTCGCGGCCATGGCCCGGGAGATCGGCTCGCTGCGGGAGCAGCCCCAGCGGCTGGGCGGGCTTCTGGAACGGGCCTGCAGACTGCTGGACCTGGACCTGGCCGCCTGGGGCATGCTCGACGAGTACCGGGAGGAGCTGGTGTGGAACGCCGCCCACGGCCCGGGGGCCGACCTGCTGCTGGGGCCGCTGCGGACCGTCGGGGACTCGCCGCTGGTCCGGACCCTGATGACCGGTCGGATTTACCGGTACCCCGGCGCCGGGCGTCCCGATCCCCACCTCGCCCCGCTCCCCCTGCGGTCGTTCACCGCCATCCCCTACCGGCTGGGGCCCAGAAGCCAGGGCGTGCTGCTCGGGGCCTCCCGGCGGCCCGGGGCGCTGGTCGACGACGACCTGCGGCTCTTCAACCACCTGGGCGCCTACCTCAGCACCGCGGCGGAGAACGCTCAGCTCCTCCGGGACATGCAGCACCTCGCGGTGCTGGAGGAGCGGCAGCGGCTGGCCGGTGAGATCCACGACCACATCGGGCAGGTGCTCACCTTCCTGGGCATGCGGCTGCACGTGGTGGAGCGGGCCCTCGCCCAGGACGACCTGGCCACGGCCGCCGAGGAGGTGGCCGGTCTGCGGGGCGTGGTGGCCTCGGCGCACGAGGAGATCCGGGCCTCGCTTTACGACCTGCGGAACGACGCACCGGCCCGCTCTCCGCTCATGGACCGCTGGAGACAGCTGCTGGACGCGTTCGCCGCCCGCACCGGGATCGCGGTCCGCATCGAGACGCCGCACCGGCCGATGCTGGTCCTGCCGCCGACCACCGAAGCGCAGCTGACGCGCATCCTTCAGGAGGCCCTGGCCAACGCGCAGCAGCACTCGGGCGCGAGCACCGTGACCGTGCAGGCCCGGGTGGAGCGGGCCACGTTGTACATCACCATCGCAGACGACGGCTGCGGCTTCGACCCGTCCGTCCCGCCGGACCCGCACCACTTCGGCCTCGCGCTGATGCGGGAGCGTGCGCAGGCCATCGGCGCCCGGCTGCACATCGAAAGCGCCCGCGGCCGGGGCACCCGCATCTCCCTGGAGATGCCACTTCCCCCTCGGAAGGAGATGGAGCATGAGCAAGAACCGCCTGCGCATCCTCGTGGTTGACGACCACCCCCTGGTGCGCAACGGCATCCGGCAGGTGCTCTCGCTGGAGCCGGACATGGAGGTGGTCGGCGAGGCCGGCGACGACCAGGAAGCCCTGCGCCTCGCCCAGGAGCTCCGGCCCGACGTGATCCTGCTGGATCTGGCCCTGCCGCGGCGCACCGGCCTGGAGCTCCTGCCCCGGCTGCGGGAGGAGCTGCCCGAGACCCAGGTGGTGATCCTGACCTACTCCGCTTCGGAGCAGGACGCCATCGCCGCCCTGCAGGCGGGCGCGGCGGGCTACCTGGTGAAGAGCATGGCGCCGGAGGCGCTGGCCGCCCGCATCCGGGAGGCCTTCCGCGGCGACGTCCCCGTCTCCGGCTCGGTCATGCGCAACGTGCTGCGGGCGATGTCCACCCCCTCCGAACTGCCCCCGCCCACGCCGGGCGGACAGCCGGGAGCCGGGGAGGCGGCGGAAAGCCTGCTCTCGCCCCGGGAGGCGCAGATCCTCCGGCGGATCGCCGCCGGGAACACCAACCGGGAGATCGCGGAGCAGCTGGGGCTGTCCGAGAACACGGTGAAGAACTACGTGAAGTCGATCCTGGCGAAGCTGAACCTGGAGAACCGGGTCCAGGCAGCCGCCTGGGCGCTCAACAACCCCTGGGCCGTTCACGAGGGGGACGAGCCTTAGACGAGTCAGAGCCGCGGGCAACCGCCCGCGGCCCTCACGCGCCGCCTGCGCGCGAGGCCCGGTCGGGGAACCCGACCGGGCCTCGCCCATTCCGGGAGCGCTACCACAGGCCGATGACCTTCCACCAGAGGCTGCCGGCGCCCAGCCAGACCACCAGGTTGATCAGGCTGGTGACGAAGCCCCATTTCCACCAGGTGCCCTGGTCGATGTACCCCGCGCCGAAGTAGATCGGGGCGGGACCGGTGCCGTAGTGGGTCATGACGGCGTTCAGGGAGTTGAAGAAGCCCAGCACCAGCACGGTGATCTCCAAAGGCGCACCGGCGCTGATGGCCACCAGGGCCAGGGGCACGAAGAACGCCGTGGCGTGCGCGGTCATGGAGGCGATGAAGTAGTGCGAATAGGTGTAGGCGATAACAACCAGGATAAATGCCAGGAACCACGACGAGATGCCACCCAGGGAGGTCTCGAGGATGGAGGCCAGCCAGCCGATGATGCCGACCTTGGAGAGGCCGGTGGCCAGGCCGACGAGGCCGCCGAACCAGATCAGCGCATCCCAGCCGCCCTTCTCGGCCAGCACGTCCTGCCAGTCGAGGACGCCGATGACCAGCAGAATGGCGACGCCGAGCAGCGCGATGGCGGTCGCGTTGAGGTTCGTCCACTGGGAGGTGGCCCACAGGACCAGGGTCAGGAGGAAGACGGCGAGCATGCCTTTTTCGGCCGTGCTCATCGGGCCCATCTTCGCCAGTTCCTTCTCCGCCAGGGCCGGAGCCTCGGGCGAGTACTTCAGCTCCGGATTGAAAATCTTGTAGTAAATCCGGGGAAGGATGGCGATGCAGATGACGCCCGGCAGGAGCGCCGCCCACAGCCAGCCGAGCCAGGTGATCTCGTAGCCGAAGTTCTCCTTGGCCAGCGTGGCGATGAGCGAGTTGGGGGCCACGCCCGTGAAGAACAGCGCCGACGTGATGCAGCAGATCTGGAAGGAGTTGTACATCAGGTACTGGCCGACCCGCTTGGCGGTGGGGCCGGGCTCAGAACCCATCGAGGAGCAGAGCGCACGGACGATCGGGAAGAGGATGCCGCCGGCGCGGGCGGTGTTGGACGGGGTCGCCGGCGCCAGCACCGTGTCCGACAGCGCCAGGGCGTAGCCGAGGCCCAGGGTGGACTTGCCGAACCGCTTCACCAGCATGAAGGAGATGCGGCGGCCCAGTCCGGTCTTGATCAGGCCCCGGGCGAAGAGGAAGGCCGTCACGATCAGCCAGACGGTGGAGTCCTTGAATCCGTTGAGGGCGTCGCCGATCGACAGGGTACCCGTGATCGCCGTCACCGCCACGGCGGTGATCACAACGGCCCCCTGGGGAAGCGGCTGAAGGATCAGTCCGAGGATGGTCGCGACAAAGATGCCCAGGAGGTGCATGGCCACGGGCTCCAGATCACCGGGAGCAGGCAGGAACCAGATGATGAGACCGACAGCAACACAGATCAGACCGCGGATGAGCTTGGACCGGTCGTCGTTGCGCACACGAATCCCTCCTGTCCATGACCAGTGCGAGCGCCAACGCTTTGGGGACTGGCAGGTTCCGGTTCTATGTGAACAGTATCACGAAGTCCCGCGGGTAGCTAGAGCGCATTGCGTTCATAACTCGAAATTGGTTTAAGCGTTATTCTGCATAGACAAATAGGAGCGCTCAGACCGATACGAAAGTCGCCCGTATGGTCAGAAGGATCAGTTCCCGCCTATAACTCCTGCGACCAATTGCAACCCGCGTTGGCCGGGGTTGTAATGGTACTGAGATCGCCGAAAGGGGTGAGAGAATGGCAAGGGTTAATACCCCGCCAAACCGGCCCGTACGCAGCTTCGCAGATCTGAACCCGCGCTACTTCCGCACCGGCATGTGGTCCCACGTCCTGCACCGCATCACCGGCGTTGCGATCACGGTGTTCCTCCTGCTGCACATCTGGGAGATCACGTCGGTCGTGCGCGGCGGGGCCGCCGGCTTCGACACGAAGATGGCCGGCATGGCCGCAAAGCTCTGGGTCGTCGGTGAATGGCTCCTGTTCCTGGCGCTCGTCTTCCACGCAATCAACGGCATCCGGCTGATCCTCCTCGACCTGGGGTGGGGTGTGCGCGAGCAGAAGCGCAACTTCTGGGTGGTTTTCATCCTGTCCGCAGTGATCATCACCATCGGCAGTTACTTCTTCGTCATGCGCTTCCTGGCATACCCGTGGGCCGCGTGAGCGGCGCCGGTAGGAGGTGAATCAGGTGAAAGGAAGCCTGTGGGCCTGGATTCTCCACCGCATCACCGCCGTGCTGCTCGTGGTGCTGGTGGCGATTCATTTTGGCATCATGCACTTCGTGGACCCCACGGCCGTCATTACCTTCGCCGACAGCCAGATGCGGCTGCAGTCCGCCCTGTACCTGGTGGTGGACTCGGGGTTGCTGGTGTTGGGCCTGTACCACGGTCTCAACGGCATCCGCAACGTCGTGCTGGACTACTGGCCGCGCTCGGGCCGGGTCGTCGGGTGGATCCTCGCCGTGATCGGCGTCGTCGCCGCCGGCTACGGGTCCATGGCGCTGGCCGCGTTCCTGTCGCAGTAGCCACGCACCAGGAGGTGTACGCGCAATGAGGATGAGGCATCGCGTCGCCATCGTCGGCGGCGGCCTGGCCGGGCTGCGGGCCGCGATCGCGGTCCACGACGGCGGCGTGAAGGATGTGGCGATCATCTCCCAGCTGCCGCCGGTGCGTTCGCACTCGGTGGCCGCCGCCGGCGGCATCAACGGCTCTCTGGGCAACCACCCCGACGGCCGGGACGACAACTGGGAGAAGCACGCCTTCGACACCATCAAGGGCTCCGACTACCTGGCCGACCAGGACGCCGCGGAGATCCTGGCGAAGGAGGCCGTCAACGTCATCGTCGAGACGGAACACTGGGGCTGCCCGTACTCCCGGAACCCGGACGGGACCATCGCCCAGCGCCCCTTCGGCGGCGCCGGCTTCCCCCGCACCTGTTACGCGGCGGACAAGACCGGCCACGCCCTGCTGCACACCCTCTACCAGCAGGTCTTGAAGCGGGGCATCAAGATCTACCAGGAAGTGCTGGTCCTCTCCATCGTCAAGCATGAGGACCGGGCCGTGGGCCTGGTCGTGATGGACATCGTGAGCGGCGAGGTCGGCACCGTGCAGGCCGACGCCATCCTGATGGCGACTGGCGGGGCCGGCAAGATCTACGCGCACTCCACCAACAACCTGCTCAACACCGGCCTCGGCATGGCCCTCGCCTACTGGGCCGGGGTGCCGCTGAAGGACATGGAGTTCATCCAGTTCCATCCCACCGGCCTCTGGGGCACCAACATCCTGATGACCGAGGGCTGCCGCGGCGAGGGCGGTTACCTGGTGAACAACCAGGGCGAGCGTTTCATGGCCCGGTACGCCCCCAAGGCCATGGAGCTGGGCCCGCGGGACATCGTCGCCCGCTCGATCCTCACCGAGATCCTGGAGGGGCGGGGCTTCAACCAGGGCGGCCCCGGCGGCGGGTATGTCCACCTGGACCTGCGCCACCTGGGCGAGGCGAAGATCAACGAGCGGCTGCCCGAGGTGCGGGAAATCTGCCGGAACTTCGCCGGCATCGACCCGGTCTACGAGCCGATCCCCGTGCAGCCCAGCCAGCACTACACCATGGGCGGCATCGACACCAACATCCACGGCGCGGCCCGGCTGAAGGGGCTGTACGCCGCCGGCGAGTGCGCCTGCGTCAGCGTCCACGGCGCCAACCGGCTGGGCGGCAACTCGTTGCTGGACACCATCGTCTTCGGCAAGCTGTCGGGCCAGCACATGGCCCAGTACGTCCAGGAGGATCCGGTGAAGGCGAACGTCGACGCCGTGCTCGACGAGGCGCAGAAGGCGGTGGAGGCCCGGTTCCGGGAGCTGTTCGACGGCCCGGGCACCGAGAGCGAGGCCGTCCTGCGGGTCGAGCTGCAGGAGAACATGTTCAACAACGTCGGCATCTTCCGCGACGAGGCGTCGCTCACCGCGGGGCTCGCCAAGGTGCGGGAGCTGCGGGAGCGGTACAAGGGCGTGAAGGTGCGCCACACCGGCAAGGTCTACAACATGGAGCTGATCCGGGCCTACGAACTGCGGGGCATGATCGACGTGGCCGAGGCCATCGCCGCTGGCGCGCTCGCCCGCAAGGAGAGCCGCGGCTCCCACGCCCGGCGCGATTACCCCGAGCGGGACGACGCGAACTTCCTGAAGCACACCCTCGCTTACTACACCCCGGAGGGCGT
Organism: Symbiobacterium thermophilum IAM 14863; assembly: GCF_000009905.1. GTDB lineage: Bacteria > Bacillota > Sulfobacillia > Symbiobacteriales > Symbiobacteriaceae > Symbiobacterium > Symbiobacterium thermophilum. The sequence goes on from NC_006177.1 coordinate 2,834,513, forward strand.
GCGGCTGGACTACTGTCCGGTCACCATCACCCGCTACCAGCCGCAGGCGCGGAAGTACTAGAGGGGGGTGTGACTAGAGCCATGAAGGATTTCAAGCTGAGGGTCTTCCGCTACGACCCCGAGAAGGATGAGAAGCAGCACTACGATACCTTCACGGTGGAGTACCGCGACGGCATGACCGTCCTCGAGGCGCTGCTCTGGGTGTTCGAGAAGAAGGACCCCTCCCTGGCCTTCCGCTACAGCTGCCGCGAGGCGATCTGCGGCTCCTGCGCCATGTACATCTCGGGCCGGTACGCGCTGGCCTGCCGGGTGCAGGTGAAGGACGCCCTGGAGGGCGACACCGTGACCGTCTCCCCCCTGCCGCACATGCGGGTCATCAAGGACCTGGTGGTGGACCAGACCAAGTTCTGGGAGAACTACGCCCGGGTCAAGCCGTGGCTGATCAACGACAATCCGCCCCCCGAGCGGGAGCGGCTGCAGAGCCCGGAGGACCGGGCGAAGTACAACATGGAGATCGACTGCATCCTCTGCGGCGCCTGCTTCTCCTCGTGCCCGAGCGGCGCCAACAACGAGGAGTACCTGGGGCCGCACGCCCTGGTCTGGGCCTCCCGGTTCTTCCACGACACGCGCGACACCGCCAAGCGGGAGCGGCTGGAGATCGTCGCCTCCGAGTACGGCGTGTTCCGCTGCCACACGATCTTCAACTGCGTGGAGGCCTGTCCGAAGCACATCAACCCCACCGAGGCAATCCAGAAGCTGAAGAAGGCTGCGATGGCGTACAAGATGGGCCTGCTGAAGTAACCGGAGGGGGGTATCATCGTGCGCGAGCTCCACGTGGACCAGGTGGCGGAGGCGGTCTCCAACCTGGTCATGGAGGCCAACTACGTCCTCGAGCCGGACGTCGCCGCCGCGCTGGAGAAGGCCCGCTGCGACGAGCAGTCGGCGGCGGGGCGGGCCGTGCTCGAGCAGCTGGTGGAGAACGCGGATCTGGCCCGCAACGAACGGGTACCGATGTGCCAGGATACCGGGAACGCGCTGGTCTTTCTCGAGGTGGGACAGGACCTGCACGTGGTGGGCGGCGACCTGTACGAGGCCGTGAACCGGGGCGTGCGCAAGGGCTACACCGACGGCTACCTGCGCAAATCCATCGTCGACGACCCGCTGCGGCGCAAGAACACCGGCGACAACACTCCCGCGTTCATCTACACCGACATCGTCCCCGGGGACAGGCTCCGCATCCGGGTGGCCACCAAGGGCGGCGGCGCCGAGAACATGGGCCAGTTGAAGATGCTCCCGCCCTCGGCAGGCTGGGAGGGGGCGAAGCGGTTCATCGTCGAGGCCGTGGCGGCCGCCGGCCCCAACGCCTGCCCGCCGGTCCTGGTCGGCGTGGGCATCGGCGGCAACTTCGACAAGGTCGCCCTGTTGGCCAAGAAGGCGCTGCTGCGGCCCGTGGGCGAGCCCAACCCCGACCCCGCGTGGGCGGCCCGGGAGCAGGAGCTGCTGGCGGAGATCAACAAGCTGGGCATCGGCCCGATGGGCCTGGGCGGCAGGGTGACGGCGTTCGCCGTGCACATCGAGACCATGCCCTGCCACATCACCGCCCTGCCGGTCGCCGTCAACATCGACTGCCACGCCCACCGGCACAAGGAGGTGGTGCTGTAATGGCCAAGCATTACGTCACCACGCCGATTTCCCCGGAGCAGGCGAAGGCGATCCGCTCCGGCGATGAGGTCTATATCACCGGAACCATCTATACGGCACGCGACGCGGCCCATAAGCGGATGGTCGAGGATCTGGAGGCGGGGCGCCCGCTGCCCTTCGATCCGCAGGGCGCCGTCATCTACTACGTCGGCCCCACCCCGCCGAAGCCCGGCCAGGTGATCGGCTCCGCCGGGCCTACCACCTCCTACCGTATGGATAAGTACACCCCGACCATGCTGAAGCTGGGGGTGAAGGCGGTCATCGGCAAGGGCTACCGGGGCCCCGAGGTGAAGTCCGCCCTGGTGGAGAACGGGGCCCTGTACCTGGCCGCCACCGGCGGCGCCGGGGCGCTGCTGGCCAAGCGCATCGAGGCGGCCGAGGTCGTCGCCTACGAGGACCTGGGCCCCGAGGCGATCCGGAAGCTGACGGTGAAGGACTTCCCCGCCATCTGTATCCACGACGCCCACGGCGGCGACCTGTACCGGGACGGCCAGTCGGAGTGGGTCGCGCCCGACGCCATGGTGAAGCCGCGGTGAGCGGCCGGTTGCGAGCTGCATAACGGTGAGTGAGGACCGCCGGCCTTGGCCGGCGGTCCTCATCGACCGTGCGGGGCTCCCGGTCGCCCTACGGCGCCTGGCTCACCGGGCCGCCGGCCGCGCGCCTTCGATCGCCAACCGCAGCGTGTCGCCCCGCAGGCCGCAGCGCAGCGCCTCCAGGGCGATCACCTCCTCCGGCGGCACGTTGCCCAGGTTCACGTTGACGCCGAAGCGCGCGATCAACTCCTCCTGCTGCGCCTTCAGGGGCGCCTCCCAGATGATCGCACCGGGATCCGGCAGACCGGCCACCAGCCGCTCCAGGAGCCCCAGCTTCAGGCGGCCTTCACGGTCGTAGAGGCCGACGCCCTTCCCCGACTCGCGGCCTTCCACGATCACCTTCGCGGCGCCCGCGGCCAGGTCCGCCTCGATCCGGGACAGCGCTGCCGCGGGGTCAAGCTCCTGGCTACCGTCTTTCTTTCCCACCTCGGTGATGACGGTGAAGCCCATGTTCCTGGCCGCGCGGATCGCGCGCTCCCGGTCCCGGTGGTCGAGGTCAATGGTGCCCTCGCTGACCTCCACCGCGCGGAAGCCCAGGTCCCACGTGGCGGCCAGGAAGGCTTCCAGCCGGCCCTGGAGCAGGGCCGCCTCGAGGAACGTCCCCCCCGGATAGGGTTCCACGCCGCAGCCGCGAATCAAGGCCACCTTCTCCCGGAGGATCCGCTCCGGGTAGAGGGCGGCCGTGCCGAAGCCCAGCTTGATGAAGTCGATGTACTCCCCCGCCAGCTCCAGCAGGGCACGGGTCGGACCGAGGCCCAACCCCTTGTCGATGACCATGGTCAGCCCCACGCTCCGGGGCTTGCGCGCCCGCCCCGGCAGGGGGTCGCGGATCACGCCTGCGTATGCGCGCACGTCCTGACTCACGCCCGGCCTCCTCCACTCTGGCTGCGCAGGCACTGGCCCGCGCATTCTCCCCTGCAGGGTATGAGGCGGATGAGCCGGACGTGTGCGGGGCAGCGGCCGTCGGCCCCGGCCGGCCGCGCGGCGCCGGCCCGCCGGATCACCCTTCCGGCGGCCAGGCGCCCTGCAGCTTGCGGATCAGGATGATCTGCCCCGTGTGGTAGGCGTCGTGCATCACCCACGCGGCCAGCGAGTCGGCGACGGTACCCATGTTTGGCAGCGGCCGGTCCAGGTCCGACTCGGACAGGTCAGCCAGCGCCGCGCGCAGCTCCTCGGCGATCTGCCGGGTTTGCGCGACAAGAGCATGCCAGCCGTCCTCGTCGTTGGGATCCCCCTGGGATCCGAAGGTCTCCTCGTTCTCCAGCACCGGTGTGTCCGGCGAGACACCGGTGATGCGGCGCAGCATGTACGTATTCCAGTAGTTGAGGTGGTTCAGGATCTGCCAGATCGTAAGCCCCCCGACGAGAGGCCGCCACGCCGCTTCCCTGGCCGTCAGCCCCCGCAGGGCCTCCTCCAGGGGCACGAACCAGCCCTCCCGGTTCCAGGCGAACTCGCGCATCCGCCCCAGCAGCTCGACCCGTCCCTGCACTTGTTCTCACTCCCTCACAGCGTACGCTCTGCTTCCACCTGCCGCCCTCAGCCCATCCGCTTCCTGAGCTCCGCCACGAACCGCTCGTCCTCCTCCGGCGTGATGCCGATCGTCCGGTCGTCCCGCAGCCGGAGCAGGACCAGCGGCTTCATCCGGGTGCAGTAAAGGTAGAGATTGGGCCCGGCGTCCGGCCAGCGGAACTTGCCCCACAGCAGGCTCCCCACGGCGGTACCGTAGATGCGGATCGGATAGCCCTTGGGCGAGGCCACCTCCACCCGCTCCACGTCGGCATAGCGCACCTGCACCGGTCGGAAGCCGGTGCGGATGGTCAGCCCGTCTGGCCCCAGCTCGTACCGCAGCGTCTGCGGGAAGCGGCTCGGCAGGCCCACGGCGTACAGCGTCGTCGGAACGGCCACAGCGACCAGGAGAAGCGGAATGAGCATGGAGGCCGCGGCCGTTCCCGAGCCGCCCGCGGGGGAGAAGCCGGCGGGCAGCCGCGACCTCAGCGCGTCCGTGAACGCGTCGGGGTTCTCCGGGGTCACGCCGTAGCGGCCGTCCGCGGTGTCCACGACCACCAGCGTTTCCAGCCGGGTTGCGTAGAGCGTGATGTCCCCGGTCTCGTTGAAGCGCCAGCGGCCCGTGCGCAGGTTGGGCACGGACGTGCCGAACTTGCGCACGCCCCCGGTCAGCGCCTCCGGCCGCCAGACGCCCGTCACTTCGTCCAGCGGGATCTCCCGCGTGCTGAAGCCGCTGCGGATGCGCAGCGCCTCGGGCGTGACCTCGTACCGCATATTCAGGGCCGAAAGCATGCTGCTGGCGAGGGCGAGGACGGCCAGCGTCAGCCCGGCCAGCGTGACGAAGCTGATTCCTTTCAGGCCCTGGGAGCGTGCGGGGCGGGGTGGGTAGAACGTCTCGTTCATCATTGCGATCATCCTGCCTGTGCGTAGATTTAACCGCGGCCGGTGGCCGCCTCGGGAACCAGCGGACCGATGCGCTGGAAGAGGTACCGCTCCACGTACGCGTCGCGGAAGCCCAGCCGCAGGTACAGCCTGCGGCCCATCGCCGTGGGCGTCAGGGCCACGTGCTCGCAGCCCATCTCCAGGGCGTCGGCGATGCAGGTCCGGATCACCGCGGTCGCCACTCCACGGCGTTGGTAGGCCGGGAGGGTGCAGAGGTTGTAGATGCCGCCCATGCGGGCGTGTGGGTAGAGGGTGCCGCCCCCCACCGGCTGCTGGCCCAGGAAGGCCACGTAGTGCCTGGCCCCCAGGGCGTCGGCGACCTCCACGCCCTTCCGGCCGGCGGCCAGGTAGTCGCCGTCGGCGCCGGGGAAGAACACCTGGCGCATGACCTGCCAGAACAGCTCCCACTGGCCCGGCAGCATGCGCACCACCCGCAGATCCGGCGAGCGGGGCGCCGGCAGCGGCGTGCCGTCCCAGACCATCACCGGCACGGTCTCCGTGCGGAAGCCCTCGCGCAGCAGGCGGTCCGCCAGGTCGGCCGGGCGGGTCGCCGGGGTGATCAGGAAGGCCACGTGGGGCAACCCGTGCTCCCAGAAGAAGGCGCGGGCCGCGGCGATCATCGCCTCCACCTGGTCGCCGTCGACCCGGATGCAGCCGACGTGGTTGTAGCGCGGATACGGTGCCGAGGGCATGAGGACCCAGCGGGCGCCAAACAGCTGCGAGGTCGACTCCCCCAGGTGCTGTTTCAGGTGCTCCTGGTTCTCCTCCCAGCGTTCGGCCACAAGGGCGACGTCCATGCGGCTCCCCCCACGGTTGGCCTTTTCCGTAGGAATTCGCCCCCTGGCCCCCGCTTCCCTGTAACCTGGGACAGCCGCCGGTCAGTGCAGCGGCGCCCGGGTCCCCAGGGGCAGGTTCGCCGGCGGTTCCCAGGCCGGGATGGCCACCTCGCCCCGGCCGCCTCCCCCCTCCCTCCGGTCCGGGCCCTGCGCCTCCGCCCCCGCCTCGTCCTCCGCCTCCACGAGCCGCTCAGGCCGGATGAGGAAGAGCGTCGCCGCCAGCGACGTGGCCAGCACGCCGGCGGAGAACCAGAAAGGCAGTGCCTCGCCGTTGCGCATCAGGGCGCCGTACAGCGGCGGCCCGAAGGCCACGCCGATGAAGCGCACGGCGCCGTACACCGAGGTGATCATCGCCCGCTGCTCCGTCCGCGCCGACGAGGTGATCAGGTTGTTGAGGCCCGGCAGCTGCAGGCCCGTACCGATCCCGGCGACGACCAGGCCGGCGTAGAAGGCCCAGTCCGCCCGGACGAAGGCGATGAGCACGGTGCCGGCGATGGCCAGGGCCAGGCCGAGGACGACCGCCGGCTTCAGGAGCTGCCCGCGCCGCTGCAGGAAGAGCCCCGCGGCGAAGGACGTGGCCGACATGGCCAGCACCGGCCACATGATGCGGACGCCCTTGGGCACGCCGTCGATGCCGTGAACGGTCTCCAGGTGCTCCGACAGGAACAAGAGGACGCCGAAGAGCACGAACAGCGCCACGGTGCCCGCCCAGAAGCAGGCGATCAGCGCCACCCCCTTCCGGCGGAAGATGGTCAGCACCTGGCCGAAGTACTCCCGCGCGGGCGGCGCCTTGCGCCGCGGCGGTTCCCGGGTAAGGAACCAGACCGCCAGGGCGAAGGGAACGGCCAGGACGGCGTACGCGAAGAAGACGGCCCACCAGACCAGGACCTGGCCGATCAGGGCCCCGAGGATCGGTGAAATCACCTTGCCCAGCCCGTTGGAGGCCTCGAAGATGCCCAGGGCCGTCACCCGGCTGCCGCCCCGGAACAGGTCGCCGACGAAGGCCATGGCCACCGGGGCCGTTCCCGCTGCGCCAATGCCCTGGATGACCCGCCCGGCCATGACCACCGCAAACCCGTTGGGCCCCATCCGCCAGCCCGCCAGGCCGGAGACAATGCCCCCCAGGCCGTAGACCAGCAGGCTGGGCACCACCACCAGCTTCCGGCCGTATCGGTCCGCCAGGAAGCCGGCGACGGCGATGGCGATGCCCGCGGAGAGCGAGAACGCCGTGACGGCCAGCCCGGTGGTCGCCTTGCTGAGCCCCATCACCCGGCCCATGTCGGGCAGCACCGGGATCAGCATCGAGTTGCCCAGGACCATGATCAGCGGCACGGTGCAGAGCGCCGCCAGCTGCAGCCAGAGGTTCGTCACGGCCTGCGCCGCCGGCGCGTTTGACTGGTCCACCGGCACATCCCTCCCTGAGACGATCACGTTTATCGTCCCCGAACGGCGGGCCTGCGACACCCGCCCGGCATTTTTGCCGCGCGCGGTGGATAGAATCGCATCGGGAGGGATGTCCATGCCCGGCGATCAGGTCATCCTCCTCAGCCTGATGGCCCTGGGGGTGGTCGCGCGCAACGCGCTCATCGTCACCGCCGCCGGGGTCGTGCTGATCCTGCGCGTCCTGGCCCTCGAGCGCTTCTTCCCGCTGCTGGAGCGGCGGGGGCTCGAGGCCGGGCTGATCTTCCTCCTGATCGCCGTCCTCGTGCCCTTCGCCACCGGCGAGGTGGGCTGGGCCGAGATCCGCCAGTCCTTCACGTCGTGGACCGGGCTGGCGGCCATCCTCGGCGGGATCATCGCCGCGGTGCTGAGCGGCTACGGCGTGACATTGCTCCAGGTGAAGCCCGAGGTGATCGTCGGCATGGTGGTGGGCACGATTCTGGGCGTGGTGCTCTTCAAGGGCATCCCCGTCGGCCCGCTGGCCGCCGCGGGGTTTACGGCGATCCTGCTGGCGCTGGTGCGCGGGCACTAGGAGGGTGTGCCGGTGGAGGAACGGCTGATCTGGGGGATGCGACTGGCCCGGATGCTCTCAGCCTGCGTCGAGGTCTGCGTCGCGCTGATGCTGCTGCGCATGGCCGATCCCAAGGCGATGCTCCGCCTGAACGCGCTGGCCGGCCTGGTGGGGCCCGCCGTCTTCATCGCCGTGAGCGCCCTCGGGCTGGCCGCCAGCCTCGGCCGGCTGGAACCGGGGCGGCTGTTGGTGGTGCTGCTCGGCATCGCGCTGGTCGTCTGGGGCACCCGCTGAGCACCCATGAAGGGATCTCCGCGCGTGCGACGTCCAACCGGGTGAAAGGTCCGGGCGCAGACGCACGCAAAGGAGGATTCCGCATGGACGCAACCCCGCGCAGGGTCGGACGGGCCACCGTCGCCATCGGGTTCGTGGCCACCGGTGCGGCCCTGCTCGCCGACAACGTGGCCGGGGCCGGCCCGCGCTTCACCGACCTGCTCCTCAGGCTCTGGCCCGTCTTCCTCATCGGCTTCGGCCTGGAGTTTCTCGTCAGCGGCCTGCTCAGCCAGGCCGGCCAGCCCCGGCCTGTCCGGATCGAGGTCGGCGGCGCGGCGCTCCTGGCGGGGGCGCTGGCCCTGGCGTCGGTGATCCGCGCCACCTCGGGATTCGGCTGGCACAGCGCGCCGATCCCCGAGGTGACCAGCCACACCGTCACCCGGTCGGTGCCGGCGGCGGGCGCCGAAGCCCTGCTGGTGGACGTCGACGTGGGGCGGGTGAGCCTCCTCACCTACGACGAGGAAGAGGTGCGGGTGGAGGTCGAATACGGCGTCCTTGGCCTGGTGCCGCCCAACCGGACCGCGGCGGCCGCCCGGGAGTACCGGCTGGAGGTGGAGGGCGGCAGGACGATCCGCGTCACCGGCCGGGGGCCGGACGAAAACCCCGAGAGCGGGCTCAGCCTGGGGACGCTCACCGCCCACTACCGGATCTACGCCCCGGCGGGGCTGAACGTCCGGGTGGAGTCCGGGGTGGGCGCCATCTCCGTCGAGGGCTACAACGGCAGTCTGGACCTGCGCACCCGCGCGGGCGGCATCACCGTGGAGGGCGGCTCCGGAACGCTGTACGCCGAGAGCGGCTCCGGCCGCGTGCACGTCGACTCGTTCTCCGGTCCGGTTACCGCCTCGACCAACGCCGGGCCCGTCACCGCCCGGGCGGTGGAGGGCGACCTGACCATCCGGACCGGTACCGGCGTCATCAACGTGGAGGAGCACCGCGGCCCCAGCCTCACCGCCGAGACCCGCACCGGCTCCGTCCACGCCCGCATGGAGCATCCCCCGGCGGGACCCGTGGTCCTGCGCACCCGCGCCGGCACCATAAGCCTCACCGTGCCCGCCGAGTCCGACGTGACCGTCACCGCCACCACCCGCTCGGGCACCATCACCGGCCTGGGGGCCGCCGGTGGGACCGGCCCGGCCCGCGCCACCACGCAGATCCTCGGCGCGGGCACGTACCCGGTGCGGCTGGAGGCCAACGCGGGCTCGATTCACTTCGATACCTTCTAGCCGCCTAGCCGGACCGCCGGCTGCCCCGCTCGTGCCACCGGTCCTGCAGCCGCATTGCGGTCAGCAGGGCCCCGGCCACGGCAAACCGCAGCGGCTCCGGCGGCACCGGCAGCGCCCGCCGGTCCACGAAGAAGACCTCGGTCAGGTCGGTCTGCCGCTCCAGGGCCAGGTCCGCCAGGGTCGCGCCGTTCAGGTTGCAGAGCGCGACGCCGTGGCCCATGCAGCCGACGCTGTAGAACATGTTGGGGCCGATGCGGCCGATCAGCGGCGCCAGGTCCAGGGTGGCCGAGATCGGCCCGCCCCAGTGGTGCGTGAAGCGGATCCCCGAGAGCATCGGGAAGATCCGCTTTACGGCTTCCTGCAGCCGCTGCTGCATGGCCCCGCTGCGGTCGCGGTCGTCGGCGCTGCCGTAGTAGTAGAAGGCATCGTTGCCGCCCATGAGCAGCCGGTTGTCCCGGGTGAGCCGGAAGTAGTGGATGAGGTTGCGGCCGTCCTCGATGCCCTGCCGCCCCTGCCAGCCCACGGCGGAAAGCTGCTCCGGCGCAAGGGGCTCGGTCAGGACGATGTACGTGTGGACCGGCAACTGCCGGAAACGCAGGGGCCGGAGCCGGGCCGAGTAGGCGTTGGTGGCGAAGATGACCTTCTCCGCGGTCACCGTCCCCCGCGGGGTGCGCAGTCGCACGCGGGACCCGGGAACCACCTCCACCACCGGCGAGCGCTCGCAGATCTCGGCCCCCGCCTCCTCGGCCGCCCGGGCCAGGCCCCGGACCAGCTTGGCCGGGTTCAGGAGGGCGCAGTGCCGGTCGAACCGGCCGCCGCAGAAAAGCGGCGAGCGGACCTGCGCCTGCACGGCGTCGGCCTCCAGCCACTCCGTCTCATGGAGGCCGATCTTCCGCTCCAGCTCCATCTCCCGGAGCAGGCGGAACCGCTGCGCCGGGTTGGTGGCCACGGTGAGCAGGCCGGTCTCCTCGAAGTCGCAGTCGATTCCGTGCTCGGCTACCCGGCGCCGGACCAGGTCCACGGCCCGCAGCATGTACGCGTCCGCCTCCCGGAGCCGGGCGGCGCCGAACCGCCAGCGGGTCACCTCCGGCGCCAGGCCGAACAGGGTCATGCAGAACCCCGCGTTGCGGCCACTGGCGCCGAACCCCACCACCTCCGACTCCAGCACCAGCACCCGCAGGCCGGGCGCTTTTTCTTTCAGGTGCAGCGCGGCCGAGACCCCGGTGAACCCCCCACCGACGACGCAAACGTCCGCCGTCCGCTCGCCCTCCAGGGGCGGCTGCTCCCGGTACTCCCCCGCCGTCTCCAGCCAGAAGCTCTTCTCCCGGTAGACCACGGCTCCGCCTCCCCCGTCTGCCTGATGAGCGCGATTATTATATACCATTCACAACGCGTCCTTGCCCCATCCGTTGCGCCGCCGGTGGGTCGGAGGCAGACGGCTGGCGGTTCGCTCAGGAATGCCGGACGATGGGCCGGCCGCGCGGACGCCGCTTTGCAGAAGATCGGGGCGCCGCGGGAAGACTGAGGGAAGATGAGGGCAGGCGGACCGGAACGACCGGGACGGGCCGACTGTCGTGCAGAAACGACCATTCCGTCCCGTCGGGTATGGAAATTTCCCAGGTTGTACGTCATAATGGTTCTTGTTGGGAGGCGGAAATTCCCTACGGCTCAAATCAGCCTGCTCGGAGTACTCCGCCCGCCCGCTTGAACCCCAGTAACAGAACCCAAGCGAGGTGCCATCGCATGAAGAAGAGAGTGCTTCCGCTCCTGCTGGCGCTCGCCCTGGCTGTGCTTTCCGCCTGCGGCGGCGGCGCCAACAACCAGAACCAGACCCCGAACCAGCAGACCGGCGGGCAGACGGCCCCGAAGGAGCAGGTCATCACCATCGCCCACAGCGGCGACCCGGCGACCCTGGACCCGCACAAGAGCTTCAATGGCCTGGTCTTCACCGTGACCAACCAGATCTATGAGACGCTGCTCTACCGGGCGGCGGACGGCACGCTGCAGCCCCGCCTGGCCACCGAGTGGGCTCCCGTCGACGAGACCACCTGGGAGTTCAAGCTCCGGGAGGGCGTGAAGTTCAGCGACGGCACGCCGCTGAACGCCGAGGCGGTCAAGTTCAGCCTGGAGCGGCTGGCCGACCCGGAGACCAAGGGCCCCGGCGCGTTCATCGTGGGCATGATCGAGGAGATCACCGTCGTCGATGACCACACCGTGCACATCCGCACCAGCACGCCCTTCACCCCGCTCCTGGCCCACCTCTCCCACCCCGTCACCGCCATCGTGAGCCCGACGGCGGCCACCTCCGGCGACCTCTCCAAGCAGCCGGCGGGCACCGGCCCGTTCCTGCTGGAGGACTGGAAGGCCGGCGACTCCGTCACCCTGAAGGCCAACCCCGACTACTGGGGCGGCAAGCCCAAGCTGGATCGGGTGGTCCTGCGGATCATCCCCGAGGCCGGTACCCAGCTCACCGAGCTGAAGGCCGGCACCGTCGACCTGATCAGCGGCGTGCAGCCTGAGCGGTTCAACGAGATCGACAGCGACCCGCAGCTCTCCGCCACCCGGTTCCTGGGCTGGGGCTCCATGTTCCTGGGCTTCAACATGAAGGCCGGCCCCCTCGCCCAGCCTGAGGTGCGGCAGGCCATCGCCATGGCCATCGACCGGCAGGGCATCGTCGACACCCTGCGGCAGGGCATGGCCCAGTTCGGCAACTCCCTGGTGCCGCCCACCGTCTTCGGCTCCGTACCGGACCTGACCGGCCCCGAGTACGACCCCGAAGGCGCCAGGGCGCTGCTGGCCCAGGCCGGCGTGACCACCCCGCTGAAGCTGACCCTCAACACCTACGAGGGCGCCGAGAACCAGCAGATCGCCCAGGCGATCCAGGCGCAGCTCAGCCAGATCGGCATCGACCTCGAGGTGGTCATCACCGACTACGGCGCCTTCACGGAGGCCATCGCCAAGGATGACCACGGCCTCTGGCTCACCTCCTGGGGCACGGTGACCATGGACGCCGACTACACCCTGTGGGCCCTGCTCCACTCCGGCCAGCACGGCGCCGACAACAAGGCGTTCTACGCCAACCCGCAGGTGGATGAGTGGCTGACCGAGGCCCGGCGGACCGCCGACGACGCCCAGCGGCAGGCGCTGTACCGGCAGATCCAGGAGCAGGTCATGAAGGACCTGCCTTACCTGAACCTGTACTACCCGCTCTCCTCCTACGCCAAGAACGACCGGCTGCAGGGCGAGGTGTATCCCTTCGCCGCGATCAACCTCGATCTGCGCAAGGCCGAGGTGAAGTAGCGCCCATGGTGCGCTATGCCGCGCGCCGGCTCCTGCTGATGCTGCCCGTGCTGTTCGGGGTAACCCTGCTGGTCTTCCTCCTCTTCTACCTCACCCCCGGCGACCCTGTCCGGGCCATCCTGGGGCAGGAGGCGCAGGGGCTCTCGGTGGAGGACATCGAACGGCTGCGGCACCAGCTGGGGCTTGACCGCCCCTGGTATGAACAGTACCTGAGCTTCCTCGGCAAGGCGGTGCAGGGCGACCTGGGCCGCACTTTCCGGGGCGACCGGCCGGTGGCCGGCGAGATCGCGGCCCGCTTCCCCACCACGCTGCGGCTCACGGTGATCTCCCTCACCGTGGCCGCGCTGGTGGGGGTTCCTCTGGGCGTCGTCGGGGCGGTCCGGCGGAACCGATGGGCAGACCACCTGGTGATGCTGATCGCGCTCCTCGGGGTCAGCATGCCCACCTTCTGGGTGGGCATCATGCTGATGCAGCTCTTCGCCCTGAAGCTGCGGATCCTGCCGCCCTCGGGCACCGGCACCTGGCGGCACATGGTGCTGCCGGCGGCCACGGTGGCCCTCGCCTCCATCGCCTTCATCGCCCGCATGACCCGCTCCTCGCTGATCGACGCCCTGCGGGAGGACTACGTCCGCACCGCCCGGGCCAAGGGCGTGGCGGAGCGGCGGGTGGTGTTCCGGCACGCCCTGCGCAACGCCTTCATCCCGGTTCTCACCACCCTGGGCCTGGAGTTCGGCAGCCTGCTGGGCGGAGCCGTGGTGGTGGAATCGGTCTTCAGCCTGCCGGGGATCGGCCGGCTGACGGTGGACGCCATCAAGGGCCGGGACCTGCCGCTGATCCAGGGGACCATCCTGTTTGTGGCGGTGGTCTTCAGCCTGGTCAACCTGATCGTCGATCTGGGCTACGCGGGGCTGGACCCGCGGATACGCTATGACTAGTTGGCGGCGCTTCGCGCGCAACCGGTTGGCCGTGGCCGGGCTGGTGGTGTTCCTCCTGCTCGTGCTCTCGGCCCTGTTGGCTCCGCACCTGGCCCCCTACGACCCGAACCTGCAGGACTGGAAGATCCGGCTGCAGCCGCCCTCGGCCGAGCACCCCTTCGGCACCGACGAGTTCGGCCGCGACCTGCTCTCCCGCGCGCTCTACGGCGGCCGGGTGAGCCTGGTGGCCGGGGTCGTGCCGGTGCTGATCGGCGCCAGCGTCGGCACCCTGATCGGCCTGGTGGCCGGGTATATGGGCGGCTGGTGGGACCAGGTGCTCATGCGGCTCCTGGACGTGCTGCTCGCCTTCCCGATGATCTTCCTGGCCCTGGCCATCGTGGGCACGCTGGGCCCCGGCCTGCTCAACGCCATGCTGGCCGTCGCCGTGGTCTCGCTGCCGGGATACGCCCGGCTGGTGCGCGGGCAGGTGCTCGCCCTCCGGGAGCGGGACTTCGTGGTGGCCGCGCAGGCGATGGGCGCCACCCACAGGCGCGTCCTCCTGCGCCACCTGCTGCCCAACATCCTGAGCCCGCTGCTGGTGCAGGCGACGCTCTCGGTGGGCTCGGCGATCCTCACCACCGCCTCCCTCTCCTTCCTGGGGCTCGGCACCCAGCCGCCCACCTCCGACTGGGGCGAGATGCTGGCCTCCGGCCGGCAGTACCTGCCGGAAGCCTGGTGGCTGGCGGTCTTCCCCGGGCTGTTCGTGATGCTGGCCGTGCTCTCGGTGAACCTGGTGGGCGACGGGCTGCGGGACTACTTTGATCCGAAGGCGAAGAATGAACGGTAGTGAACGGGGCACCCCGGCTCCTGCGGGGTGCCCCGTATGTATCATCAGGTTTCTCCATGTACGTTGGTCTGCAACCCGGTACCCAGGCCGGGCGTCATACCAGGTGTGCGACGCCGGGGCGAGGGGTGGCAGGCCGCACGGCCCGCCCCGGTGGGGGGATGCTCGGCGTGTCAGGCATGGGTGTCCGCGCAGAACCTGCGCCCGACCCCCACGACCCCCTGCAGATTCTGCGCGTCACGACCTGTCGTTCGCGCAAAACCTGAACCCAACCGCCCTGGTCAGCTTCAGATTCTGCGCGCACGGACCTCGTCTCCGCGCAAAACCTGCGCCCGACCCCCACGACCCCCTGCAGATTTTGCGCGTCACGACCTGCCGTTCGCGCAAAACCTGAACCCAACCGCCCTGGTCAGCTTCAGATTCTGCGCGCACGGACCTCGTCTCCGCGCAAAACCTGCGCCCGACCCCCACGACCCCCTGCAGATTTTGCGCGTCACGACCTGTCGTTCGCGCAAAACCTGAACCCAACCACCCTGGTCAGCTTCAGATTCTGCGCGCACGGACCTCGTCTCCGCGCAAAACCTGAACCCGACATCCGGTGCCGTCTTCGGATACCGCCAGCGCAGCCTCGCTGTTGGCGACGAAGCGCCCGGCACCGTACACGACCCGCACCAGCCCCTCCGCCTCCTCCTGCACCTGGAGGCTCCACTGCCGCCCGTCGCCGGAGGTCAGGACCACGGCCCGCCGGGGGCCGGAGTTCGTCCCGCCCACGGCCACGAACCGGCCGCCGCCGTAGGCGAGATCGCTGATGTACACCGGCTGGTCCGGATGGAACACTTCGGTCCATTCCACGCCGTCAGCCGACGTCCGGATCGTGCCCTCGTCCGCGTCGGCCGCGACGAACATCCCCTGGTCAAAGGTGAGGGCGAGGAACAGGAGCGTGTTGACGGTCGTCCAGTTGGTCAGGTCAGCGGACGACCAGGTCCAGGCCGCATTGCCAAAGCTCAGGACATAGCGCCCGTTCCCGTAGGCGACCTGGTCGAACGCCGCCAACCCGACACGCTGATACCGGGAGACGCCGTCGGCCGACGTAAGGATGACCTCACAGGTTCTGCTCGTGATGCACCCGGTGGCCACGAACTCCTTCCCGGTACACGAGAGGTCAATATGCCAGTAGCGCGCGTCCAACGGGACGGGGGTCCACGTCAAGCCGTCCGTGGAGGCAGACAGACCTCCGTCCGCACAGGCGACGAACCTGCCCGCACCGTAGGCGAGACTCATCTGCTGCTCCCCTCGAAGGGGGTCGGCACCGTCTGCCACGCCAGCGGCGCCGCCTCCGTCCCGGCGGCGGTCAGCAGCAGAACCAGGGTGAGAACGGGGACGACGACTCTGTGGAGCCGGCCCACAGGCTGCCACTCCCTTCAACCCTTCATCATCCCTATGGACGAAGGTGTCGAAGGGGCAGTTTGCGAAGGGCTCAGCAGCACACGAGCAGGCCGGGAGGCCCCTGCCGTCGGGCACACGATCACCGGGGTGGCCTCCGGCCGGACCTCAGGACGAAAGGATGAGAGACGAATGGAGAAGACGTTTGCAGGCAAGGTCGTGGCCGTGACCGGCGCCGCCCGGGGCATCGGGCGGGCCATCGCCCTGGCGTTCGCCCGGCGGGGCGCCAGGGTGCTGGGGGCGGACATCGATCCGCTGCCGGTCGAGGGGGTCGAGATGCACCGCTGCGACGTCGCCCAAGAAGAGGACGTGCGGCGGTTCCTGGAGCACGTGGGCCCGGCGCTGCACGTGCTGGTGAACAACGCCGGCATCTCCCAGTTCGGCGACCTGGAGTCCACCCCGGTGGCCCTCTTCGACCGGGTCATCGCGGTCAACCTGCGGGGAACCTACCTCATGTCCCGGTTCGCTGCGCCGCTGCTGCGGGCCGCGGGCCAGGCGGCGATCATCAACATCGCCTCCACCCGGGCGCTGCAGTCCGAGCCCAACACCGAGGCGTACTCCGCCAGCAAGGGCGGCATCCTCGCCCTGACCCACGCCCTGGCCATGACGCTGGGCCCCGCGGTGCGGGTGAACGCCATCCTGCCGGGGTGGATTGACGTCACCGGCGAGGAACTCCGGCCGGAGGACCACGCCCAGCACCCGGTGGGCCGGGTCGGGCGGCCGGAGGACATCGCCGCGGCGGCGCTCTTCCTGGCGGACCCGGACCAGTCCGGGTTCATCACCGGCCAGCAGCTGGTGGTGGACGGCGGCATGACGCGCAAGATGATCTACGTGGAGTAGTGCGCGGCGGAACCGGTGGACCTCGCCGGCAGGGGGACGCCGAGGAGAGGAGGTCGGCCCCGGCCGCGGAAAGGGGAACAAATATTCCCCGATACGAGCAGGAGTTCGATTGTGGCCTGGCGAATATATCCAGCCCATCCAGAGGATGACCTGGGATCATCCGGGGCAGCCGGCTGCCGGATCCCCGGGCGGACAGAGCCCTCCCGGCCAGCCGCTGCCCGCCACCATCGGAGAGAGGAGTGTTTCCGATGACCCGACACCGGTGCAGCTGGGCCAGCACCCCGCTCCTCATCGCCTACCACGACGACGAATGGGGCGTGCCCGCCCGCGACGACCGGACCCTGTTCGAGTACCTGGTGCTGGAGTCCGCGCAGGCCGGCCTCAGCTGGGTGACCATCCTGCAGCGGCGGGAGGGGTACCGCCGGGCCTTCGCCGACTTCGATCCGGAACGGGTGGCGCGCTTCGGCCCGGAGGAGATCGCGGCCCTTCTCGCGGACGGGTCCATCATCCGCAACCGGCGCAAGATCGAGGCAGCGGTCCAGAACGCCCGGGCCTTCCTCGCCGTCCGGGAGCAGTTCGGCAGCTTCGCCGCGTACATCTGGGGCTTCGTCGATGGGGAACCTCGGATCAACCACTGGCGGACGCCCGCGGAGGTACCCGCCACCAGCCCGGAGTCCGTGGCGATGAGCCGCGACCTCCGGCGCCGGGGGTTCACCTTCGTGGGTCCCACCATCTGCTACGCCTACATGCAGGCCGTCGGCATGGTGAACGACCACCTGGTGGACTGTTTCCGGCACGCAGAGCTGCGCGCGGCTGCCCTCGGCACGCCCCCCGGCCGGTAGGGAGGGGCCCCGCACGAAAACATGCCCCCCTGGATGGCCGCTTCCAGGGGGACGTTTCACCTAGGATTTCGCCGTAGGGATGAGGGTTCCCTTGGGACCGATGGCCAGCTTCAGCTCCTTCAGCCGCCGGTTCAGGATGCCGCCGAGCCGCCCGGACTCCGCCGCGGTCAGCTCGGCCCATCCGGACCGGGCGATCTTCTCGGCCAGCCCCAGTTCCTGGGCGATCTCCAGCTTCAGCCGGTCCAGCGGGGTCAGTTCCTTCGGCTTCTTCTGCCGCCCCTTGGCGGTCGGGGATTTCGTCTTCTTCTGCATATGGCTCCCTCCCGCCCCTATCTTGGCCGCAGATGCGATTTCATAAACGAACGGGAAGGAATCGCGCCCGGTGAACCCGAATATGCACAAGTGCATATACTGCATTGCATAGACTCTTCCCAACATTGGGGGCAGACAGACGCGATGACCATCCATGTACTCGGTTTCCCCACCACGCTGGGGCTGCCGCGCCACGCCGTACGGCACGCCCCGGAGGCCCTGCGGGCTACGGGGCTGCTGGACTTCCTGGGGCAGCTCGACAGCCGGGTGATCGACCACGGCGACATGGCGGTGCCGCCCGGGCTGCGGTCGGATCCCGTGCCCGTGCGCATCGCCAAGGTGGTGGAGGCCGCCCGCCGGCAGCAGCAGCACTGGCAGCGTGTCGCTCGTCCCGGCGACCTGCTGTTCACCATCGGGGGCGACCATTCCACGTCGCTGGGCACCATCATGGCGCTCGCGGCCCTGGGGTACGATTTCGACGTCGTGTGGGTCGACGCCCACGGCGACTTCAACACCGTTGAGACGTCGCCGTCCGGCAATCCCCACGGGATGGTCCTCGCCCTCGCGACCGGACTCCTTCCCGATGCGATGGACGGGGTCATCCGCCCGGACCGGCTCCGGCTCTGGGGCATCCGGGACCTGGACCCCGGCGAACGGCGACTCCTCTCCGAGGCGCGGGTCGAGGTGGTCTCCCCGGCCGAGGTGCGCGCCCGGCGTGCGGAACTGCTCGCCGGCCTGAGGCCCAACGTCTTCGTCTCGTTTGACATCGACTCCGTGGACCCGGCCGAGGCCCCCGGCACCATGACGCCCGTTCCCGGCGGCTTTACCCGGGACGAGGCGGTGTCGCTGGTGGCCGACATCGTCCGCGGACGGAACCTCCTCGCGCTGGACGTGGTGGAGTTCCACCCCGACCGGGACGAGGGTGACGCGACCGGCCGACTGGCCCACGCGGTGATCCGGGCAGCCCTGGAGGCGTGGCGCGGTCAGTCGCCCATCCGCTCCGGCAGTCCCTGCGCCTCCAGGTCGGACGCCGACAGCAGGCCTTCGGCCTGCGCCAGCCCCACCAGGCGGTTGTACTCCCCCTGAATCCGGGAGAGGTCCCGGTCGTAGTTCAGGGACTGCGGCTGAACGTCGAGGGGCAGCCGCTCCGGCAGGTGCTCCGCCCGCTCCAAAGTCTCGTGCGCCTGATGGTACAACTCCCGGAGCCGCTCCAGGATCTCGTTTCGCCTCATCCGAATCGCCTCCTTGATCCGGAGGCTAGTCTACCCCGTCGTACGCAACGGGCTGCAGCCGCCGCAAAGGCGACTGCAGCCCGTCACTCTTCCCGTGCATGCACTAAGGGTAGCACATGTAGCCGTCCTCCGGCGCACCGTCGCTGCAGGGCGACGCGACGCCTTCCAGCCACTGGGGGAAGCCCCGGTCGTCGGTGCGGGCCACCCGGGTCTCCCAGCGTCGGATCCCGTCCTTGCCGATCGTCACCGTCAGGACCCAGCTGGTGCGGGACGGCTCGTCCAGGTCCGGGCCCACGTCCACGAAGTCGTCGAAGACGAAGTTGCCGAGGCTGTAGGCGATCAGCCGATCCTTGTAGATCTCCACCGGCTGCGTCACGTGGGGGTGGTTGCCCACCACCAGGTCCGCGCCGTTGTCGATGGCCACCCGGGCGATCTCGGCCTGGTCCTCGGCGTGCCAGAACATGTAGTCGTAGCCCCAGTGCGGGTAGACCACCACGATGTCCGCCTCGGCCCGCGCCGCCCGCACGTCCGCGGCGAGCCGGTCCAGTTCGATCCAGGCCAGCCCGGGCGTGTCCGGCCCCGCCGCGTAGCTGCGCAGCTCGACGTTGTTGTAGCCGAGGAGGGCGATTCGGAGCCCGTTCCGCTCCAGGATCAGCGGCCGGTGGGCCTCCTCGTCGTTCATGCCGCCGCCGAAGTAGGGCACCCCGCCCTCGGTGAGCAGCCGCAGCTGCTCGGCGAAGGCCTCCTTGCCGTAATCGCCGGAGTGGTTGTTGGCCACCGAGACGGCGTCGAAGTACCGCGCCAGCACCGGGACCACCCGGGGATGGCACCGGAAGTTGAACCACTTGGGGACCGGCTCGCCGACCGTGGACACGACGCACTCCAGGTTTCCGACGGTGAGGTCCGCGCCGGTCAGGGCGTCCGCCACGCCGGCGAACGGGTCCTCCCCCCGGGCCAGGTAATCACCCGGCAGGCGGTCCAGCATGATGTCGCCGACGAAGGTGATGGTTACGGTGCCGTCCCCCCCGCCGGTTCCCGCGCCGCTGCCGGGGCTGCTGCCCGACGCATCGTCGGGACCGCCTGCAGAGCCGCTCCCGGGGTGATCGCCGGCGCCGTTCCCGGCCCCCTGCCCGCCATCCTGCGCGCCGCCGTTCTGCAGCCCCGGGTCCGTGCCGCCGTTCTGCGGTCCCGCGCCCGGACCGCCCGCAGGCGGTGCCCCGGGACCGGGCTCGGCGTCCGACGGGCCGGCCGACAGCGCAGTGCAGCCCACCAGCGCGACGATCAGCAGGGGGATGAGCAGAAAGCGCTTCACTGCCATAACTCCTTATTTCAAATATATGAATAGCGTATATGCGATACAACGCGCTCTGGCCTGATTCGGCGAAGCGGCCCCCGCTTCCTGCCGCCAAGCCTTACCACGGTCGGACGGGCAGCGCAGCCGGGGGATGCGGCGGACTCGCCGCGCCCCTGCCCAGAGACCGGCCCGCCGCATTTGGGCGCTGGACGGCATGGCGCCGATGTGCTACGATAGTTGACCGATGGTACGTAACATCGTTGCACTTTAGTACTGACTGAAAGGGGAGCGACCCGTGGCGTGGATGACCATCCTGGGCCTTGACTGGAAGGGCGGCCGGTTCGCCCATCCCCTGGACATCGTGGACGTGCCGCAGAAGCCGGGCGTGTTCAAGCTGCATGCCCGCCGGAAGAGCGGCGAGTGGGAGGTCTTCTACGTGGGCCAGGCCCAGAACCTGTACAGCGTGCTGCTGGCCTACCTGGGCACCATCGTGGAGGGCGATCCGCAGGCCGCGGGCATCAACGCATGTGCGAAGGCCCGGATCGAGACCGATGAGGTGGCCTACTCCTATGCCGTGGTGACCGACGAGACGGAGCGGCAGGGCTGCCTCCGCAGCCTGTACGAGTTCTACCGGCCTGTCTGCAACTCGCCGGAGCAGATTCCGGCCGTGGACAGCGTCGCCTGCAACCCGTTCTGAACAACAAAGGACCGCCGGCACGGCAACGCCGGCGGTCCTCTTGTATGCCTTCCGGATCCCCCGCTAGATCCCCTCCTGGTAGATGCGGGCGATGATGCCCTCGATCTCCGGCTCCTCCACGGTGAGGTCCCGGATGGCGCAGCGGGCCGAGACCCGGGCGATCAGCTCGCTCGCGGAGAGCTCGTCCCGGTTGAACCGGAGCCAGATGCGGTGGCCGTCCCGCCGCACCAGCTCGGCCCCCTCCACCGCGACGTCCACCACCGGGCCGTTGGGCTCCAGGTCCACGACCAGGGTCCGGTGCTTGCCGAACCGCTCCTTGATCTGCGCCACGGGCCCGTCGTAGATGACCCGGCCGTGGTCGATCAGGATCATCCGCTCGCAGATCTTTTCGATGTCCTGCATGTCGTGGGTGGTCAGGATGACCGTCACGCCCCGCTCCCGGTTGATGGTCCGGATGAAGTCCCGGATCCGCTCCTTGGCCACCACGTCCAGGCCGATGGTCGGCTCGTCCAGGTAGACGATCTCCGG
This sequence comes from Symbiobacterium thermophilum IAM 14863, assembly GCF_000009905.1. GTDB lineage: Bacteria > Bacillota > Sulfobacillia > Symbiobacteriales > Symbiobacteriaceae > Symbiobacterium > Symbiobacterium thermophilum. Next base: position 2,855,844 of record NC_006177.1, read on the forward strand.
GTCGTGCAGCAGCGCCGCGGCCAGGTCGGCCCGCATGCGCTGCCCCAGCGATAGCTGGCGGACGGGGGTGTTCAGGAACTCGTCCAGGCCGAGCAGATCCCGGAACAGGTCCATGTTCTGCCGGTACCGCTCCCGGGGCACCTTATAGATGTGCCGGAGCAGCTCGAAGGACTCGACGGTGGGCAGGTCCCACCACAGCTGCGTCCGCTGGCCGAACACCGCCCCGATCTGCCGGGCGTTCTCCACCCGGCGCAGGTAGGGCACGACCCCCCTCACCCGCACCTCGCCGGCGGTCGGCACCAGGATGCCGGTCAGCATCTTGATCGTCGTCGACTTGCCCGCGCCGTTGGGCCCGATGTAGCCCACCAGTTCGCCCCGCTCGATGGTGAAGGAGACGTCGTCGACCGCCACGCGGGTGTCAAACTCCCGGGAGAAGAGCGTGCGCAGGGCCGCGAAGGGGCCCTCCTTGCGCCGGGCCACCTTGAACTCCTTGCGCAGCCCCCTGACCTCGATCACTGCGCCCACGCCAGATGCCCCCTCTCTGCCGCCATCACTGCCGGGATTTTCACGGATCCGAATCGGGCGGGGTTCCCACGGCCCGCAGGTATTCGCCGTACCAGCGCAGCAGCCGGCGCCGCTCCCGCCAGTCGGGGCACGCCCGCTCCACCAGGGCCCAGAACCGGGGGCTGTGGTTCAGCTCCCCCAGGTGGGCGATCTCGTGGACGAGGACGTACTCCAGGAGCTCGTGGGGCCCGCCCCGCAGCCGGTGGCTGATCTGGATGTTGCGGGTGCGGCCGCTGCAGGATCCCCAGCGGGACTCCTGCCGACGGAACCGGACCCGGCCCATGGGGAAGCCGTAGTAGCGGTCGTTGATCTCCCGGGCCCAGCGGGCCAGCGCGGCGTCATCCGTGACCGGGGACGGGGTGAGCCGGCTCAGCGGCCCCGCGCCGGTCAGCTGCAGCTGCCGTGCCCGCTCCAGCCGGGGCGTCAGCCTCCGGGTGAGCTCCTCGATGTGGCGGACCTGCTCCGCCCGGCTGAGCCGGCTGGAGATGTACAGCACGATCTCGCCGTCCCGGATGGTGCCCGACGAGTGCTTCTTGTCCTTGAAGACGATCCGCACGGAGACCCTCTCCCTTCCCCCTCCGCGCCGTTTCCCAGGCCCCGCTGCGCACGCGGACGCGGCAGTCAAGGTCGCCCCGCCTCGCAGCAAGGCCCCCTTCCCCGCCCGTCCACGGTTCGGGCCCGGCCGGCTGCGCCGCCCGCCTCCTCCACGACCCCCACCCGGGGACACAGGTCCGCCAGCGGGCACTGGCCGCAGCGCGGGTTCCGCTTCAGGCAGAGCCGGTTGCCCAGGGTGTCGATCAGCGCGTGGTACTCGCCCCGCAGCTGAGCGTCGGCCGGGGTCCAGCCGTGGAAGAACGCCTGCATCGCCTCGTACCGGGCATCCGGCGCGAAGACCCCCAGGCGGGCGAAGATCCGGCGGGTATAGGCGTCCATGGCCATCACGGGACGGCCCGCGGCGTAGCAGAGGATGCAGTCCGCGGTTTCGGGGCCGATCCCGGGCAAGGCCAGGAGCTCGGCCCTCAGCTCGTCCGCGGGCCGGCGCAGCATCGCCGGGAGGTCGCCGCCGTAGCGGTTCATCACGTGCGCGGCAAACCCCTTCAACCGCTGCGCCTTCTGCCGGAAGTAGGCCGCGGGCCGGATCAGCGGCTCCACCGCCTCAGCCGGGGCCGCGTCCATCGCGGCCACGTCCAGCAGCCCCGCTTCCGCCAGGGCCCGCACCGCCTTGGCTGCGTTGCTCCAGGCCACGTTCTGCACCAGGATGGCCCCGGCGATCATCTCGAAGGGCTGAGCCTTGGCCGGCGGGGGCTCCAGGGCGGACGGCCACCAGTGGCGCGGGCCGAACGCCTCCAGCAGCCGCCGGTACACCTCCGCCACCCACCGCGCCCAGCCCTCCGGGGGCTCAGGCCGAACCACCGCCTACTCCTCCGCAATGGTCACTTTCCGGATGACGGGCGGATTCACGGGAGTGGAGGGCACCGGGTCGAAGCTGTTCCCCTGCCGCACCTCCACCGACTCCAGCTGGGTCAGCACGTCATCCCCCTCGATCAGCTGGCCGAAGATCACGTAGACCGGCTGCTGGTCGAGGCCCCCGCAGGAGAGGCCCGTGCAGATGAAGAACTGGCTGCCCGCGGAGTTGGGCGCCGTCGTGCGGGCCATGGCCAGGGTGCCCCGCTGGTACGGCCGGGTCACCGGGTACTCGTCCGGGATGGTGTAGCCGGGCCCGCCGGTGCCGGTGCCCGTCGGATCGCCGCCCTGGATCATGAAATCCTTGATGATCCGATGGAAGGTCACCCCGTCGTAGAAGCCCTCCCGCGCCAGGAACACGAAGTTGTTGACCGTCTGGGGCACCTCGTCGGCGAAGAGCTCGAACGTCATCGTGCCCAGGCTGGTCTCCATGGTCGCGGTGTAGCGCTTGGCGGGGTCGATGATCATCTCCGGCGGCTTGTCCCACTGCTTGTGGCCCGCCTGGTCCGCACCGCCCTGACCGGCGCCGCCCTGCTGACCTGCCGGCGACCGGTTGTTGTACACATCCTGCGGGCTGCGGCCGCCGCACCCGGCCAGCACCAGGAGCAACGCCAGCGCGCCGGCGGCCGCCTTCCAGCCTCGACTCTGCATCCGCCATTCCCTCCAGTGTGTCGATTGGATCCGAACGGAATCCGGTGCGCTCCCGAACAGAATAACCTGTCCCCCTCGGGCAGGGCAAGCCGGTCCGGGACGCCGAATAGGTAGACCGGTGATCGAACATGCTCTGCGGCCGCTTCGCCCCCACCCCGTCGGGGGCTCTCCATCTCGGCAACGCCCGCACCGCCCTGCTGGCCTGGCTCCACGCGCGCCGGGCCGGCGGCCGGTTCATCCTGCGGATCGAGGACATCGACAGGGCCCGCTCCAGGCCCCACCTGGCCGAGCAGGCCATCGCCGACCTGCGCTGGCTGGGGCTGGACTGGGACGAGGGGCCCGACGTCGGTGGCCCCCACGGGCCCTACTGCCAGTCCGAGCGGGAGGAGCTCTACCGGGATGCCCTGGCCCGGCTGCAGGCGGAAGGACGCCTGTACCCGTGCTACTGCAGCCGGGCGCAGCTGATGGCCATCGCCTCGGCGCCCCACGGCCTCACCTCCGAGGGGCCGGCCTATCCCGGCACCTGCCGGAGGCTGACCCCCGAGGAACGCCGCGCCCGGGAGGCGGACGGCAAGACGCCCTCCCTCCGCTTCGCCCTGCCGGACGAGGAGATCGCCTTCACCGACCTGATCGCCGGGCCGCAGCGGTTTCCGCCCGGCGCCGGCGGCGACTTCGTGGTGCTCCGGGCGGACGGGGTGATCGGCTACCAGCTGGCGGTGGTGGTGGACGACGCCCTGATGGGCGTGACCCACGTGCTGCGGGGCGGCGACCTGCTGGACTCCACCCCGCGGCAGATCCTGCTGTACCGGGCCCTGGGCCGGCCGGTGCCCGCGTTCGGCCACCTGCCGCTGCTCCTGGGACCCGACGGGGCGCGCCTGGCCAAGCGCCACGGCGCGGTGACGCTGGCCGGCATCCGGGCCGCCGGCACGTCCCCGGAGACGGTGGTGGGCCACCTGGCCTACCTCAGCGGCCTCGTCGACCAGCCGGAGCCCGTCCGGCCGGAGGAGCTGATCCCCGTCTTCGACCTCGCCCGCATCCCCCGGGAGCCGGTGCGAATCCCGGCGGAGACCATCGCGGCGCTCAGCGGCGGGACCGCCTGAGCGAGGGCCCGCAACGGTGTCTACGCCGGCCGCCAGCCGGGCAGGAAGACCCAGCGGAACTCCTTGGCCCGGGTGCGCTTGGTCATCTTGGACATGCAGTTCTCGCAGGCGGTGGCCGCCGTCCGGTAGCCGGGCAACCGCTCCTTGGACTGGATGATGAGAACCGGTTGGCCGCACCACGAGCACGCGTTCTCTTCGTACGTGTACTGCTCGAAATCGGGCTCCACGCCGTACTTGCGGATCTCCGCCGCGTCCATCGTCAGATGACACCTCCGCCGTCTTGCCCCGTACTCGGGGCGTGTGTTCTTCAGCCACGCTGCGCCGCCGGGCGCAGCGCGGCTCTTTCTCCTGCGGCGCCCGTCGTCCAGAACATGCCTGTTATGTCGACCGCGGCGCCGCGCAGACTATCGCGGACCAGACCGCGCGATGGGGGGAGTCTGCGCCGTGAGTCTGTCAACGGTGACCCACAGCCTCGGGCTGCCGCCGGCGCCCAGCCTCTTCGCCGGGGACGGGTGGCGCGCACAGAGCCCGGACGCACCCCTCCCGTTTTTTGACCTGCCCGCGCCGCCCGAGGGTGCGGCGCCCGACCCCGACGCCCTGTACGCCCCTCCCGGCGAGGAGCTGTACGACTACCAGGTGGACGGCGCCCGGTTCCTCATGGAGCACCCTGTGGCCCTCCTGGGCGACGAGATGGGGCTGGGCAAGTCGATCCAGGCCATCTCCGCCCTGCGGCTGCTGATCCGCCGGGGCGAGGTGGGCCGGGCCCTGATCCTGTGCCCGAAGACGCTGATCTTCGACTGGTACTACAAGCTGCGCCTCTGGGCGCCGGACCTGCGGGTGGTGCCGGTCGAGGGCCCCCGCCGGCGGCGGCAGTGGTACTGGCGGTGCCAGGTGCACGTGCATCTGGTGGGCTACGAGAGCTGGCGCGAGGACCTGAAGGCAGGCCTGGCCTCCCCCGATGTCTACGATCTCATCGTGCTGGACGAGGTCCAGCGCATCAAGAACCCCGGGACGGCCATCCACAAGGCGGTCGCACAGGTGCGCGCCCCCTGGCGGTGGGGGCTTTCGGGCACCCCGCTGGAGAATCGGGTGGAGGAGCTGCTGGCCATCTTCGCCTACCTGAAGCCCGGCCTGCTCCCCGGCCGCAAGGGATGTCCGGTGGAAGAGATCCACCGGCGCATCGCCCCCTACGTGCTCCGCCGGCGCAAGGCAGACGTTCTGCGCCATCTGCCTCCCAAGGAACACCGCACCGTCTGGCTGGATCTCACCCCGGCCCAGCGCATGGCGTACGAGGCCGCCGAGCGCGCGGCGGTGGCCGCCATCCGGCAGGCCGGGCACGCCGCGGCGCCGGTGATCGCCCTGACCCTGCTGAACCAGCTGAAGCAGCTCTGCAACCTGGACCCCGCCACCGGCGCCTCCTGCAAGTTGGCCTTCCTGGAGCAGGAACTGGCCCCGCTGGTCGCGCGCGGCGAAAAGGCGGTGATCTTCTCCCAGTATCCCAAGGTGACCCTGGAGCCGCTCCTTCCCCGGCTGGAGCCCTTCGGGGCCGTCCTGTTCGACGGCTCGCTCAGCGACTGGAAGCGGCAGCTGATCGTCCACCACTTCCAGCACGGGGACATGCCCCGGGTCCTGGCCATGTCGCTGAAAGCCGGCGGCGTGGGCATCACCCTCACCCGGGCCAACCACGTCTACCACCTGGACCACTGGTGGAATCCCGCGGTCGCCCAGCAGGCCGAGGACCGCACCCACCGCATCGGCCAGCGCAGACCGGTGTTCGTCACCACCCTGCTCACCCGGGGCACCGTGGAGGAACGTATCGCCGAACTGGTGGAGCGGAAGCGGGAGCTGTTCCACGAGGTCATGGACCCGCTCACGGAACCCGGGGAGCCCGAGGAGCAGCCGTACCTCCTGCAGCGGCTCAGCCGCGCGGAGATCCTCTCGCTGTTCGGCGTACACTGAAAGGGTCCGGAGCCGTCAGGCTCCGGACCCATTGTGCGCGGCGGCCTCAGCCCGCCGCCCCTTCCGGCTCCTCATCCCCGGGCGGGAACTTGGCCAGCTCCGCCTCGGCCTGGTCCCGGTACAGGAAGACAGCATCCCCCGTGCTGCCCATGCGGTGAACGGCCTTCTTGATCCCCTCGCGCTCGAAGGGTTCCCGTTCGATCAGATAGTAATACTTGGTACCGTTGGGATGGTTCATGACCCAGATCATCAGGTCCTTCTGCGTCAACGCGCCCTTTGCCATGTCCCCAGACCTCCTCGTCTGTCGTCGCAGACTATTCGGCGGATGGGCGGCGAACCCCTCCTGACCAGATGAGAAACGAACATCCACGGGAGGCGATCTCATGCACGACGGTAGCCTGACCCTGCGCGCCTATGCGTCCTGGAAGGGGGTGACCGCCACCAGCGGCGAGGTGAGCAGCAGCTTCTCCAACCTGCGGCTGGCCTTCACCGCCCCCGTGGCGGACGGCGGGGAGCCCGGCCTCACCTCCCCGGAGGAGATGCTGCTGGCGGCCGCGGCCACCGGCTGGATCACCGCCTTCCTCGACGTGGCCCGCCAGATGGTGCTGGACGTGGCCGACGTGGCCGTGGAGGGCGAGCTGGTGCGCACGTACGACGAACTGGAAGGGACCCGCATCGAGCGGATCGCGCTGAAGCCGGAGGTGAAGCTGCGCTCCGGGCTCGGCTTCGAGAAGGTGCACGACATGTTCCGTCGGGCCACCGCCCTCGCCCGGCAGCGCTCCCCCGTGCTGCGGGCCCTGGCGGCGGGCGTCCAGCTGGAGGTGGACCCCTCCTATCATTAGGCTGCGTGCGGGAGGTGAGCGAGTGCAGGCCTTCCGGCTCAACCGGTCGAGCTGCGTTCCCCTCAAGGAGCAGCTCCAGGCCCAGATCCGGTACCAGATCGCCGCGGGCCTCCTCCACCCCGGGGACCAGCTGCCCTCGCTCCGGGACCTGGCCGCCGGGCTGGCCATCAACGTCAACACCGTGGCCCGGGCCGTGGAGGAGCTGATCGGCGAAGGCTACCTCACGTCCCACCAGGGCAAGGGCATCTTCGTGGCCGACGAGCCGCCCGGACAGGCTCCGGGAGCCGCGCTGCGCTCGCTCCTCTCCGGCGTGCTGGCCACCGCGCAGGAGTGGGGAATGGATGCCGAGGAGCTCGCACTGGATCTGCTGTCGCAGGCACAGCTCGCCCGCAGCCCGGCGCCCGCGGCGAACCGGGTGGTCCTGGTGGCCACCGCCCGGTCCGACCTGCGGCGGCTGCAGCGGCAGCTGGAGTCCCAGCTTCCCGGCACGCAGGTGGCGGCCGTTCTGCCCGAGGAGTTGGGCCACGTCCCACCCGGGATCCCCGTCGTCACCACCCTCTTTCACGGGCCGGCCCTGCGGCGCTGGCAACCGGTGGTCCTGGCCGGGGCCGAGTCCCGGGGGGCGCTGGACCGGCTGGCACGGCTGCCCGCGGGCAGCTGCGTCGCGGTGGCCGCATCGGACCGGGTGCAGGCCGCCCGCATCCAGCAGAGCCTGGAGCAGGGCGGGTTCGGCCACCTGCGTTTCCGGGCGGTGACGGCCCCGGACGAAGTCGACGCCCTCCTCGGCGATTCGGCCTGCCTCCTGGCGGCGCCCAGCGGCTATCCCCTCGCGGAGGCCGCCCGGGCGGCGAGGCCCGGCCTCCCGTGCATCCGCGAGCCCCTCGCGACGCCGCCGGAGGCCCTGACCAGCCTGCGTGAGGCCCTGGGCGGAGCCGCTGCCCCGCCCAGGCGGGTGGCGATCCGGTCCTCCTGGGTCTAGCCGCCGTTCGTCGCCCTCCCGCGGCATTTTGCCGCCCGGGGGTACTACACCGGCAGGCTGTGCTGTATGATAGGCACATGACCACATCCGGTGGGGGGGATCGCGGGTGAGCCAGACGATCAGCCGGGAGGAGATGCGCCAGGCCTACCTGGACATCCTCGAGCGGGCGGAGGATGCGACCGCCCTCCGGCTGGCCATCATCTGCTCCGATCAGTTTCCCGAGACGCTGAAGGAACGGGCGCGGCTGGCCCCCTCGCTGGAGGCCCTGCGGGCGCTGCTGGCCGAGCATCGCCGCCGGTCCGTGCCGGTGGGATGAAAGAAGCCGGGCAGGGGTCGATCCCCGCCCGGCTCGCTCGTTGGCGTCCAAGCTCTGCGCGCTAGCTCAGGTTGTTCTTCAGGCGCGCCACCGTCTCGGCGTCCAGCTTCTTGATGACCGCCGCCAGCAGCTTGGCGGCGTTCTCCATGTCGTCCCGGTGGATCAGCGCCGCGTGGCTGTGGATGTACCGGGTGGCGAAGCCCACGGCCAGCGACGGCACGCCCCGCCCCTGGATGTGGATCCGGCCGGCGTCGGTACCGCCTCCGGCCATGGCCTGGAACTGGATGGGAATCTCCAGCTCCTCGGCGGTGTCGATCACCAGGTCACGCAGGCCGCGGTGCGGCACCATCGAGGCGTCGTAGATCATGATCAGCGGGCCCGCCCCCATCTTGCCCTCCACCTGGCCGTCGCCGCCGGGGACGTCCGTGGCCAGGCCGACGTCCAGCGCAAAGGCGATGTCCGGCTCGATGGTGTTGGCCATGGTGGTCGCGCCGCGCAGGCCGACCTCCTCCTGGACCGTGCCCACCGCGTAGACCTCGTTGGGATGGTCCTGGCCCTTCAGCTCCTCCAGCACCATGATCGCCACCGCGCAGCCGGCACGGTTGTCCCACGCCTTGTTCATCAGGATCTTGGGGTTGGGCATCACGTGGAAGTCGCAGTAGGGCACGATCGGATCGCCCGGCCGCACGCCCCACTCCTGGGCCTCCTCCTTGGAGCTGGCGCCGATGTCGATGAACATGTCCTTGATCTGGACGACCTTGTTCCGCTCCTCCTGGGTGAGGATGTGCGGCGGCTTGGACCCGACCACGCCGATGAGCTCGCCCTTGCGGGTCAGGACCTTGACCCGCTGGGCCAGCATGACCTGGCTCCACCAGCCGCCGACGGGCTGGATCTTCAGGAACCCCTTGTCGGTGATCTGCGTGACCATCCAGCCCACCTCATCGAGGTGCCCGGCCAGCATGATGCGGGGACCACCGGCCTGCCCCTTCTTAATGCCGGCGATGGATCCCAGGTTGTCACTGATGATCTCGTCGCAGAGCGGCTCCAGGTACTTGCGCATCACCTGCCGAACGGGCTCCTCGAAGCCGGAGATCCCGTTCGCGCTGGTGAGCTCCTCATACATCTTCAGCCGTTGATCCACCAGTTGGGCCTCCCTCTCCATCGATGGATGTACTTGACGAGGCTTGTGGTTAATTCAACCACCCGTCGGAAATCCCCTGCCTACTCCCTAGCGGCAATGGGACTTTAGTCTATTGCGCCCCCTCTTCACCCCGTCTTAATCTGATCATAAGCGGAGCTTTTTGCCTTCCGGAGCATGACGCGAAAGGGGGTCCGCCACCGTGCTGTTGTCATACCTCCGGGTCTACTGCGACATCATCGAAACCCGCAGCTTCTCCAAGGCGGCGGCGCGGAACTTCATCTCCCAGCCCGCCGTGAGCCAGCAGGTGAAAGCGATGGAGGAGCACTTCCAGCAGCGGCTCATCGAACGGTCTCCCCAGGGCATCTACCCCACGGAGGCCGGACGCATCTTCTACGAAGCCGCCCGGGAGATCGTGGAGCGCTACCAGGCCCTGGAGCAGCAGATGGCGAACCTGAGCCAGTCCGTCTCCGGCACCATCCGCGTGGCCACCGTTTACACGGTGGGGCTCCACGACCTGCCCCCCTATATCAAGAAGTTCATCCAGACCTACCCCCAGGCCCGGATCCACCTGGAGTACAGCCGCACGAACAAGATCTACGAGGCGGTTCGGCAGAACCAGGTGGACATCGGTATCGTCGCCTACCCCCAGGAAGGGCGGCAGCTGGGCGTCATCCCCCTGCCCTCCGACGAGCTGGTGGTCATCGTCAGCCCAAACCACCCGCTGGCCCGGGCGGGCAAGCCCGTCGCCCTGCAGCAGCTCCACCGGCTCCCGTTCATCGCCTTCGACCCGGACATCCCCACCCGGAAGGCCACCGACCGGGTGCTGAACGACCACGGGGTGGACGTGGAGATCATCCACGAGTTCGACAACGTGGAGACCATCAAGCGGTCAGTCGAAGCGGAGCTGGGCGTCTCGATCATCCCGCGGCGGTGCGCCCAGTGGGAGGTCAGATCCGGGTCGCTCGTCGCCCTGCCCATCGCGGACATGCGCATCGAGCGGCCGGTGGGCGTCATCTACAAGCGGGGCAAGAACTTCAGCAACACCCTGCAGAAGTTCATCGCCATCCTCACGGGAAGGGAAGAACAGGAGGACTGACCGTATGCAGCGGTGCTGCCCGCCGGGCGGCACCGCTGCGGTCATCTTTGCGCACAGGCCTGCGAAGGTTTATACCATGAGAAAATGAAAAACCCGACGGGTACCCCGTAACCTTCGACGTCCTATCTCGTTAGTAAGGGCGATGGCAGACAGACAGACGCAGCTCGGGCGGCGCTGGACAGTGTTGACGGGAGGGACGCGCTGAATGTTATCGTTGACGGACGAGCAATTGGTGGAACGGGCACAGGAAGGCGATCGCTGCGCGCTGGGCGAGTTGATCAGCCGTTACGAGCAGCGTACCTATAATCTGGCCTACCGTTTAATGGGAAATCACGCCGACGCATGTGACGCAGCCCAGGAGGCCCTGGTGCGCGTCTGCGTGAGGCTTCACAACTTCCGGGGCGATTCCCAGTTCTCGACCTGGCTCTACCGGGTGGTGACGAACACCTGCCTGGACGAACTCCGGCGCAGGGGTCGGACGCGCTGCGCGTCCCTGGATGAGGCCATGCCCCTCGACGAAGGCTCCGTCCCGCGCCAGGCCGTCGACGACTCCGACGGGCCGGTGGAATATGCGGAGCGCCACGAGGTGCAGGCGGCCGTGCAGCGGGCCATCGGGCGGCTCCCGTACGACTACCGGGTCGTGGTGATCCTGCGCGACCTCCACAACCTGAGCTACCAGGAGATTGCTACCGTCCTGGGCACCACGCTGGGCACCATCAAGTCCCGGCTGCATCGGGCACGGCAGGCCCTGCGCTGCATCATCGAGGACACCGAGGCCCATCGGCTGGACATTGCCGGATAGATGAAACTTCTGTTCGTATGATTATTTCAGAAAAGTAACCCCTCGTTCGCTGTTCGCGTGGCGAAGGACCGTGGTAGACTCAAAGTGCAAGGGGCGCAGGGGATTGGCTGAAGAACCCGAAGCCCGCTGATTCGAGATCTCCGGATCCCAGAATCGCGACCCGGCCCGGTACGTGGAACCCGTTGTTCCGAAATCCTCTGTCGCTCCTTTTGGGCGCCCGGCTGTGTCCAAAGCCGGGCACCGCAACCCCCTGAAGGCAGCAGCCTCCAGGGGGTTGTTCGCGTGCGCGGCAGGGAATGCGCCATCTCACCCCGAAGAAGGCTCCGGGTGGGCAGGGCCGCGGGGCTACTCAAAGTTCCCGGGCGGGGCGTCCAGCCGCGGCTCCTGATAGTTGTCGGGCATCCAGCCCAGCTCCGCGGTCTTGCGCGCGGCGTTCTGCACCGCGTCCGGAGCAGCCTCCTGAGCGGCGTGCGCCGCGCTGTGCGCTGCGTCCTGCCCGGCGTATGTCGGTTCGGGCGCGCCCTGCACGGCCGCGGCCCGCTCGCCGGCGTCCTGTCCGGCGGTGAACTGGCCGCCCCCATCTTGCCCGGCCTCAGCCGGCGCAGTCGGCATGTCCGTCCCATCCGCGGTGAACAGGGCGGCAGGATGGGTGAGGGTCGGCTCCACGTTGCTCGTCGCATGGGCGCTGACGTTCGGCAGATCGGTGTCCTGGCGGTCGCCGTCTAAGGGTAGAGCGGTTTCATCACCCGTCCGGGGCACGAACAGGAACCAGGCAATACCGAGCACAGCCAGAAAGAGCAAGAACCAGATCATCCTGACTTCCCCCCCTGTCCCGCGTAGTCTGCCCCAATCCGCAGAAATCCTTTCCGAAAGGGTCGATCGCCATTCCCGCGATGCTCCTCGTCGACGGCGGCCTCATGTTCCGGACCTTCTTTGCGCTTCCGCCGATGACGGATCCGAAAGGCCGTCCCGTCAACGCCGTCTACGGCTTCGTGAGCATGCTCCTGCGGCTGCTCGCCACGCTTCGGCCCAGCCATGTGGCCGTCGCTGCGGACAGCCCCGTCGCCGAAAACCGCCGCGCGGTCCTCTACCCGCCCTACAAAGCCAACCGGCCAGAGTGCCCGCCGGACCTCGCCCCCCAGTTCGCGCTCCTGCGCGAGGTGCTCGCGGCGCTGAACATCACCGTTGTCGGGGTGCGAGGCTACGAGGCCGACGATCTCATGGGCACCATGGCCCGCATGGCCGAGGCCGAGGGGATGGAGGTGATCCTCCTCACCGGCGACCGCGACGCCTTCCAACTGCTCTCCGGCCGCACCGCGGTCCAATACGTCAAGCGGCTGAACCAGACGATCACCTACGATGTGGCGCGGTTCGTCACGGAGTGGGGGATCCTCCCGTCCCAACTGGCCGACCTGAAGGGGCTGGCGGGCGACGCCTCCGACAACATCCCCGGGATCCGGGGCATCGGGCCCAAGACGGCCGTGAGGCTGCTCCAGCAATACGTCACGTTGGAGGCCGTCCTCGCCCATGCGCATGCTCAGCCCGGCAAGCTCAGGCAGCGACTGGAGGAAGGGCGGGAGATCGCCCTCCTCTCCAAGCGGCTGGCCACCATCGACCGGCATGTGCCGGTTTCGTGCACGCCTGGGGCATGCGCCCTGGACCTGGACCTGGATACCGGCGCGGCTGTGTTCGAGGAGTTGCACTTCCGCTCGCTTCTGCCCAGCCTCCGGCGGGCGATGGCCTGACGCCGGGGCAGCAGGGACGGGTGCCCACCAGGCCTGTCTTCCTGCACGGAAGGCGAACCGCGCGGATGGACCGGAGCACGTCCCCCACAGGGCGCGCTCCGGTCCTCGTATGTCTGAGCGGGATTATCCCTTTGCCTTCAGGGCTTCCTTGTACAGGCACCTGTCCTGCACGGTCAAGAGGCCCAACGCCTCGGCTTCGGCCACCGCCTCGTCGTTCACCACGCCTTCCTGCATCCAGAGCACCCTGGGCCTCGCCACCATCTCGCCGATCTCCCGGACCACGTCCAGGGCGTACTGCGGCGCGCGGAACACCTGGACCACGTCCACCGGGAACGGGATCTCCCGCAGCGAACTGTAGACCTTTTCCCCCAGGATTTCGCCGCCCTTCGGGTTGACCGGCACAATGCGGTAACCGCGCCGCTGCATCTCCGCGCTCACCCGGTAACTGGGCCGTTCGGGGTTGTCGGAGAGTCCCACCACGGCCAGCACCTTCGGCCCGTCCAGCACCCATGCCACCGTCTTCGGGTCATTCACGGCCACGCCAATCGCCCCCTTGGTTCTACCTCAATATTTTGGACGCCGGCGCCGACCGCGCCGAAATGGCGGCGTCAGGGGCTCACGCACCCGCCGCCTTCTCCAGGGCCTGCTCCAGATCGGCAATCAGATCCGCCACGTCCTCGAACCCCACGGACACCCGGATCAGGTCATCGCCCACGCCGGCGGCCTCCCGCTGGGCCGGGGTCAGCTGGCTGTGGGTCGTGGACGCGGGGTGAATGACCAGCGACCGGGCGTCGCCCACGTTGGCCACATGGGAGAAGAGGCGCACGGAGTCGATGAAGCGGGCGCCCGCCTCCAGGCCTCCCTTCAGGCCGAAGACCAGCATGCCGCCGAAGCCTCCGGTCAGGTAGCGCTGCGCGAGGGCGTGATCCGGATGGCTGGGCAGGCCGGGGTACCGCACCCAGGCCACCGCCGGGTGCTCCGACAGGTACCGTGCGATCTCCAGGGCGTTCTCGCTGATCGCCCGCATGCGCAGGGCCAGGGTGTCCAGTCCCAGGAGCAGCAGGAAGGCGTTGAAGGGCGACTGGCAGCCGCCCAGGTCCCGCAGCATCTGGGCCCGGACCTTGGTGATGAATCCGGCGCGGCCGAAATCGACGGCGTACCGCACGCCGTGATACGACGGGTCCGGCTCGGTGAAGCCGGGGAAGCGGGGCGAGTTCCAGTCGAAGTTGCCCGAGTCCACCACCACGCCGCCCATGGCCACGCCGTGGCCGCCCAGCCACTTGGTGGCCGAGTGGATGACCAGGTCGGCCCCGTGCTCGATGGGCCGGCACAGCATGGGCGTGGCGAAGGTGTTGTCGATGACCAGCGGCAGCCCGTGCTCGTGCGCGATGGCGGCCACCCCGGCGATGTCGAACACGTCCAGCCGCGGGTTGCCGATCACCTCGCCGAAGATCAGGCGGGTCCGCGGCGTGATGGCCCGGTGGAAGCCCGCCAGGTCATGCGCGTCGACGAAGCGGGCCGTGATGCCCCACTTGGGCAGGGTGGTCGCGAAGAGGTTATACGTGCCGCCGTAGAGGCTCGAGGAGGTGACGATCTCGTCGCCGGCGTTGCAGATGGCCAGCACGGTCGCCGCCAGCGCGGCGTGGCCTGAGGCGAAGGCGACGGCCCCGATCCCGCCCTCCAGCGCCGCGACGCGGGCCTCGAATGCAGCCGTGGTGGGGTTGTTAATCCGGGTGTAGATGTTGCCCTCGGCCTCCAGGGAGAACAGCTGCCGAGCGTGCTCCGTCGATTGGAAGGCATAGGCGGTGGTCTGGTAGATGGGCACCGCCTGCGCGCCCGTGAGCGGATCCGGCTGCCAGCCCGCGTGAACCACCAGGGTCGCGGGCCGGTACCGGTCGGAGGCCGCGTCGCTGCGGTCAGGCATCCCGTTCCACCTCCAGCTGCCGCATGATCTCGGGCGAAAGCGCCGGCCGGGCGCCCACCCGGGTCACCACCTCGGCCCCGAGCCGATTGGCCCGCAGCGCGGCCCGGTACGGGTCCAGCCCCCGCCGCAGGCCGTCGATGAGGGCGGCACCCCAGGCATCGCCGGCGCCGGTGCCGTCCACCGCCGGCGCCGAGGGCGCCACGGGGGGCACGTATGTGAGCTGTCCTGCCCGGGCGAGCAGCGCTCCCTCCGGCCCCAGCTTTACCGCCACCAGGTCCGCGCGGCGGGCCAGCTCCCGGGCGGCATCCTTCACGTCCGCACAGCCGGTCAGCGCCCGGGCTTCGTCGCGATTGGGCATCAGCACCCGGATGCCCTCCGGCAGGTCCAGCCCGTGCCGGCGGATGAACCCGGCGGACGAGGGATCGAACGACACGGGCACCCCCGCCTCCCTGGCCACGGCCAGGGCGCGCTGCAGCGCCTCGCGGGTGGAGTCCCAGAAGAAGGCGTATCCGGTGGCGTGCAGCCAGCCGGCGGTCCGAATGCGCTCCTCCGGCAGGTCGCCGGGACCGAAGAAGTGGTTGGCCCCCCGGGGAACCATCATGTGCCGCTGCACGCCGTCGCTGAAGAGGACCAGGACGGCGGTGGGGTAGACGGGATCCACCGCAGCGTGCACCTCGACGCCCTCCCTGCGCATGTCGTCCACCAGGGCCCGGCCCAGGAGGTCATCGCCGACGCGGGTGGCGAAGCAGACGGGGCTGCCCAGGCGACGGGTCCACACCGCGAAGTTGGCGGCCGACCCGCCGGGGGCGGACCGCACGTCGCCCGGCGTGTCCGTGTCGGCCTCCAGGGCCGAGGACGCGGTGGCCACGACGTCAAGGACCAGGTCGCCGAAGGTGAACAGATGCCGCATTCCGTGCCCTCCTTAATGCACTGCAAAGAACAATCGCCGTTGGGTAAGTTTCCCCAACGGCGATCGCGATTCCTATCGTGCCCGCACTACGCCTTGCCGGCGCAGCCGAAGAGCCGCATCTTCTCCTTGATGTGCTCCTTCAGCACCTCGCGGGCCGGAGCGAAGATCTTGCGCGGGTCGAGCTCGTCCGGCCGCTCGGCCAGCTGGCGCCGCACCTCGGCCAGGAAGGCCTGCCGCAGCTCGGTGTCGATGTTCACCTTGCGGATGCCCAGCTCGATGCCCTTGCGCATGTCCTCTTCGGGCACGCCCGAACCGCCGTGCATCACCAGCGGGGCGCCGGTCTTCTGGTGCACCGCGGCGATGCGGTCCAGATCCAGCTTGGGCGGCAGCTTGTACGGACCGTGGGCGGTGCCGAAGGACATGGCCAGAGCATCCACCCCGGTGGCCTCGTAGAACTCGATGGCGTCGGGAACGGGCGTGAGCATCGCATCCCGCTCGTCGACGGCGATGTCGTCCTCCACGCCGCCGATCTTGCCGATCTCGCCCTCCACCGAGACGCCCACCGCGTGCGCGATCTTGACGATCTCCTTGGTGCGGGCGATGTTCTCCTCCTTCTCGTACTTCGACCCGTCGAACATCACCGACGTGAAGCCGGCCCGGATGCAGGCCATGATGGTGTTGAAGTCGGTGCCGTGGTCCAGGTGGAGCGCCATGGGCACGGTGGCCTTGGCCGCCGCGGCCTTCACCATGCTCACGATATAGTCAAGGCCCGCGTACTTGATGGCCCCCTGGCTCGCCTGCAGAATCACAGGAGAACGGGCCTCCTCCGCTGCTGCGACGATTGCCTGAACGACCTCCATGTTGTTGCAGTTGAATGCTCCGACCGCGTACTTGCCCGCCTGTGCTGCATCCAAGAGCGTCCTCAGTGAGACCAGAGTCATCGTCTTGCCTCCCACCGCCCCCACGGGGCGCCTTTGCTTATAAGTGGACTGTTATGCCAGCCGTGGGGCTGCTTCCTATCGGAGAAGCTATAGATTCTTTGAATACCGCAGATAGGCTGTCCGGACGCGGGCGCCCGAAGCCGGCGTCCAGCCCGCTCAGCGCCCCGCCCCGGGCAACAGCGCCTCGGTGTTGGCCCCACCGGGCGGCACGATCGGGAAGACGTTCTCTTCCTCCTCCACCACGACCTCCAGCAGCACCGGACCCTGGTGCGCCCGGGCCTCGGCCACGGCCCCTTCCAGCTCGCCGAGCCGCCGCACCCGCAGCCCCTTGATGCCATATGCCTCGGCCAGCTTCACGAAATCCGGCATGCCCGGCCGCAGGTCGACCTCCTTGTACCGGCCCTTGTAGAACATCTCCTGCCACTGGCGCACCATGCCCAGGTAGCCGTTGTTGAGCAGGACGATCTTGACCGGCACCCGCTCCTGGACCACAGTGGCCAGCTCCTGGATGCACATCTGGAACGAGCCGTCGCCGGTGATGAGCACCACGTCCCGGTCGGGGCGACCGATCGCGGCGCCGATGGCCGCCGGAAGGCCGAAGCCCATCGTGCCCAGCCCGCTGGAGGAAAGCCACGTCCGGGGCTCCGTACGGGTGCAGTAGTGCGCCGCCCACATCTGGTGCTGGCCGACGTCGGTGGCGACCACGGCCTCCGGCCCGAAGGCCGCCTGCACCGCCTGGATCACCTGCTGCGGCTTCGGCACCCCGTCCGGGTCGGTGGCGATCTCCTCGCCCCGGCGCACGCCCCAGAGCGGGAACTGCTCCTGCCACCCCTGCACCTGCGCCCGCCACTCGGGGAGGGTCTGGGACCAGTCGCCCAGGGCCTCGTTGAGCTGCGCGAGCACCAGGCCGCAGTCGCCCACCAGCGGGATGTGCGCCGTCAGGTTCTTGGACATCTCCGCGGGGTCGATGTCGATGTGGATGATCCGGGCCTTGGGCGCAAACCGGGAGGCCATGCCGGTCACCCGGTCGTCAAAGCGCATCCCGCAGGCGATCACCAGGTCGGAGTTGGCCACCGCCCGGTTGGCGGCAAAGGTCCCGTGCATGCCCACAAGCCCCAGGCACAGCGGATGGTCCATGGGGAAGCCGCCGAGCCCCATCAGCGTCTCCACCACCGGGGCGTCCATCCGCTCAGCCAAGGTCCGGAACGGTCCGGTGGCGTCCGGGGACGAGACCACGCCGCCGCCGCAGATCAGGACCGGCTGCCGCGCGGACCGGATGGCCTCGGCGGCCGCCGCCACCGCCTCCGGGCTGGCCTCCCGCGGCACCCGGTAGCCCGGCAGGTGGATCCTGGGCGGGTACTCCCAGCGCACCTGGGCGTTGGTCACGTCCTTGGGGATGTCGATCAGGACCGGTCCGGGCCGGCCGGTGCGGGCGATGTAGAAGGCCTCGCGCACCACCCGGAGCAGGTCGTTCGGGTCCGTCACCAGGTAGTTGTGCTTCGTGACGGGCATCGTTATGCCCGTGACGTCGGCTTCCTGGAACGCGTCCCGGCCGATGAGCGAACGGGTCACCTGCCCCGTGATGGCCACGATCGGGGTCGAGTCCATCATGGCATCGCACAGGCCGGTCACCAGGTTGGTCGCGCCGGGGCCGGAGGTGGCCAGCACCACCCCGACCTTGCCCGTGGCCCGGGCGTACCCCTCGGCCGCGTGGATCGCCCCCTGCTCGTGCCGGGTCAGCACGTGGTGGATGGGGCTGTCATAGAGGGCGTCGTAGATGTACAGACTCGCCCCGCCGGGGTAGCCGAAGATGACCTCGACCCCCTCCGCCTCCAATGCCCGCATCAGGGCGCGGGCCGCCTGCATCTCCATCTCCCCGTCCTCCTTTGCTCACTCTTCCGGCGTGCGCAGCACCGCACCGGTGTTGGCCGACGTGACCAGGGCGGCATAGCGCCCCAGCCAGCCCTTCCGCACCTTGGGCGCGGGCTTGACCCAGGCTGCCCGGCGCCGCTCCAGCTCATCCGCCGGCACCTCCAGCGTGAGCCGGCGGCCGGGGATGTCGATGGTGATCACGTCGCCGTCCCGCACCAGGGCGATGGGCCCCCCTTCGGCCGCCTCGGGCGAGATATGGCCCAGGCAGATGCCCCGGGTGCCGCCGGAGAAGCGGCCGTCGGTGATCAGGGCAACCTCCTTCCCCAGGCCCATCCCCACAATGGCCGACGTGGGCGCCAGCATCTCCGGCATGCCGGGGCCGCCCTTGGGCCCCTCGTAGCGGATCACCACCACGTGGCCCGGCTGCACCCTGCCGCCGAAGATCCCCTGCAGCGCCTCGTCCTGGGAGTCGAAGCAGATCGCCCGGCCGGTGAACGTGGTGATGGACGGGTCCACCGCCCCCACCTTCAACGCTGCGCCGTCGGGGGCCAGGTTGCCGAAGAGGATCGCCAGGCCGCCGGTCTCGGCGTACGGGTCCTCCACCGGACGGATGACCTCCCGGTTCCGGTTCTCGGCCTCGGCCCAGAGCTCGCCGATCGTCTTCCCCGTCACCGTCAGGCAGTGGGGATGCAGCGTCCCCTCCTTCCGGGACAGCTCCTTCAGGATCGCCATCACGCCGCCGGCGGCATGCACGTCCTCGATGTGCACCTCGGCCGTGGCGGGCGAGACCTTGCACAGGTACGGCACCCGGGCGGAGAGCGCGTTGATCCGCTCCAGCGGGTACGCGATGCCCGCTTCGGTGGCGACGGCCAGGGTGTGCAGGACGGTGTTGGTGGATCCGCCCATCGCGATGTCCAGCGCAAAGGCGTTGTCGATGGCCTCGGGCGTGACGATGTCCCGGGGCCTGGGGCCTCCGGCCAGGGCCATCTCCACGATGCGCCGGGCCGCCGCCCGCGCCAGCGCCTCCCGCTCGGCCGACCGCGCCAGGGCGGTGCCGTTGCCCGGCAAGGCCAGGCCGAGGGCCTCGCAGAGGCAGTTCATCGAGTTGGCGGTGAACATGCCCGAGCAGGAGCCGCAGCTGGGGCAGGCCAGGTCCTCCAGCTCCTTCAGCTCCTCGTCGCTGATCATCCCCCGGCTGTGGGCGCCGACCCCCTCGAAGATGGTGATCAGGTCGGCCCTGCGGCCGTCCTTGAGCCGGCCGGCGGCCATGGGGCCGCCGGAGATGAAGATCGTCGGGATGTTCACCCGCATGGCCGCCATGAGCATGCCCGGGGTGATCTTGTCGCAGTTGGGGATGCAGATCAGCGCGTCCAGCTGGTGCGCCTCGATCACCGTCTCCACCGCGTCGGCGATCAGCTCCCGGCTGGGGAGGCTGTAGCGCATCCCGATGTGACCCATGGCGATGCCGTCGTCGACGCCGATGGTGTTGAAGATGAAGGGCACGCCGCCCGCCTCCCGCACGGCCTCCTTCACCAGGTCGCCGAACTCCTTCAGGTGGACGTGCCCCGGCACGATGTCGATGTAGCTGTTGGCGATGCCGATGAAGGGTTTCCCCATGTCGGCGTCGGTGACGCCGGTCGCCTTCAGCAGCGCTCGATGCGGGGCCCGGTCGGGCCCCTTCTTGATCAGGTCGCTGCGCACCGTCGATCCCTCCATCGTCGCTTGCGTGGACTTTGGTCAGCCGATCGGCGTGCCTTCGACCTGCACCCGCCGGCGGAACTCGGCGATGAGCTGCCTGGTGATCTCGCCGGGCTGGCCCGAGCCGATCTTCCGGGCATCGCACTCCACCACCGGCACGATCTCCGCCGCGGTGCCCGTGAGGAAGCACTCGTCCGCGGTGTACAGGTCGTATAGGGTGAAGGTGCCCTCCTCCACCGCGTAGCCCAGGTCCCGGGCGTACTCCATCACCGCCGCCCGGGTGATGCCGGGCAGGATGCCCAGATGGACCGCCGGGGTGATCAGCCGGCCCTTCTTCACGATGAAGATGTTGTCGCCGGTGCCCTCGCAGACGTAGCCTTCCTTGTTCAGCATGATGACCTCGGGATACCCCTGGGTGGCGGCGCTGATCTTGGCGATGATGCTGGTCAGGTAGTTGAGGCTCTTCACCTGCGGCCAGACCGTATCCGGCGGGTTCCGCCGGGTGGAGACGGAGATCACCTGCATCCCCCGGGTGTAGACCTCCTCCGGGTAGAGGGCGATGGAGTCGGCGATGCAGACCACCGTCGGCCGGGGGCACTTGCGGGGATCCAGCCCCAGGTCGCCCCGGCCCCGGGACACCACCAGCCGGATGTAGGCATCGCGCAGGTTCGAGCGGCGCAGCGTCTCCAGCACGACCCCCTCCATCTCCCGCCACGACAGCGGGATCTCCAGCCAGATCGCCCTGGCGGAGTCGTACAGCCGGTCCAGGTGCTCGGTCAGCCGGAAGACCCGCCCGCCGTAGGCCCGGATGCCCTCGAAGACGCCGTCGCCGTACAGGAAGCCGTGGTCAAACACGGACACCTTGGCCTCGTCCCGGGAGTACCACTCGCCGTCCACGTAGACCTGGATGGACACCGCCAACGCCCCCCCTCAGTCCCCGTAGGCCCGCATCTGCCAGCCCGGCGCCGGATCGTCCGACACGGCCAGCGCGGCCCCGGAGAGGATCTTGTTCATCGCGTTCATGTAGGCCCTGGCAGACGCCTCGATGACGTCCGTGGAGGTGCCCCGCCCCGAGGCGACCCGGTCGCCCGCGCGCACCCGCACCGTCACCTCGCCCAGCGCATCCTCGCCTTCCGTCACGGCGTTCAGCCGGTAATCCAGCAGCTGCCCCTCGAAGCGGGCCGCCCGGTCAATGGCGTGGTAGAGGGCGCTGATGGGCCCGTCGCCCGAGGCCGCCTCCTGGACCACCTCGCCTTCCCGCACCAGCCGGACCGACGCGGTCGCAATGCGCTCGTTGCCCGCGACCACCTGGAAGGACTCGAGCCGGCAGACCTCGGTCACCGTCCGGTGCGCCTGCTCGTCGCCGACGATCGCCATCAGGTCGTGGTCCGTGATCGTCCGCTTGCGGTCGGCCAGCTCCTTGAACCGCCGGAAGGCGGAGTCGATCTCGGCGTCGGTGAGCTGGTAACCCAGGTGCTCCAGCCGGGCCCGGAAGGCCGCCCGCCCGGAGTGCTTGCCCAGCACCAGGGACGACTCGGGGACGCCCACGTCTTCGGGCTTCATGATCTCGTAGGTGTCCCGGTGCTTCAGCATGCCGTCCTGGTGGATGCCGGACTCGTGGGCGAAGGCGTTGGCGCCGACGATGGCCTTGTTGGGCTGCACCTGGATGCCCGTGACGCTCTGCAGCAGCCGGGAGGTGCGGTAGATCTCGCGGGTGTTGATGGCGGTCGTGGCGCCCCACTGGTCCCGCCGGACCCGCAGGGCCATCACGATCTCCTCCAGGGCCGCGTTGCCCGCCCGCTCGCCGATGCCGTTGATGGTGCACTCCACCTGCGTGGCGCCGGCCTCGATGGCGGCCAGGGTGTTGGCCACCGCCAGGCCCAGGTCGTTGTGGCAGTGGACGGAGAACTGGACCCCCTCGGGGGCGTCCACGTGCTCGATGAGGTACCGGATCAGGTCGTAGTACTCCTTCGGCGTGGTGTACCCCACGGTGTCGGGCACGTTGAGGATCGTCGCGCCCGCCCGGGCAGCCACGGTGAAGATCTGGACCAGGAAGTTCCAGTCGGACCGGGTCGCGTCTTCAGCGGAGAACTCGACCTCGGGCCCCAGCGACCGGGCCAGGGCGACGGCTTCCCGGGCCGCCCGCACCACCTCTTCCGGCTTCTTGCGCAGCTTGTACTCCATGTGAATGGGCGAGGTGGCGATGAAGGTGTGGATGCGGGGCTTCTGCGCGCCCTTCACCGCCTCGTAACAGCGCCGGATGTCGTCCTCGTTGGCCCGGGCCAGACCGGCGATGGTGGGCCCGGTGATGGTCTCGGCGATCGTCCGCACGGCCTCGAAGTCGCCGGGCGAGGCGGCGGGAAAACCGGCCTCAATGACGTCGACGCCCAGCTTGCTAAGCTGGCGGGCCACCTCCAGCTTGGCCTCCGCCGTCATGCCGAACCCAGGAGCCTGCTCACCATCCCGCAGGGTGGTGTCGAAGATCCGAATCCGCCGCGTCACCGCCGTCACCATCCTTTTCGCTCGTGAATTATCGGGGCCCCCAAAAGGGGGTGTGTCCCCAGCGCATCCGTGCTGTTCGCATTCGTGTGGGTCCGCGCCTTACTCGTTGCCGACCGCGCCCACCGGCTTGGGCAGCCAGGGCATCATCGCCCGGAGCCGGGCGCCCACCTGCTCCACCGGGTGGGCTGCGTTCTGCCGCCGCAGGGCGGTGAACCGGGGCCGGCCCACCTGATTCTCCAGGATCCAGTCCTTGGCGAAGGTGCCGTTCTGGATCTCGGCCAGGATCTGCTTCATCCGCTCTTTCACCTCGGGCCCGATGACCCGGGGGCCGCTCACATAGTCGCCGTACTCGGCGGTGTCGCTGATGGAGTACCGCATGGCGGCCATGCCGCCCTCGTACATCAGGTCCACGATCAGCTTCAGTTCGTGCAGGCACTCAAAATAGGCGATTTCCGGCGCATATCCGGCCTCGGTGAGCACCTCGAAGCCGTACTTGACCAGCTGCGTCAGGCCGCCGCACAGCACGGCCTGCTCGCCGAAGAGGTCGGACTCGCACTCCTCCCGGAACGTGGTCTCGATGACCCCGGCCCGGGTGCCGCCGATGCCCTTGGCCCAGGCGAGGGCAATATCCCTGCACCGCCCGGTGGCATCCTGGTGAATCGCCATCAGGCACGGCACGCCCCGCCCCTCCTCGTACTGCCGCCGGACCAGGTGGCCGGGGCCCTTGGGGGCGATCATGAACACGTCCACGTCCGCCGGCGGCCGGACCTGGCCGAAGTGGACCGCGAAGCCGTGGCCGAACCCCAGGGCCTTGCCCGGCTTCAAATGGGGCCGGATCTGCTCCGCAAACACCCGCCCCTGGTGCTCATCGTTGATCAGCAGCATGATCACGTCGGCCATCTCGGCGGCCGCCGCCACCGGGGCCACCTTCAGCCCTGCCTCCTCCGCCCGGGCCCAGCGGGGGCTGCCCTCCCGCAGGCCCACGGTCACGTCCAGGCCCGAGTCCCGCAGGTTGAGGGCATGGGCGTGGCCCTGGCTGCCAAAACCGATGACCGCGATCTTCCTGCCCTGAAGGGCCGCCAGGTTCGCATCAGACTCGTAGTACAGCCGCGTCATCGTACCGCTCCTCCCTCGGTGCCGTCATCGACTGCGCTCCCCGCGCCAGGGCGATGATCCCCGTGCGGGCCACCTCCTGGACGCCGAACTCCTGCGCCAGGCTGATCAGGGCCTCCACCTTGTCGTGGGTCCCCGTGACTTCAAGGATGACCGCCTCGTGCCCCACGTCCACCACGCTGGCCCGGAAGACCGACGCCAGCTGCAGGACCTGCGGCCGCCGCTGCGGGTCGACGCTGACCTTGATCAACGCCATCTCGCGGGCGACGCTGTGCTCCGCGTCCAGGTCCGCCACCTGGATCACCTCGATCAGCTTGTCGAGCTGCTTGGAGACCTGGTTGAGCGTGGCCTCGTCGCCCTCGACCACCAGGGTCATCCGGGAGATGGCCGGGTCGTCTGTCACCCCGACCGCCAGGCTCTCGATATTGAACCCTCGCCGCCGAATCAACCCCGCCACCCGCGCCAGCACGCCCGGGTGGTTCTCCACCAAGACCGCCAGGATGCGCTTCACCCGACCTCACCTCCTCGTCACGCGCCTGTCCAGGAAAACCAAAATCCCTATCGCTCAGGTTCGCCACCTGGCGATAGGGACGATTTGACCGTCGTGGTACCACCCTACTTCGCCCCCTCCCGCGCGGGGAAAGAGCCTCGTCTGGGCATAACGGCCTTGCGGCCGGCTCCCGCCTACTGACCGTGCAGCCTGCCTGCGGAGGCAGGAGCGCAGGTCCGGTGCGCATGCGCCGCACGGAGGTTCAGCGGGGCGGCTCAGGGGTGAGTTCGGATCGGGACGGGTACGGCCTTCCCAGCGCCGGCCGCTCTCTGGAACCCGTGGGACCGGTCCTACTGGCCCCTTCATCGCTTTGGACGCTATGGGCGCCGGCGGTCAGCACTTTACTAAGCTAACGTGCCAGCGTATTGATTGCGATTGTACCCACGCCCCCGCGCCCTGTCAACACCCCTTGCACACATTTTCACATTTTCCCGGATTGAACGGCGTATGAACCCGGAAATGAAGGAAAGAAAAGGGAGCCCCCGCACCGAAAAAGAGAAGCCGCCGCAAGCGCGGCGGCCTAGATGGCGTACAGCTCCCGCGTCCCCTTTTCTTCCAGGGCCTGATGGATCAGCCCATCCTGGTACAACCGGACGAACGCGGGCACGAGAGCGGGGTCGAACTGGGTCCCCGCGCAGCGCCGGATCTCGTTCACCGCGGTCTCCATCGTCAGTGGAGCGCGGTAGACCCGGACGCTGGTCATGGCGTCGAAGGCGTCGACGATCGCAAGGATGCGCCCCTCGATGGGGATCTCCTCGCCGGCCAGCCCCTGCGGGTAGCCCTTGCCGTCCCAGCGCTCGTGGTGGCACAGCACGAACGGGATCGCCGGCACCAGGGCGTCGATGCCCTGCAGGATCTGCGCGCCGATGGTGGTGTGCTGCTTCATCAGCTCGTACTCCTCGGCGGTCAGGCGCCCCGGCTTGCGCAGGATGGCGTCGGGCACGCCGATCTTCCCGATGTCGTGCAGCAGCGCGCCCATGCGGGCGATGGAAAGCCGCTCCCTCTCCCAACCCAGCCGCTCGCAGAAAGCCAGGGTGATGCGGGCCACCCGGTCGGTGTGGCCCCGCGTGTAAGGATCCCGGGCCTCGATGGAGTTCGCCAGCGCGCCCACCGTGGCCACCAGCAGCCGCTCCAGCGCGACGGTGCGCTCCCGGACCAGCTGGTACTCGCGGTTCAGGTCCTCGGCGTACGAGAGCAGCTGGGCGCGCAGCAGGCCCACCTCCGCCGCCTGACGGGACAGATCGGCCCGCACGCCGCCAAAGTCTCTGGCGAGGAGCAGGCTCTGGGTGCGCCAGTAGCGGACCTCCCGTTCCAGCTCGGCCCGTGTCAGCCCGGCGATGTCGTCATGCATCGGCTTAGCCCTCCGCCTGCGAGAGCAGTTTCTCGACGGCTTCCAGCAGGCGCAGCGGGCTGTATGGCTTCGGCAGGAAAACGTCGGGGCCGGCCTCACCGATCGCCGTGGAGGTCTCCTGCTCCGTCAGCAGGATCACCGGGGTGTTGCCGGCTCCCCTGTCGCGCTTGATCGCACGGCACACCTCCATGCCGCTGACACCGGGCATCGCCTCGTCGAGGATGACCAGGTCAGGCCGGTGCCTCTCCCGAAGCGCGAGAGCCTGTACGCCGCCCGAAGCCTCGATGATCTCGTAGCGCGGATCCTGAAGGGTGGCGCGGAGCAGGGTGCGTCGCGAAGGGTCTGCGTCAGCGATGAGGATTTTCTTAACCAATCGGCTTTCCTCCTTGCGGGGGTTACGCCAATTTCTGCTGTTCGCTCCCGCGCTGTGGAAATCCTGCTAGTCCGGGACCGTTTCCCGTCTGAATGAACCCAATACCTTACAATAGTTCGCATGTTTTGCCAAATCGGCCAATGCCGCGCGCACGTGCGGATCGTCCCGGTGCCCCTCGAAGTCCAGGTAGAAGACGTACTCCCACGGGCGGTTCCGAGAGGGCCGGGACTCCAGCTTCAGCAGGTTGATGTTCCGGTTGGCCAGGGCCCCCAGGGCCATGTAGAGCGAGCCGGGCTGGTGCGCCAGGGCCAGGAAGAGCATCGTCTTCTGCGGCCCCTCCTCCCGGGGCGCCGGATCCCGCTGCAGCACGACGAACCGGGTGATGTTGTCCTTGATGGTCTGGATCGACTCCGCCAGCACCGCAAGGCCATACCGTTGAGCCGCGCCCAGGCCGGCCACCGCCGCCACGCCGGTCAGGCCCTGCTCCCGGATCATCTTGGCCGCGCCGGCCGTGTCGTAAGTGGCCATCACCTCCACCCCCAGATCCCGCAGGAAGCGGTCGCACTGGGCCAGCGCCTGCGGGTGCGAGATGACCCGGCGGATGTCGGACAGGGTCTGCCCGGGAAGGGCGAGCAGCGCGTGGTTCACGGGGTGGAGCACCTCGCCGGCCACGTACAGGTCGTACTGGCGCAGCAGATCATACACGTCATTGATCGACCCGGCCTGGGAGTTCTCCACCGGTGCCAGGCCGTAGTCCACCGTCCCGCTGGCCACCGCCTCGAAGAGGTCGACGAAGGACTTGCACGGATACGGCTCCGCCGAGGGGCCGAACCGGGCGCGCACCGCCTCGTCCCCATAGGCCCCGAGTTCCCCCTGGAAGGCGACGACCGGCATGCTGTTCACTCCCGAACTGGATTTTTCGGTCATTCTATCACACATCCGCAGGCGGGGCGAGCGGCGCGGTATCAGAATTGGGTGGGGAGAATATGTATGAGTATACGGTAAATGGGAACCATAGTGATGACAGAGCGAACAGTCCCATGTGAACCTGCCCGGCGGGAAAGAAGGGGGATTTCATCTTCTCCCTTTATTGACAATATTTGGGTTGCATGGGATAATGGGTTCTGCAAGCGTTGGACCGGCCGGCGGCCTCCAGGTCGACGCCGTGCCACCAACAAAGGGAAAGGCTGGTGAAAGGCTTGAAACAGCAGGCCGATACGGCCCCGGCGGATCGTTTTACGCCTGAGAACATTCTTCCCCTTCTTCAGACCATCGCCGACCTGGTGGAGAAGCGCTGTCACAGGTTCCTCAGCCGGAACTACGGGCTGACCATGCCCCAGTACCAGTTGCTCCTTGCGGCGATGAACGGCGGCGCCACCACCCTCGGCAGCCTGGCGGACGAGCTGAACTGCTCGCGGGGTAACCTGACGGGGGTGGCCGACCGGCTGGAGCGGGACGGCTGGCTGGTGCGTGAGCGCAGCACCGAGGACAGGCGGGTCGTGAACATCCGCCTCACGGAGAAGGGCAAGAAGGTCTGGGAGATCCGGAACGCGCTGGCCAAGGAGATGGCCGAGATCGCGAAGATCTGGTCTCCGGACGAGATGACCATCATGTTGCGCTCCCTGGAGCGGCTCTACACCGAGCTCAAGGGGGAGGCGGTCAAGCCGACCGGCGAGAAGCCGGCCACCGAAGCGATGTAGACAGGGACCACCTGGGGATCGCCAGGTGGTCCCTGTGTCTTAGCTCCAGGGCCAGAGGATCGCCAGCCACCGCTCCAGGCGCGGGGCGAGGGGCCCCGCCATCGCGAGCAGCTCGGTCCGGGTGATGCTGCGGGTGGCGACCAGGGTCCCGCCGTAGAGCAGCGGCGCCACCACCGCGGCCACGGCCAGGGCCTCCACCCGGCCCGCGGTGCCCCACAGGGCGGCGATCAGCCCCGCCAGGCCCGCGCCCATCACCAGCGAGGCGACCGTCGGCCCCATCAGGATGCGGCCCCAGGGGACCGGCTCCTGCAACAGCCGCTCCAGCTCCCGGGCGTTGAACCACAGGGCGGTGAAGAACATCGCCACCGAGGCCGTGGCCACCCCGTTGACGTCGATGCCCCGGATGGGTGCGAGCAGGCCATCCAGGGCCAACTTCAGCCCCATGGCCAGGGTGAGGTTGCGCATCGGCGCGCCGGTCTCTCCCAGGGCCTGCAGCTGCGCCACGGTCATCCAGGTGAGCGGCCCGAGCAGCGCCACCGGCCCCAGGTGGCGCAGCGGGTCGGCGGCCAGCGGCTCGCCGAAGAGCAGGGCGATGGGGGCCGCGAGCACCATCGCGCCGATGGCCACCGGCAGGCAGATCAGGCTGGCCGTCCGGAGCCCCATCACCACCCGCTGCCGCACGGCCTCCATGTCGCCCCGGGCCTGGGCGGCAGTGAGCGTCGGCACCGTCGCGTTGGCGACCGCGTTGGTGAGCACGAAGGGGAACCACACCACCTGGACGGCGATGCCGGCGAAGGCGCCGTAGAGCGCGGTGGCCTGCGCAGGCGGGTAGCCGGCCTTCAGGAACCCCCGCTGCACGATGGAGACGTCCAGCACATTCAGCAGGGGCATGGTCACCGACCCCAGGGTGACCGGCCACGCCAGCCGCAGCATCCGCACCCCGAGCCCCCGGGGCATCTGCCGTTCCTCCCGGGGGGCATCCCCCGCCTCGTCCTCCTCCCGCTCCCGGCGGACCCGCCAGAGCATGAAGAGCACCGAGGCCAGGGCCCCCACCGTGATGCCCAGCGCCGCCCCGGCCGCGGCGTACTCCAGCCCCAGCGGCAGCAGCAGGACGGCCGCGCCCATGGTGACGGCGATCTTGGTACCCTGCTCCAGCACCGAGGCGACGGCGCTGGGGGTCATCTGCTTCTGGCCCTGCATGTAGTGCCGGAAGACGGAGTCCAGGCCGTTCAGGATGATCGCCGGGGCCAGGGCCACCAGCGGCCAGTAGGACCGGGCGTCGCCCAGGGCCCGGGCCAGGAACGGCGCCCCGATGAGCAGCAGACACGCGGCGGCGGCGCCGGCGAGGAGCGCGTAGGTCAGGGCCAGGTGCAGGACCCGGTGCATCACGTCCCGCCGCCCCCGGGCGTTGTACTCGGCCACCAGGTTCTGCACGGCGACGGGCACGCCGCCCACCGCCAGGTGGAGCAGGGCGTTGTAGGCCGGCAGGGCCATCTGGTAGATGCCCAGGCCCTCCGAGCCCACCATGCGGGTGAGGGGAAGCCGGACCAGCAGGTTGCCCACCTTGATGATGAGCCCCGCCAGCGCGAGGGCGGCGGCGCCCTTCAGCACCGACTCTCTCCGGCTCATGCTCGTCCCCCCTCCGAAGCAACGTATGCGCGGGGCGCGGGGGACATGCCGGACTTGGAGCTGCAGGCCGCGGCAGGAGTTCGCCTCCGCGTGACTAATTCAGTCACTATTCAGGGAGGCGAACAAACCCTTATGGATCAGGCACGGCGGAACCTCTACGTGCTCTGGGTCGGCAACTTCCTCACGGCGTGCAGCTTCTCGCTGGTAATGCCCTTCCTGCCCCGGTTCATCGCGGAGCTGGGCGTGACGGCGAACCTGTACACGTGGTCCGGTCTGATCTTCTCGGTCACCTTCCTCTCCAGTTCGATCATGGCGCCCATCTGGGGCAATCTGGCCGACCGGTACGGGCGCAGGCCGATGCTCATCCGCGCGGGCGTGGCCATCAGCATCGTCTACCTGCTGATGAGCTTCGTCACCAGCCATGTGCAGCTCTTCTGGCTGCGCCTGCTCAACGGCGCCTTCTCGGGGTTCATCCCGTCTGCGGTCGCCCTGGTGGCCACCAACACCCCGGAGGACCGGGTGGGCCGCTACCTGGCCATCCTGCAGACGGGCATGGCCACCGGCACCATCCTGGGGCCGCTGCTGGGCGGCACGCTGGCGGAGCTCCTGGGCATCCGCTGGACGATGCGGGTGGCCTCCGTCCTGGTCCTCATCTCCGTGCTGCTGGTCATCTTCCTGGTGCGGGAGCGCGTCCTCGGCGCGGGGAAGGCCCGCACCAGCGTGCTCTCGGACCTGAAGCTGGCCGTCTCCAACCGGCGGCTGCTGGCCCTCATGATCTCGGCCCTGCTCATCCAGGCGTCGCTGCAGTCGCTGCAGCCGATCCTGTCGAACTTCATCCCCACCCTCACCCGGGAGGGCTGGATCGCGGCCGTCACCCGATCGCTGTTCGGCGAGGGCGAGGCCACGGACTTCGTCGTGGGCTTCGTTTTCTCCCTGCCGGCCATCGCGACGGTGCTGACGGCCCCCCGGCTGGCGCGGGCGGGTGAGCGGATCGGCTTTGCCCGGCTGCTGTCAGCGGGCCTCCTGGCGGCCGGCCTGCTGATCCTGCCGCAGTCGCTGGTGCAGAGCATCGGCTGGCTGATCCTGCTGCGCTTCGTCTTCGGCATCGCCACGGCGGCGGTACAGCCCTCGGTCAACGCCGCCCTGGCCGAGGTGGTGCATCCCTCGTTCCGGGGCCGGGCGTACGGGATCAATACCAGCGCCAACAACCTGGGGTCGGTGCTGGGACCGTCGCTGGGCGGCTGGGTGGCCGACGCCTTCGGCCCCCGCGCCGTCTTCGTGGTGACGGGACTCGTGATGCTCGCCGCCTCGGCCTGGGTGCAGCGGATGCTGGTCCACGGGCCGGAGGAGCCGCTGGTGGGCGCCCCGGAAGAGGTGTAGGGAGGGATGTGCGCGTGGTGCTGCGCATCGGGGTCATCGGCCAGTCGGGGCCGATCAGCGAGGAACTGCGTGCGGCTGCCTTCGCCGTAGGGAGGGCGGTCGGCGCCCGGGGCGCGCTGCTCTTCACCGGCGGGCGCGACGGCGTCATGGCCGCCGCCAGCCAGGGCGCGCAGTCCGCCGGCGGGGTGACGGTGGGCATCCTGCCGGGCGACGACCTGCGGGAGGCGAACCCGTACGTGACCGTCCCCGTCACCACCGGCCTGACGATGGTGGGGCGAAGCGAGGTGCTGGTGCACGCGGTGGACGCCTGCATCATCGTGGGAGGCGGCGCGGGCACCCTGGCGGAGATCGCGGTGGCGTATCTGTACCGCAAGCCGCTGGTCGCCCTGCGCGGCACGGGCGGCTGGGGCGATCACCTGGCCTCGGCCCTGGTGGACGGGCGGTTCCTGGACCACCGGCGGCTGGTGCCGATCCACTACGTGGCGGATCCGGAGGAGGCCGTCGCGCTGGCGGCGGAGCTGGCGCAGCGGGGGCAGCGTCCGCCGGACCGGCCCGCTCCCGGGCTCGGGGACGTGCCGAAGCTGCGGGAGGCATCGGAATAGGATTTGGATCGCGCGGCGCGGGCGGGGCCGGTTGGGGCGGCTGCGCTCCGGGATGAAACTCGGGGCGCATGTGCCCTGGTTCCGGCCCCTCCGCGCTGTTCTCGTTGCGTGTGGGGCGGCGGAAGCCGCGGCACATGCCGGTGCTCGACGCCTGTCCCCCGACAAGGCAGGGCCGGCAGCCGGTGCCCGCCGCGGCGCGCAATCCCTGTTGTGGGCGCACGGGAACGGACGGGGGACGGTCGCTATGCCTCCCGCATGCGCGCCGTTCGCGTAGCGTGTGGGTAATGGGCTGACGTTGCCGGCTCAGGTTCTCCCAGGTACACAGGAACTGGATTGAGCAGGCTGGATCTGGCAGATCGGTCGGAGAGCTCACGGCCGCTCCCAGTGCTCATTGTGTGGGGGTTGGGAGACAGCCAAGGATCCGCCAGGGGCCGGAGGAACCATCCATACGAAGTCAGAAGGGCCCCGCCGGATCGGCGGGGCCTCTCGTACGCTCTTCAATCCACGGACACCCACTGTCCCGTCCGGGCCGACTCCTGCACCGCTGCCAGCACCCGCTGAACCTGCAGGCCCGTGGCAAAGTTGGGCTCCGCATCCGTCCGGCCATCCCGGACGGCCGTCAGGAACGCAGCCTGGGCGGCCACGCTGAGCGGCACCGGGTTGCGGCCGCCGGTGTTGATGGTCTCCCACCCGCTGAGGCCGGGCACCTTCTCCTGCTTCAGGTAGAGGTTCAGCTCGTTGTGGTTGGTGAACCCGTTGAAGGCCACCGACCCCCGGGTCCCGTAGATCGTCAGGTCCGGCCCCCTGCGCACCCCCGTCGCGAGCCGGGTCGCCTCCATCACGCCGACGCAGCCGGCCTCCATCTCCATCGTCACCAGGGCGACGTCGTCGACCTTCACCGGCGCCTTCCGGTCGCTGCCTGTCGCCACAGGCCGCTCCTTGATGAAGGTCCGGGTGAGGCCCATCACCCGGCGGGGACGGCCCAGCAGGAACGTGAGCAGGTCGACGGCGTGGGATCCCAGGTCGTAGAGCACGCCGCCCCCGGTGCGTGCGCTGTCCAGCCGCCACGTGAGGGGACGCTCCGGGTCCTCGTAGCCCGAGTGCAGGAAGGTGAGCCGAAAGCTGGTGATCTCGCCCAGGGTGCCGTCCCGGATCAGGCGGCGCGCCGCCTGGACGGCGGAGCCGAAGCGCATCTGGAAGGCGATCTGGGCCACCCGGCCCGACGCCCGGGCCCTGTCGTACAGGTCCTCCGCCTCCGCCACCGTCCGGGCCAGGGGCTTCTCGCAGTAGACGTGCTTGCCGGCCGCCAGTGCTGCGGCGGCGATGGGGTGGTGCAGGTCGTCCGGCGTGCAGACGTGGATGATGTCGACATCGGGCGAGGCGACGAGCTCGCGCCAGTCGGCGGTGGCAAGAGCGAAGCCGGCCTCGGCCTGCGCCTGCCGGGCGGTCTCGGGGCGGCTGGTCGCGACCCCCACCAGCTCGATCGGTGCGCCGACGTCCAGGTAGAACGGGATCTGGCGGTAGGCCTCTGCGTGGATGCGTCCGAAGCTGTAACCTACGATGCCGATGCGGTAGGGTTTCATGGGGGATCCTCCCTTCTCGATCGCCCTCATACCGAAAGGTAAGACTTCTCCGATCGTCAGCGCAACTGACCCGTAAAGTCCGGCGGCCGCATTTTTCAGAGTTTACACGCCGTCTCCGGTGGTGCGCTTTCGAGGCAGATCTCCGCTAGGATGGGCACAGTCGAGTCCAATCGTGCAGGTACACCCTGAAGGATAGCACCTAGATTGGGTTTTCCCCAGTAGACGGCCCAGCCCTTCAAGAAGAAGAGAACGTAGCCTCATTCATTTTTTCTCCCTCTCTGCAGTACAAGATCGACCGCTAAGGTCTCCCACCTTGGGCACAGCCCGCCGGCCGACTGGAAGGGGGAATCATCCGGAAGATCTGTCCTCCTTGCACGGGCATGATACGTAAGATTGCTGCACCGCAAGTCTTGTGCGAAGCCTCGCCCGGTCCACAGCCATGCATCTTAGAAGGGCAACAGGCTTCGCCTGCTTTGCCAACACCAGTTCCCCTGTGTTTGATCAAGAGATTGGGAGCCACTTTGATCATCCAAAAGTGAGCCACCTGACAGCCCTACAGGGCTGTTTTTGCTTCCATTGCGGTTTCCAGTTGGCGGGTTGCCAGTTTATACCTGCGGGGCTTACGGTGTTTCCGGGTGGTGCTTCAAAGCTTCCTGCCGTCGAAGGGTCTCACGGAACCGGTACGACTCCCCATTCATCTCGATGATGTGGGCCTTGTGAGTCACACGGTCTGCCAACGCTGCTGTCATCTTCTGGTCCCCGAACACCTGCGGCCATTCCGAGAATTCCAGGTTCGTCGTGATGATCAGGCTGCCCCGCTCGTACCGTGCGGCGACAAAGTGGAAGAGCAGTTCACTGGCCGGGCGGCTGAGGGACACATAGCCAAGCTCGTCCAGCACGACGAGGTCGAACCGTAGCCACTGCTTTTCGAGGCGGCTGAGGCGGTGCTCGTTCTGCGCCTCCTGCAGTTCGGCAACGAACTGGCCCACGCGCCAGAAGCGAACGCGGTAGCCCTGTCGGCACGCTGCGATGCCGAGTGCTGTAGCTAGGTGAGTCTTACCTGTCCCGCTGTTTCCAACAAGGAGGATGTTTTCCCGATCCCGGATGTATTCACTCTTGCTCAGCGCCAGGATCTTGGCCTTGTTCACGGACGGCATGACCGTGAAGTCGAAGGACTCCAGTGTTTTGGGAACAGGGAAGCCGGCGGCCTTGAGACGGCGCTGGAGTTGGTTGTCTTCCCGATGGATCACCTCCTGTTCCATGAGCGCTTGTAGGTACTCCTCAAATGTCTTGTTGTGCTCTGCTGCATCCCGCGCCAGCTCCTTGTACAGCCGCCGGACTGTGGGGAGTTTCAGGCGCTTCAGGTAGTAGTCCAGCAGGAGTTCCTGGCTCAATGCACCACACCCCCTTTCAGGAGCCGGTTGTACTCGGCCAGTGAGGGTTGCTGGACCCGAATGCCGGCCAGTTCCCCGGCGGTGGAGGTCGATGCCTCGGCTCCAAGATCCGGCTGAACAGCAAGGAGTTGCTTGACAGCCGTGTAGCAAGCCGTTCGCTGGGCCAGGGCCAGCTCCAGAGCGGTACTTACCTCTGAAACCGAATAGGCGCGGTGCAGCATAAGGATCTCGATGAACTCCCGGTCACTGCGGCCCTGCGCCTGCATCTCGGCCCGGAACTGGTGGTAAACGGGCGGAAGCTGCGCCATCCGGTAGGGTTTCGCCTGCTCTAGCGCCCCTGGCTTTACGTGAAGGAGTTCCAGGTAGTGGTCCAGATCGAGGATCTCCCGGTTGCGCTCGTAGCAACGGAGATGACTGGCAATCTTCTCCTGCCCGGCGTAAATGTCGATCCGGTCCCAGTAGGCCCGCACTTGCAGTGGCCGGTTCGCATACTGAACCGGTACGGAGTAGCGGCAGGTCTCGAACGTCACGCAGGACACCTTGTTGCTGGAAACCAGCGCCACCTTGCAGCAATCGAATGGCCGGGCAGGGAGAGGGCGCAGGTACTTCTTCTCCTCCTCCCAGCGCTCCAGGATGGACTGCGTCGAGCCCTGGGGGATACGCCTGGCATACTCCAGGCACCGCTGCCACAGAATGGCGTTGAGTTCGTCCCAGGTTCTGGCTTCCCGGTGTGGCCCGACGATGTAACGCTGGGCGAGACCGACCAGATTCTCTACCGAGCCTTTCTCGTTACCGGAAGCCGGATTGCAGAAGTTGCTGTCGATGAGGTAGTGGGTGCGGAAGCTCAGGAAGGCATCCTGCTCTTCCCGGTTGCGGCCTTCCAGGATTCGTTTCACCGCCTGCTTCAGGTTGTCCAGGGTCATACGGCGGGGAACTCCGCTCAAGCGCTCCAGCGCCCGCCGGAGGCCGTCGAACATGGCTTCCTGCCGCTGAGTCGGATACGCAATCACAACCGGCATGCCGCTCCAACGTAAGCGGACACACAGGATCTGGACTGTGACTTCTGCACCGTCGAGGACCACTACCGCCTCACCCCAATCCACCTCGATGCTCTCACCGGGGTCGTGGGCGAGGGGGATGAAGGCCGGCTGCACTCGCTTCAGCTTCCGGATCTTGGCGATGTAACGCCGGACGGTAGGTTCGCTGCCCTGGTAGCCCAGGGCAACCAGGTCCTCGTAGATAGTCCTTCCGGTCCACCGTTGTTTGCGGGGCAAAATCTCGTTTTCCGCGAGTCGCCGCTCGATCTCTGCCTGAAACTCCGGGGTCAGCACCACGGGCTGAGCCGGCTTCTGCCGCTGGTAGCGCGGCACTTTAGTCAGCTGTGCGTATTTAGCGACTGTTTTCCGAGAGATTCCGAGCGCCTTCGCCACCTGTCGCTGCGATTTCCCTTCCACATGAAGGAGCCATCTGATACGCTCAACATGAGCCATCTCGATCTTCATCCTTTCACCCCTGCAAACTGGAAATGCGGTACATCCCAGTTTACAGGTTTGGAAGATTGAGGTGGCTCACTTTTACGTGATCAAATGGCCCCCAAATGGCTCCCTTTTAGGTTATCAAACACATCCACCGTTTCGTCGTCAATCGACGGAAGTCAGGTCATGCACGGCAGGGGAGGCACCGGTTGAGCCAGAATCATTAAGGTACATTGGGAATGCCGGAGGATACTATGCGTACCTCATTACCATTATCTCGTTTCGGACTTGCCATCCTACTGCTTGTCATCTGGGTCGGTCCTTTTTTCCAAGGGTACTTCTTTCCAACTCCGGCTTTGGCGGCCATGGCAACTACCGCTGGAGCCTTCCTGCTCTGGGCAGTGGGGCGTAGGAGACAGCACCTTGCCCTCGACCTACCCGGTGATTGGACGGGAGCCCTACTCCTTGCGCTCACGGGTTGGTGCCTGCTCTCGACCCTGTGGGCCATTTACGTTCGAGATAACCTGACCCTGGTGCTGCAGGTTATGACCGGCTTCGCGGCCTTTGCAGTGGTGAGGGCGGAGAACACGACTGAGGTTCGCCGTGCAATCGTGTGGGTTCTGAGTCTGAGCGCACTGGTTGTGGCTGTGCTGGGCTTGCTTGAGTACAGCGGCTTCTTTTTGGAACACGTCGCCCTGGGCAACGTACTTCAAGTCGAACCTCGCCGGAACCGGGTCTACACCCTCTTCCAGTACCCCAACACTGCTGCTATCTTTTTCCTGTCTGCGTTGCTACTGCAGAACGCCCGGCTTCTCTCGTCGGAGTCGTGGACGGAGAAGATCGTGCTGGCAGGGACTTCGGCCGTGCTCGCAGTAGCTTGCACCCTAACCCTATCTCGCGGTGCAGTGCTCATCGCACCTGTAAGCGTGGTATTGCTGTGCATTGGCTTGTCGCCGCACCAGATTCTTCCCTCTCTTCTTCACTGGGTGACCGCCGCTGCACTGCCGGTAGCTTTGACGTTGTGGCCAATTACACGTGCGGCGGCGGTCGATGCCTGGCCAACGGTCCTACTGTGGGCCGCGGTGGCTGCCCTGGTGGCTGCCCTGGGTACTGGGAGCCTGCGAGCACTGCTACAGCTTCCGAGGCGAGTGCAAGTTATCGCCGCGTGCACTCTCCTCGCTGCCCTAACGGTTGTTGGAACTGTAGCTGCCCCTCGCGTCTTCAACCAGCTACCCTCCGTTTTCACTCGCATTTCGCACCTGGACCTCAGGGATATTACACAAGACGGTCGCGTCGAGTTTCTTCGTGATGCAGCGCGACTAGCTGTACGACGACCGTGGGGTTACGGCGGGGGCGGATGGCTTCGCACCTACACGCAAGTGCAGCGATACAACTACGTCGCTCGAGACCCTCACAGCCACTATGCGCTTACCCTGGTCGAATCTGGCTTTCTGGGACTTGCGCTACTACTCGGAGCCCTGGTGCTCGCTGCGCGAGGCGCCTTTCAAGCCCGGAGAGGCGACCCCGTCCGCTGGTCGATGGGGGTTGCGGCACTTACGCTGGCTCTACACGCAGCAGTAGACATCGACCTCTCCTACTACGCTCTCTGGTTACTACTCTGGACCCTGATCGGAGCGTCGCAAGCCGAGGGTAAGCCTCTTCCGGGAAAGCAAGAACGCCGGCTAACATTTGCGCTGGCGTTCACGCTGGCCACGGCCACGATACTCGTGAGTAGCACCATGTTTCTTGCTGCGCGCTCGTACAACGACGCTAGTACTGCAGTGTTAGTGGGTGACAACGAAGCAGCACTGACGGCTGGCCGCCGGGCGATCCGGTTGGATCCACTTAACAGTCAATACCGTACTATGATTCCCACTTCAGAAAACATCAACCGGGCTCTTCAACTTGACCCGTATAACGAAGAACTTTGGAGGTTTGTCTCAGAAATTTTGGAAGCGCAAGGGGATGTATCCGGGGCGCTAACTGCTGCACGGCAAGCCCTTGAACTTCGTCCGATGTCAATCGAGCATTATGAACGTGTGGCAGAATTGCTCGTCGGCATCATGACGGAAGCCGTACTAGAGGGTCG
The DNA here is from genome assembly GCF_000009905.1 of Symbiobacterium thermophilum IAM 14863. Classification (GTDB taxonomy): domain Bacteria; phylum Bacillota; class Sulfobacillia; order Symbiobacteriales; family Symbiobacteriaceae; genus Symbiobacterium; species Symbiobacterium thermophilum. The sequence goes on from NC_006177.1 coordinate 2,893,589, forward strand.
CATAACGGAGTCCGTAGAGATCGCTCAAAAGATAATTGCGTTGGGTGAGACAATGGAGCGACGAGGCGAACCCTCTCTGGAGAAGCAACCAGTGTTGTTTCCAGATTACCTGGCACTCACGTGGACGCCGCGTATGAGCTTGGCCGCAGGGCAGGCATACTTGGTTACGGGGCAGTTCGAGGCGGCGGACAGATGGTTAACGGCGGCACTAGCCAACTCACAGACAGCGCCCGACGCCGCTCTTTGGCTACACGCCCTGTACACTCGTACCGGGAATCACGAGAAGCTGGCATCACTGGAACCCGCACCGTCTGAACAGGCACGAAGCTCCCCGCTTTACGCTGCCCTAATCGGTGTTCAGTAACGACAACGAGACGTTGCCCCCACCGGGATCAAACTCCCACGGTGGGGGCACACTTCTTGCCTTCCGAAATCACGGTTCCTTCTCAGAATCAACTCTAACCGACAACCGCCCCCTCAGTTTTCGTTGATATACATCGTAGTATAACTGTTCCTGCGTATTCCGGACGGATTCGACCACTCATTCCGGTCGAATCCGTCCACTTATTACGGATGAAATCGACCACCGTTTGCGGGGATAGTCGACCGCCCATTCCGGCCCAAATCGACCGGCTCGAATCCTAGAGCGAAGCGGCATGGTCGACCATTACAGGGTTTTGCCGGCTCCTCCCGAATTGTGGATAACATCTCCACACGAGAGGACGTGGGCAAGCCTTGGCAAATCGGACGTTGTCGATGCGCAAGATCAGAGAGATCCTTCGCTTGAAGTGGGAGGTCGGGCTCTCCGCCCGGCAGATTGCCCGGAGCCTCTCGATCTCGCACAGCACCGTGCTGGACATGCTTCGGCGGCTTGAATGCTCCGGTCTTTCCTGGCCGCTGCCGAACATCGACGACGCAGAACTTGAGGCCAAGCTTTACCCAGGAAACCCCCAAGGGCTAGTAGAGCGGCCCTTGCCAGACATGGCCTACATCCACCGGGAACTGGCCCGAAAAGGGGTTACCCTGCAGCTCCTGTGGTGGGAATATAAGCAGAATCATCCAGATGGGCTGCAGTACAGCCAGTTCTGCCAGCGATACCGGCAGTGGCGTTCCAAGCTCGATGTCGTTCTCCGGCAACCGCATCGGGCAGGTGAGCAGATGCAGGTGGATTTCGCCGGCGATACCGTGCCCATTCATGACCGCGAGACGGGAGAGGTTTGGCAGGCTCCGATCTTTGTTGCCGTTCTGCCGGCCAGCAATTACACCTTTGCCAAGGCCTATCCGGCTCAGGACCTGCGTTCCTGGATCAAAGCCCACTGCGACGCCCTGGAGTTCTTCGGTGGCGTTCCAGAGATCATCGTGCCGGACAATCCGAAGGCCGGCGTCACCCGCGCTTGCCGCTACGAACCGGATCTCAACCCGGCTTATCAGGAAATGGCGGCCCATTACGGCGCTGCGGTCATTCCGGCAAGACCCCGCAGCCCCAGGGATAAGGCGAAAGTCGAAAACGCGGTCCTGGTGGTGGAGCGCTGGATTCTTGCCGCCCTGCGGAACCACACCTTTTTCAGTCTTCACGACGCGAACCGGGCAATTCGAGAGGCCGTGGCCAGACTCAACGACCGACCGTTCCAAAAACTCGAAGGAACGCGCCGGAGCCTGTACGAAACGCTGGACAAGCCGGCGTTGCGCCCTTTACCGCCGCAGCGTTATGAGTTTGCTGAGTGGCGGAAAGCCAAGGTCAATCTCGACTACCATGTCGAGGTCGACCGCAACTACTACAGTGTCCCGTACCCGTTGGTTGGGGAGACGGTGGATATCCGCCTCACGGACGGCCTGGTGGAAATCTTGCACCGGGGAAAACGAGTAGCCTGCCATCCACGGGCGACCGGCCGTGGACGGTCCGTCACCCAGATTCAGCACATGGCAGCCTCCCACCGCCGGCATCGGGAATGGACCCCGTCCAAGTTGCGGCGTTGGGCGGAATCGGTCGGACCCCACACGGCGCAGTTGGTGGTGACGATCCTGGAGGAGAAGCCGCATCCGGAGCAGGGCTTCCGGTCGTGCCTTGGCATCATCCACCTGGCCAGGAAGTATGGCTCCGACCGTCTCGAAGCGGCCGCCGCCCGGGCATGTGCGGCCCGGACGTTCAGCTACAGCAGTGTGAAGTCCATCCTGGCCCATAACCTCGATCAAGCGCCGCTGCCTGGCCCGCCGGACAACCAAGCCACTCCGGTGCATCCCAATCTGCGGGGCCCCGACTATTACGCAGGGGGAGGGCCGTAACGAATGCCCTTGCAGACGACGATTGAAAGGCTTCGGGAAATGCGGCTTCGCGGCATGGCTGACGCCCTGGTGCGCCAACAGCAGCAACCTGAACTCCAGTCCCTGTCGTTCGAGGAACGTCTGGAACTCCTCGTGGATCAGGAATGGCTCGACCGGCAAAACCGGCGCCTGGCTCGGCTTCTCAAAGAGGCGAAATTCCGCGTGGCCGCATGCATGGAGGATGTTGACTACCAGCATCCGCGCGGCCTGGACCGAACCGTCATGCGGAGCCTCGCCGCATGCCAGTGGGTCGAGTACGGCCAGCACATCCTGATTGTTGGACCCACCGGTGTGGGGAAAACGTTTATCGCGTGCGCCCTGGGCAACGCCGCCTGCCGGCACGGCTACACCGTTCGCTACTACCGAGTGCCGCGACTCCTTGCCGAGCTGGCTACCGCTCGGGTTGATGGCTCCCTTCGCCGCATCCTCAACACCCTGGCCCGGACCGATGTACTGATCCTGGACGACTGGGGTCTCGCTCCCATCTCTGTGGCGGAATCCCGAGACCTTCTCGAAGTCATCGATGATCGTACACAGGCACGGTCGACAGTGATTGCCTCGCAGTTGCCGATCGAAACGTGGCACAGTGTGATCGGCGACGCTACCGTAGCCGATGCGATCTTGGACCGCCTGGTACATGGTGCGCACAAACTGAACCTGAAGAGGGAATCCATGCGGAAGATAGCGAACCTCCAGACATCCCAGTCGAGCATGGCTTAGCGCTGCCAAGCCATCGCCACTTCGCTCCATCCCCTCAGTGCCACCGCGCTGGCCGGATGAAATCGGAAACGGCGGTCGACTTGGATCAGAACCGGTGGTCGGCTTGAACCGGAATCACTGGTCGATTTGACCGGAATACGCACCTGAGACTGGCCACCTGCCGTTTCACAAGACCCTTCACGATTTTGACTTCAACTTCAGCCTTCCATCGATGAGTGGCAGATCCGTAAGTTGGCAACACTTGCCTTAGTGGCCGAAGCGGCAAGCATTCTCTTTCTCGGTCCCCCGGGGGTCGGCAAGAGCCACTTCGCAGTTGCACTGGCCGTTGAGGCCATCCACCAAGGGATCGGCGCCTACTTGTCAGTGCCCGCCATCTCGTGGAAGACCTCCGTCGAACTCGTGCGGAGACAGGTTCGAGAAGCGCATACGGGTCCACACGTCGCCGAGACTCCCGATTATCGACGAACAGGGCTACCTGACGCTTACCCCAGTAGAAGCCAGTTTGCTCTTCCAGTTAGTCAACTCCCGCTATGAGCGAGGGAGCATCAGCCTCACCAGCACCAAGAGCTTTGCGGAGTAGGGTGAGGTCTTCGTTGATCCCGTCATCGCCACGGCGATACTGGACCGGCTCTTGCACCACAGCCATATTGTGAATACCTGCGGAGAGAGTTACCGCTTGAACGAGAAGCGCCGGATCGAACTATACACCACCCCACCGGCCCAGCTTGAAAGACAACTCCCGACCACAGATCGCCGTGGTTAGACTCCCGACTTAAGGCTGTCAGCCAGGGGGGCCAAATCTATACCAGCTCAGGTGGGTCAAAAGTAAGCCGACGTTGACAGCAGCATCGGACGGCGGAGTGCTGCCTTAGCCTGGCCATAGTGCCTCGACCTCTTCTCCCGATTGGTGGTCGGCTGGGAGATGGGGGAACACCCCAGTACAGAGCTCGTGGTTGATACAGTAGCCTGCTGCCTCCGTCCATATAGAGGTTCTTCACATTTTCTAAGCTTTTATACCATCCTTCCTAGAAGTCGTTCTTGTGATCGGACCCTAAGCTGTAACTTCCCGTCGCTTTGGAACGGCGATGTAGCCGCCACGTCTCAATGGTGTTGATCAAATGTACCCGCAACTCACCAACATTCAGAAGGACCGCTGTACACATATAGACCAGCACCCCTGCGATAACTTGTCCACCGAGGGCCAACGGGCCACGATATCTGGCAAGAGGTGCAATGAGCCAACCCATAATAAGCGTAGCCACTACTATCTTGACTAGGCTCCCGACAGGAAACGGCATTGCAAAAATGTTCCTTCCAACTCCCCAACTCAGCATGGCAGCAATAAGGAATGAGATCACTGTTGAATAGGCCGCTCCGACCAATCCGAAGTGATGCACGAGAATAATGGTCAGCCCAACTTTTGAGATGGCGGTGAGGACAGCTACACCAACCTGGGCCAAAGTGTTCTTGGCCAACTGAAATGCTTGGTCCAAATAATAGGTCTTCACTCCTTCAAGTAGAGTGCCTACCGCAATCACCGGTATCAGACGAGCGACGTCCATCTGGAACTCAGGACCAAAAAACACGCCAGCGACGTTCGGAGCTAGTAAAATTATGCCAAGAGTTGCGGGCACGCCCAGGCCGAGGAGAACTACACAGTTCGCACTAAGCTGTCGACGTGCGGCCGCAATACCCTCATTCTCTAGTGTACGAATTGCCAGGGGCATTCCTGCCAGGTTAGTCACCGTCATCAGAGCACCTAAACTCTGAAAAGGAAGATCATATGCCACAGCATAGAGACCCGCTGCCTCCGCCCCCACCATGAATCCAAGGATAAATCGATCCACAGTGCTCACACCATAGTTGAGTGTCGATGTGGTCGCGAGGGGTAAACCAAATGTCCAGATTTGACGCATAACCCTCCAATCGAAGCCCCTCACAACCCACATGTAGCGATTACGCCAATACGACCAAGCGGCAGGCACCAAGTTCGCGATGACAAGTCCCCAGAGCGCCCCAATGGCCCCGCCCCCTAAATACGCAAGGCCACTGCTTAATGTGAGACCAAGCAAAGCCCTAGTGGTCAACAAGACACCATACTTAACTGGATTCAACTGAACTCTGGTAACTTCAACTTCCAACTCCAACCAAGCCTGCGTCCATAAAAGTAGTAAAGTGACCAGGATCCACTGAGGGAACCCAAAGATGATGGCTGCCAGACCACCCAACACGCTCAACACAACCACTTCTATGCAGTACGCTACTGCAATTGTGGAGAGTAGAGCGCCACGCCCCCCCTCACCTTGAGCAGATGGAAGAAATCGTAGGAGACTGACACGAAGCCAGTGAAAACCGACCGCGTTTGTCATACCAACCACCGCCACGACCATGGTATAAATCCCATATTCACCCGGTGTTAACAACCAGGTCAAGACAGATAGGGTCGCTACTCTGATCAGTACTGGAACTCCGTGTGCCCCTAAGTAAAGGAAACTATGTCGAATTAACATGCTACTAGGCAGCCTCCTACGCGGTCCAACAACTCTGCGTAACGCAACGTCTTCGTGCGACGAACCAGTCAGTGCTCGCCCTATACAGGTTCGAGGCTACAGTAGGTTTCACCAGGCTCTTCACGGACTTGTCAATCCCCCCACCAGCCAGGGAACACTGTTCCCCTGAACTAAGTACGCTCTCTGGGAACGGCCCAATTGCTCCTTGACTGCGGCTGAGGCGTTGTCCCGGAAATCGTGGAAATTCAAAGTGGCGGCCCTCAAGCCCCGTTTGGTATAACGGGGGTGGACAGTAGGAAGGAGGTTGCCGCCACTGATGTCATTGTACCGCGGGAAGACCAAGAAGCGCCAGATGCTGGAGGTGGACAAACAGCCCTGGTTGCCCCAGCAGGTGCAGGTGACGCTGCATGCCCTCATGGGAGCAGCCAAGGAGGGTCTGCTGGCCCTGGCCGTCGCTGTGGGGCTTGACGTACTGCGCTCCATGATGGAGGCAGAGGTGACGGCCATCGTCGGCCCCAAGGGCAAGCACAACCCCAATCGAAAGGCTTTTCGGCACGGTGCCGAGGAGGGGCGGGTGGTGCTGGGGGGACGGAAGGTACCCATCCAGCGGCCTCGGGTGCGGACGAAGGACGGACAGGAGGTCAGGCTCTCGAGCTACGAAGCCTTCCAGGATGAGCAGTTGCTGACGCAGGCCGCCCTGGAACGGATGCTTCATGGCCTCTCCACTCGGCGCTACCATCATGGCCTGGAGCCGGTGGGCGACGATCTGCCGGCCGTGGCTACGTCCAAGAGCAGCGTAAGCCGGCACTTCGTGGCGGCCACACGCAAGGCACTGGCTGAGCTGCTGGCGAGGCCGCTTGGTGATCAGCGCTACCTGGTGCTGATGCTGGACGGGATCGAAGTCGCAGACCACACCGTGGTGGTCGCACTGGGGATCACGGACGACGGGCAAAAGCAGATCCTCGGCCTCTGGGAAGGGGCTACCGAGAACGCAACCGTCTGTCGCGCCCTGCTAACAGACCTGGTGGAACGCGGCCTGCGGGTGGACGGAGGCATCCTGGTGGTGATAGATGGGGCCAAGGCCCTCAGGGCTGCCGTGCGGGACGTGCTGGGTGCCAGGGCGACCGTGCAGCGATGCCAAGTTCACAAAAAGCGCAACGTGCTGGACCACCTGCCGGACGAGGCTCGCGCGTGGGTCAGCCGCAAGCTGGAGCAAGCCTGGAGGGAGACGGACTACGAGAAGGCCCGGACTGCTCTCACCAGCCTGGCCAAGACCCTGGACGACAAGTATCCGGGCGCCGCCGCCAGCCTGCGCGAGGGGCTCGAGGAGACCCTGACCGTCCTGCGGCTGGAACTGCCCGAGGCGCTGCGCAAGACTCTCCGTTCCACGAACCCCATCGAGTCCGCCTTCGAGAAGGTACGGATGGCTAGGAGCCTGTCCGGGTAACCGCACGTGAGATAGGGGCAGACTCCCAATGATTGGATATCAACGATCGTGCCTACTTCTTCATGCGCTGTCTGAAGGCAGATTTCGGGTCTATCCGGCCTGCCTGAACGCGTAGAGCTTCAAGAGATTGTGGCAAAGGCACACAAGAAGCCATTCCCCGTTGACTGCTTCCAGTCCACGGAGATGGAACTGCCGGAAACCACGAGCCTCCTTGATCTGCCCGAAGACCGGCTCAATGCTCTGCTCTCGCTTTCGGTAGCGCTCGGCGTGTCGCTTTAGCTGCAGTTTCCGCCGCATCCGATCCCGAAGCGTTGCTCCCTTGGGAATCGGGCCGCGTGGTGATTTCGCACGGCGACGTTCGCTGTGCCGCTGCTTCTCCGGAGGAATGTAGGGATTGATTCGCCGCTGCAAGAGCCACTGAACGTTTTGCTCACTGAAGTACCCTGCATCGGCAGAAACCTCCTCCGGCATCTCATCGACATTGGTTTCGACCTGCTCCATCATGGGGATCAAGTGCGGAGCATCTGCCGCCTGGTTTGTTACGGCAGCAGCGACGACAATCTGCGTATCGGCATCGACGACGGCCTGGGCGTTGTACCCCTGGATGAACTGCTTATCAGAGCCTTTCATGATCCGGGAATCGGGATCCGTAAAGTTGCGCTGCGCTGTTGGTGCGGGTTCTGCCTTCGGCCGCTTCCGCCGACGACCGCCCTTGGGCCCCTTGGGTCCCGGCTCCTCGGGAGGCTCATGTTCGTCAGCGCCGGCCCTCAGGCGCGCTTCGGCTTCCAGAGCAGCCTTGGCTTCTTGAATCTTGGCCAGCCGCCGCTCACGGAAGCGGAGTTCTTCGGGCAGTTCATCCCCACGACGATGTGGGCCGAAGCGGTGATCCTCGGCCTGGTCAGCTTGCTCGGCTTTCTGGAGCAGCTCTGCGATCTCCGCCTTCAGGCGTTGTTCTTCCTCCACCATCCGGCTGTAGCTCATCGCCTTGTGCTTGGAGGCGTTGGCCTTGATCTTGGTGCCGTCCAGGGCCACATGACCCAGGCGAACCAGCCCGGCCTTCTTGCAGATCTTGACCACTTGCAGGAACAGGTCGGAGAGGGCCTTTAGATGCCGCTTCCGGAAATCGCTGATCGTCCGGAAGTCGGGCTGGTTGTTGGCCGCAAGGACGCGGAAGGCTACGTCCTCCTGCAGCCGGCGTTCGATCTTGCGAGAGGAGTAGACGCCGTTGCAGTAGGCGTACAGCAGCACCTTGACCATCATCCGCGGATGGTACGGTGGGTAACCTCGCAGCTCTCGCTCGTATGTCCGTTCGATTTGGCTTAGATCGAGTGAGTCCACGACATCACTCAGGAAATAAGCGAAATGGTCATGCGGAAGCCAGTCCTGCAGGGCAGGGGGCAGCAGCAACAGCTGATTGGGCTCATACGGTCGATACGTCTTCTTGCTCATGATGAAGACATTGGACACCCAACCCTTTCGCTCCTACAGAACTGGCTTACTCAGACAGGCTCCTAGCCGCAACGTCAAGCGCTGGCGGAACGGCCAGCAGGTGCTGCGCTGGACTGCCGCGGGCCTCCTGGAAGCGGAGAAGGGCTTCCGGCGCATCAAGGGATACCGCCAGCTCCCAATGCTGTCGGAAGCCCTAAGCAGACACGCCGCTCCAGAAGCATCCAGCGCCGTGCAAACGGCCTAAAAACGAAGAAAAAGGCCGCCACGAAATTCCACGGCGGCTGGGACGTCGCCGCGGCTGAGGCTACTCAACACTACAAACTATAATCACCAGGCCGTCTCCAGGAACAGAAGCAAGCCTATTTACGCGATTATCGAGCAGGATTACATTCATAAGCCGAAACACCTAGGCGTCCAAGTGTATCGCCCGCGAGAAGATACAGGATGCAAAGGCCAAAGTCCGGTGCACTGGGCACCAGTGTCGGCCGGAGAGTCGCTTGGCCACGTCTACTGACAGTGCCCACAGGAGTCTAAACGACACTTCGAGACGACCCCCGGAAGCGGGATGCCCCCCTGCCTCGCCAGAAAGTCAAGTAGGGGCATCACAAAATCTCGGTGCACGAGCCGAAGGATTCAAGCATGACATCCCGTCTCGTGCACCGGGTCAAAGACTTTCAGACGTTGAATGGAGTCAAGTAATTGGCTGCCGCGAACCGTTCATAGCTTAACACCAATACAAGCGAATCCATGGTGCTCAGTTGTTCTGACGGTTCTTCTGGTAGACAGAATTTCGGAAGCAAGTATCACCCCATCTACGCCCCAATTGAGCCGAGCATATAACCTACAAGTGCGCAGATACATGCCTTAATCCGGAGCTGGTCAAGACGACGGAGCAGGCCGTCGATCGCTGTCCTAACTCATCTGATAAGCTTGATCTAATAGTCGTGGCAGGGCATTACTTTCGTGTCGCATCTCAGTAGCACGTTGGCGCACCCGCTTCCTTAACTCATGCCGACATTTACTGTCCGCGACTACTGTGAAAAGGGCATCACTAAGAGCCTTCGGATCGTCAGGAGGAACGATCAATCCGCAAACCTCGTGATTACCGGCCATAACATCAACAACGCCATCCACTTTGGTAGCAACCAAAGCCGGTCCCGACATTAACGCCTCTATGAGGGTTAATGGCATTCCTTCCCACCGTGACGATAGTACGAATACGTCCGCAACTGAATAGAGTTCTTGCAAGTCGTTCCTCCAGCCAAGCAACCGAACTCTCTCCACGAGGCCGTACTCCTCGATTAAACCTTGAAGCCTTTCTCTCTCAGAACCTTCCCCGGCTATCACAATCCGAAAGGCGTTACAGCGACTGGTCAACTGGTGAGCGGCCTGAATAAGGATATCAAACCCCTTCTGGCGCTCAAGTCGACCAGCAGCCACAATCAACACTTCATCGTGGCTAACTCCTAGGGAGTCCCTCAATCCCGGATCGTGGCTTTCGATAGGACTGTACTGATGTACCAACGCCAGGTAGTTAGGCACGAAAAGGATCGAGGTTGGCTTCACACGACGGCAATTGATGAGAAACTCCCGCACTGAGTGTGACACCGCTATCCACAAGTCAGGGCCACTGCCGGTAAGAATGCGCTCTGGCAGGTAACTCTTGCGCCACACCTCCCTAATGTGCTGCATGTGAATATGTTTGAAGGTACCCGAACGGAATGGGGGCAGCCTCCGAACTAGCTGCACAGCAACTCGCATTCTAGCCTCGTTGGTATGGACAATGTCAGGCTTAATGTCTTCGATGGCCTGAGCCACTGCGCGCAATCGTCCCCACGAGAGACCGGACGCTGGGTTATAATCTCGTAATTCAATAACCCTTGCCTTCGCACCCAGTTCGCTCTTGAATCGTGCAACCCAAGGTCTGGGACAGGCGATAACCACCTCAGCCTTTGCAATTTGCGAGATGAGGTCGCAGTAAAGCACTTCCATTCGTTCTGCTCCTGCCCAAGCAAGTGGTTCAGAAATCATCAACACCCTCACGCCTCACTCACCCCTGACTTGTGCGATAATCCGAGCATTACTGCGTACCAGCAGCTAACCAACGGAATCTTCGTGTAGTCTCCAAAAATATTCGCCACCAAGAATGGTGCTAACACCACTATGCCGAAGAAACTTGATTTGCGGATAATAGGTAAGAAAGCGATCAAAAACGCCGCACACAGGACTATGAGCCAGATCACACCAAAATCTCTCAACGCGGATAAATAAGCATTCTCCACTATCGTAGAGGTGACTAGATCGCCCGGTGTTAAGCCCGTGCCGAACAGTACAGTCCATATCGACCCGGACACTTCCCGCATGACTTGCTGCCAGTTCTCAAGCCTGCCATCCGCCGCAAGGGCACTAACCCCGAACCGTCCGAACCTGTCCAACGCTATCGCCCTTATGTTCCCAACACTTAACGGCAATGTCAACAACAGCAACCCGGAGACACCAGCCCAGAGCGCCCTGGCTTTGAGCCGTTTATTGGATGACAACCAAACGTACAGCAGAAGGCAACCCAGGGCCGCAGCGAAAGATAACAACCCAGACCTGGATCCTGTTGCGATGACAGCCGAACTACTGATTACAACCGAAACTAACCACTTTGTTTCGAATCGGCGAAGGAAGAGGTATAGCTGAGCGGTCAAACCCGCAATAAACACCTGACTTGCTATGTTCGGGTCGTCAAGGAACGAAATGACACGATTATACTGTGAACCAGCCATAAAGTTCGACTTCGTGCTCAACACAAGCGGGTCAGCACCGGTAACGATGTGGAACTGCCGGATAGGTTCCGGCGCAACCAACTGAATCATCCCGATGACCGCCAAGAACAGGCCCACACGAGCAATCACCTTTGCGACTTGTATGCGGTAGTGATCAGTCGGCAGGCTATGCACAGCCAAAAAAACGACTAGAGGTTCTAGATATAGCCTAAAAACGTCTGCTGCTCCAATCAGCCCAACCGATGACCGACAAGTCTGTATCAGCCCAATGATGAATGTGACTGCCAAAAAGGGGAGAACTCTCCGAGCAAGCCAGAATTTGGTGCGCGTCAAGCTAAGTATACTCGCTACACCTAGCAAACCAAACAGCGCGACTTCTACCAGTGCTCCACTCCAAGAGATACCACCTCGGCTTGTCATCCGTTTCCAAATCGGAAGGAACGGTAGTACTGCCACTAGGAGACACAAGACCTGGTGTACCAACTTAGACGTACTCATGTAGAGGAGGGCATGAGAAAGTCCACTCCGACTGTGCTCCAAGAACAATCCCTCCGAAAACCGGGTGGTGGCGTAATACGCGAACTAGAACCGACGAGGCGATTCCTCACAATTGTAATGAAACAGGCGGATCGCGAAATATGTTGGGGCCGTGCTCATTCACGCTTGGCAGTCAGTGTAGTCTGATGACATGCAACCTGGGGCTGTTGATTGGAACGCGCTTGCGCTTTGCTCAGGATTACTGTGCGCCCGCCGTCAAGATTAGAGGCTGCGTGAGCCGATTCCTCGGAATGGATGGCTTTACCTAACCGACTCCCGGATGGTTGTCGGAGAACGCCTCATGGTTGGGGGAGTGGACATGGCACTGTGGCGCCGCAAACCAAAGAGACGTATGAGCGATCACTCAGATCATGGTGCCCATTACACCTCACTGCTGTTCATCGAGCGACTCGAAGAGGCAAGAATAGTGGGCTAGATCCACTCGGTGGGAGATGCGCTGAACAATATAGCCGCGGAGAGTATCTACTCCACCTTGCAGACCGAGCTCCTGGAACTGGACGCGTGGCCCGCTCGGACCAACCTGCGTTTCGCGGTCTTCATTACCGACACAACATAATGCTGGTGAAATACCAACCAACCAGGGCAACTGGGCACAGCTAGAGTCACAATACAAAAGCACGTTTAACAACCATCAGCCATCCAAAAAGAAATCCACTACCGGTCGTAGAGCCTTTTCCATAGAATAACGTTCGTTTACCAGAGATCGACACGCGTCGTAATAACCAGACCAGTTGGAAGCACGAGTGGAAATCTTCTCTCTTAATTCGGGGTATTGCGAAAGCGCTGCAGGTTCGATTTCTCGTGGATCTACCAGAACGCCAATACCCTTCGTTACCACCACATCCGCCGCAGCTCGCAGCCCGGGACTTGTCACAATAAGGAGCCCTGCAGCACAGTACTCAGCGAACTTGTTCGGAAATGCCACCCGGTTTGTCCAGTTGTCCTCCCGCAGAACAAAGCCCACATCGCAAGCGTGAAGAGCTGGAACGACTTCTTCCGGAAGCAGCGACATACTCACAACCTCGTCGCTCGGGACACCCGAATCGACAACGCGCGCTAACGATCTCTCGGGATCCGGAGTAAACAATACCAGCCGGCAAGCACTGCCCAGGTGTTGACGCCACACCCGATAACACGCGATTGTTTCATCAAATAGTTGCCACGGAGAAAGTCCACCACTGTAGACAAACGCAAGTTCACTGTTCCCGATGCCTAGACGCTGGCGCCACCTCTGTCGGATCACAGGTGGGTCTTCTACCACCAAGTGCGACCCTACACATGGGACCACATAAGTAGACCGTGCCCCGTACCGTTCGACTGACAACTCCGCGAGTTCGTTGGTAACGGTTAGAACCCCAGCTGTACGAGGAACCGCCCACTGATGGAGGCGTATGGCTGCATGAAACAAAGCCTTTCTAAACCAAGCAGGACCCAAACGTGGATTTGGGTACTCCACCCATTCTTCCGGGACGCCGTGAAGGTCAATCAACGTTCTTTCGACCGGTAGCCACGGTAGTAGCGGATATACTAGATCCCCAGACAATATCACACCCCGATACTGGGTTGTTCTTAATCTTCGCTTCACTTCCCCCAATAACCGCCGCATGGATTCCGGAAGGTTGCCCCAACTGTTACAATACACATATTCACAATTAAACCCAGGTAGTTGCGGTGCTCTTGGACCATTCTTGACATGATGGCTCCTGATCAGCGCTAAGGCATCGGTTTCTATCCCGAACGCTTTACTCAACGTCGAGGCTCGACTAGAAACCAACCGCCACTCCCCGTTGGCAGTATATAAATTGCGTGAAGAAACGAGGAGAACTTTGCCAACCGCCATATGGTTCGCCTCCAATTGCACGACGATAGGTCCCATGTCACGCCCGCCCTAGGGACATGTTGAATTTGTTGAACACGAGTTCGCCACCCAACGATCAAACGAGCGCGCTTCCTCTAGCCCCATGGGTAAGTTCAGTTACGCCTAGAGTTGTCTCGATTTCGTAGACACGACAGTTGGGTTCTGACGCGGTCTCGGCCGCTTTCACAGATAGTCCGTGCCTCTTCAACGTCTGCTGGTGAGAGGTAGCCCAGCGCTGAGTGACGTCTGCGGCGATATAGAAGACTTCCAAGATGGACAACCGCAAACTGGCGAGCGTCGGCCAGATCGACTGATTGAGCAGTTCCGTCTGCAAAGTGGAGTAAAAACTTTCTGCGACTACGTTGTCCAGGGCATCCCCTTTCCTCAGAATGTCCCTTCGTACATGACATTCCATCCCCTTTTGGTCTCTACCCCAAATACTGGAGTGTCCACCGAAACGGTTAAGTCCAGCCGTCTGCGCTGCATACTTGGTGCTCGGTACGTTGCTGGCCCTACGAGGGTTTGGACGATCAAATCCCTGCGCCTTTCTCGTCGCCCAACGTTCCAGATCGATACGTCCCGCATCCCTGAACGATTAAAACGCTCCTAAGGGCACTCAACTTCGGCCGTGCATGGTGAAATTAGAGCAGCCTTACTTAAACTGTCTCGCGCTCTCGCAAACGACGATTCTCATGCCACAGGCGACTCAGTTCATCTCGCTTCGATATTGTAACGCTTCATGTGTCGGCAGAGTTTCCACTTGACACATCTGACTGCCCTGCATCTTTGTACAGACTTCTGTTACTCGCACCACTTCTGGTTGGTCCCTGTTGCCAGGCGGATGGCCCCAATTCGTGACTCCCGAGGGTGCCCCCTTATCATAACGTTTCCGGTTATCCTCCCAGGGATGCCCTTCCCACCGGGCTACCATACAGCATCAAATCGATGATCTCCTATTTCCATAACCCTGAGGGTGGTCGCGATGCCACCGCCAAGCAGTCTCAACAATCGCCTCCAAGTCAAACTGCGGCATCCACTGCAACTCGCTTAGCGCCTTTCGATTGTCAGCCACAAGAATAGGAGGGTCACCTGCCCGCCGGTCGGCGACCACAGACTTAATCGGCATCCCCACAACCTGCTGAGCCACGTCAACAATCTCACGAACCGAGTACCCGCGCGCACTACCAAGGTTATAGACGCTACTGGTCCCAGTCGCACAGAGTCTGGTGATAGCTCGCACATGGGCATCGGCCAGATCACAAACATGAACATAGTCCCGAACGGCAGAACCATCCGGAGTGGGATAGTCAATGCCAAACACAGTTACGAAATCCCGTAAGCCGAGAGCGACCTGCAAGACGATGGGGATGAGGTGCGTCTCTGGCATGTGGTCTTCTCCAATCTGTCCTGACGGGTGAGCACCGGCAGCGTTAAAGTATCGGAGCGATATGTGCTTGAAGCCATATGCCACATCATACCACTTCAATATTCGCTCCAACATCAACTTCGATTCACCATAAGGATTAGTCGGTCTGGTGGGATGCTCTTCCGGAATGGGAACCACCTCAGGCTCTCCGTATACCGCTGCGGTAGAGGAGAGGACTACCCATGGTACGTCAGCTCTAATCAGCTCATCAAACAGCACAATACTAGCGCTCACGTTGTTGCGAAAATAGACCGAGGGTTCCCGCATGGACTCCGCCACTAAGCTGGCGGCCGCCAAGTGAACGACCCCATCGAAGCGCCGTGCCTGCAACACTGTCCGCAGTTTGTCGCGATCACCAACATCGCCAATTATGACTTCGCTATCGCATACCGCCTCCATGTGTCCAGTCGAGAGATTATCATAAACAACCGGTTCATGACCTGCCTCCAACAGCGCCCGAACAACATGACTGCCGACGTATCCAGCTCCACCAACCACCAAGACCCTCACAAAAATCACCTACTAGCTAAGAGATTATCAACTCGTATATGCGTCTCGTCTGATCGAGCATTCGATCTAGTGTAAATCTCTGCTCATACGTTTTGCGAGCCTCATTCCCCAGTTTCTCCCGTAACTGTGGATCCGTTAGAAGAGTAGTTAGGTACCGTTGCAGCGCATCTACATCGCCCCTGGCAACGAGGTATCCCGTTCTGCCATGCAGTACCGCTTCCCTCACTCCGCCCACATCCGAGGCAATAACCGGTAAGCCCGCACGCATGGCCTCTAGAATCGTTATAGGAAACCCTTCCCAGTTCGAGGTGAGAACAAAGATCTGGGCATCCGCTAGTATGTCCGCGATGTCATGGCGGCTTCCTAGGAATCGTACACGGTCCATCATTCCAAGTTGATGGGCCAGTTGTCGGTGTTCCCTTTGTGTTTCACCCTCCCCAACAAACGAAAGTGTGAAAGGCACATTGACTCTCGAAAGTGCCTTTAGTAGTAGAGCTTGATCCTTTTGCGGGGCGAACCTAGCTACCATGACGATGTGAGGAGGTAAGTCGGCCCTCCCCACTTGAGCCCGTTGGACCACGTCAGGAACACCGTTATGAACAACAAACATCCTGTCTGTCGGAAATCGATATCGACTAGCAAGTAACCTGTCGGCGTCTGAAACGGTAATCATATACCTGGACCAGTGTGCCGCCAGGCGTTCTGCCGGGAGCGCGACACATCTGCGCCAAAGGGGTACCCCATCTGCAAACGCCCATCCATGGACTGTGTATACTGCCGGGACACCAGCTAACCTCGCCGCAAGTCTCCCCACCTGACCAGCCTTCGATGAATGAGCATGAAGTAGATCCGGTCTTATTCGACGCAATAACCGTACTAGCGCGCGTGCTGCAAGAAAATCCTTGGCAGGGTTCACCGGACGAACCAAGCCCTCGATCAAATGAATTGGTATTCCTAACCGTGCCGCCTCATCCGTTAAGAACCCGCGCTCGCCTACGGCCAAGTGCACCTCTGCTGTACGGGAAAAGTTGCGCAAGAGGTCAAGCAGGTGAACTTGGGCCCCACCTTTCTCTGCCAGTGTTATCACGTATAAGATTCTCATTTCATCTACTTCCCCTCCGACGCGATGCCAGTCTAGTAGGCTATCAATCCATGGCAGTCGAGGGCCAAGTTACGGCCGACACATCCCAGAAACCCAGCTCAGCAGTTACGTATTTGCAGTTGGGCGGCCTGCCACGAGATCCTCTAGGTATACCCGAAGCCCATCAGCCAATTCGTTGCGCTCCAGCGCCAATTCAATGGTTGCCTGAATGAACCCAAGCTTCTCGCCTACGTCGTACCGCTTGACCGCTGGCTCGTAGGCATACACCTGAGAGAACCGGTTCAGTTCCCGCAGACCGTCCGTCAGTTGAATCTCACCATTCCGCCCCGGCGGCAGATCTGACAGTATCTCGAAAATCGCTGGATCCAGTACATAACGCCCGACGATGGCCAGATTCGACGGCGCCTTCGTCACCGAAGGCTTCTCTACCAAGTCGACGGCACGATGGAGCCGCTCACCCGCTGGCTCAGGTGCGATCACGCCATAACGCGATACCTCCTCCAGGGGTACAGGCCGCACCGCGATCACCGAGCCTCCCGTCTCCTCATATGTGTCGATCAACTGCTTCAAGCAGGGGGTGGCACCGATGAAAACCTCGTCCCCCAGAAGTACTGCGAATGGTTCATTACCCACGTGCCTGCGCGCCTGGTACACCGCGTGCCCAAGCCCCATAGGCTGCTTCTGCCGGATGAAGTGGATATCGGCCATATCGCTCAGTCGCCTCACAGCGGCCAGTAGTTCACCGTTGCGTCCCTCCAGCATTAGTTCCAACTCCAGATTCCGGTCGAAGTGGTCCTCAATTGCACGCTTTCCCCGGCTGGTAACAATAATGATATCCTCGATCCCGGAAGCCACCGCCTCTTCCACTACGTACTGAATGATCGGCTTGTCCACGAGTGGAAGCATCTCCTTCGGTTGCGCCTTGGTCGCCGGCAGGAATCGCGTACCCAAACCCGCAGCGGGGATCACAGCCTTCCGAACCCGCATCACAATTCGCCTCCTTATGACCAGACTAACTCTACCCGTCTCGCTTACCGTGATGGTGGTCCTAGCTCAAGTTTCGCGTGAATAACCCGGACTTCGTGCAATGGAAACCCATTGAAAAAGCATCAGTCTGAACCAAATGATACATGGTGGGATTTGCCCCTCTTAAACCACCATGTGGAGGTTCGACTGATGCAGTCTCATGGTACGACACCCAACATCGCTGCGCAAGCCATCAAGTCCACCACCCGACATGGTTTTCTCGTCGCTCTTGGCTGGGTAGCTCAAAGGCTCAACCTGGTTGAGATCCTGAATCGGCACCTGCGCATCAAGCAGAAGACCTACGCCCACACGCCGGTTGACAAGGTGGTCGAGGCGTTGGTTGCCATTCTCGGCAACTGTCGCTACATGAAGGATCTCAACTTCGATCCTGAGCCGCTGGTTGCCGATCCTGCCGTAGCTCAAGCCTGGGGGCAGGAACGCTTTGCTCACTTTTCCACCGTCTGTGCGACCTTCAGCAAGCTGACGGAGGAGAACGTTCAGCAGCTTTCCGACGCACTCGCTGAGATCCAGGCCCCGCTGCTTCAGCAGGAGGTGGCTGCCGTAGCAGGTCCAGACCGCTCCGGAATGGTCATCGTCGACATTGACCTCACCGGCCAGAAGGTTCGGGGCGAGACCAGGCAGTACACCGGTACCGACTTCGGCTACATCCAGGGGAAGTTGGCCCGAGGCTATCAGATCGCAGCCGCCTTCCTCAGCGGGAAGCAGCAGCGCTTTGCCATCGACGGCCTTCTCAAGTCCGGCAAGGCCAACAGCCGTTCCGGCGCCTGCCTGCTCGAACTGATTCCCAGGATCGAAGCCCGGATTGGTCGTCCCCTGCGGCGAGTCGAATGGGTCGAGGCATGCCTGGCTCAGCAGAAGGCTCGGGTCAGGCAGCTGTATCAGCAACTGCAGACGGTATCAGGCAAGGGCAGCGCCCGCCGGAAGCAGAAGCTGCAGCGTGAGTTCCAGGAGGAGGTTCAGCACCTCCGTGAAGTGAACCAGCGACTCCGGCAGTACCGGCAGGAGAATCGGACGAACCTGGCTCCCCTCCGTATTCTGCTGCGAGCTGACAGCGCCTTTGGCACGCCGGAAGTGATCCAGCGCCTGCTGGAACTGGGGTATGAGTTCACCATCAAGTCCTACTCCGGGAGCAACGTCGCCTACAAGCACCTCTTCGACGCTGTACCGGCAGAGAACTGGGTTGAAGTCGAGAAGAACCGGTTTGCCTCCGAAGCCGTTACCGTACCTGGCCCCACTTTGCTCGCACCATATCCGGTGCGCCTGGTCGCCATGCGCCGCTGGGACGCCGATGGCCGGGAGGTCCGCAGCGTCATCCTGACTACGCTCCAGCCTGAGGAGCTCACCACGACAGAGGTCGTCAAGCTCTACCATGGACGGCAGACCATCGAAGCCGGGTTCCAGGAGTGGAAGGGAACGTTCCACTTTGGTACTCCTCGGCTGCGGAAGTATGAGGCCAACGCCGCCTTCACGCAGCTGGTCTTGTTCGCCTTCAACCTGGTGCGCTGGGCTTGGCGGTTTCTGAGCACGAACTCGCCCAAACTGGCCGAGGCGGGGAGTCGACTCTTGGTACGAGTAGCGGCCCGGTGCCGAGCAACCATTCGGTGCCTCGGCGACACGCTGCGGTTGGTGTTCAGCCGGGGTACTCCCCTGGCTGGAGCTGAGATTACCCTGAACCGGGCCACTCCCTACCCATACGCCCTTTTAACACCACGAATGTCGAGTTGTTCGCGTGAAACTTGAGCTAGATGCGGCATGCCCAGTCACAACCTCGCTCCCTGCCCTGCGAGCCGCGCAGCAGTCACGGTCTCCAGGATCCCTTGTTCCAGTGAGTATCCGGGCAACCAACCTAGGTACTCACGTGCTTTTCGGTTGTCAAGACAACTGTGCCGAATGTCCCCTTCTCTTGGAGGTGTAAGAATGGGTTCCGGGGCCTGCTTCACAAGCTCACAAAGGAGGGTATAAAGCGTACGCAGACTGGTTTCAACACCGCTGCTTATGTTTACAACGAGGTACTCCGATGTGCCCGACTTATCAAGGTAGTCGATCGCTTTCAGGGTAGCATCAGCGACATCCTTCACGTAAATGAAGTCACGCGTCTGCCCACCATCTCCGAAGAAGACCGGTGGATGACCTCGCAAGATTGCCTCAACAAAGTTGGCCACGACTCCGCCGTCGCCAGCCGCCTTTTGGCGTGGACCAAATACGTTTGAATACCGCATCACGACAGCTTTCAATCCATGCAAGAAACAGTACGCTCGGATATACCCTTCGGCCGCTACCTTAGCTATTCCGTAGGGGCTTAAGGGGCTGAACGGAGCGTCCTCCGTAACAGGGAGTGAACTAGGTATTCCATAAACGGCTGCTGAGGAGGAAAAGACAAAGTTCGGCACCTGGTGTTCCCGCGCCGCTTCAAGAACACGCAGTGTACCACCTACGTTTACATCCGCATCCAACACGGGATCTCTGACCGATACCGCCACGCTCACCTGGGCGGCTAGATGTACAATGGTATCGGGCTTTACTTTCCCAACCAATGAAGTAAACTCAGGGGTCAGGATATCGATATTATGGAACTCTGCACCTGGAGGTACGTGCTCACGAACACCGGTAGTCAGATTGTCCACCACAACGACCCGAAGGCCTTCAGCTAGAAACCGCTCAACTACATGTGAACCAACGAACCCAGCTCCGCCTGTAATAAGAACAGTCCTCATCACACACCCCATACCGAGACCATACTTGACAATCACGGTACACGCCCCGAACGGTCCAACACCAGTCGCTCGGCTCTCATCCGCTGTGGCGTTGGGCTAGCCTCAACTCCAGTTGCACTTTCCCTAGAAATGACGGCTTGTAGCGTCAACAACAGGATCTTAAGGTCGAGCCAAATCGAATAGTGGCGTATATAATACAGATCGAATCGCAGCTTGTCCTGCGCGCTCGTATAGTACCTGCCCATTACTTGCGCTAGCCCCGTAATCCCGGGAGGAGTCAGGTGGCGCAGATCATAATCTGGCAGTTCACGGCAAAATTGATCTACGAAATAGGGACGTTCTGGTCGCGGACCTACCAAACTCATCTCGCCCCGCACGACGTTGATCAGTTGAGGTAGCTCATCCAAACGAGTTGCCCGCAAGAATTCCCCGATCGGAGTGATCCGAGGATCGTTGGCCGTAGCCAGAACTGGTCCCGTTCGCTTTTCGGCGTCAACCACCATGGTACGGAACTTGTACAAGACAAACTCCTTGCCATTGAGCCCGACGCGCTTCTGGGTGAAGAAGACCGGCCCGGGAGAGAAAAGCTTTATCGCAAGAGCCACCGCTGCCATCACGGGCAGTAACATGATGAGCAAGGGGATGGACAGGGAAAGGTCAAGGACGCGCTTTCCGACCAGTTGACGACCGGTTAACATAAGAGGCCGTATCTCGAACACCGGAGCATCTCCGATCTGGCCGGCAACCGACCCTACCATGAGAATGTCACTCAGCTCGGGCATAATGAATACCCTGGCCCCAGCGCGCACAGCCGTCTCCAACAACACAAGCCTCGTTCTCCCCACAATAGACGGCCCAGCCACCACCATATCAGACCCAACCAGGGCAACATCCCCTTCTGCAAGGAGTTGGCCCGGCTCTATGACACGGACGATTTCATACCAGCCCGAAGGCTCATATAGTAGCTTCTCAACAACCGCTACGGCTTCGTCCCTAGTCGCAACCACCGTGACCCGCGACGCCCGGGCATGCTTGGTTTTCTGCAGTCCCCACCGCCACCCGATCACCGCGATAAAATGAATCAAGAATCCTACAACCAAGACCGACCTAGGGGACGAGAAACCCCTAAACCAGAACGCAGCCGCAAGTGCCACGAGAAACAACGCACTCTCTGCGAATAGCGCTGACCGCACAATGGATCGAGCAGGCTTCCTAAGATATAGACCGAACCCGAAAAAAACAAATGGTAAAGCCATGAACGTTATAGGTGCGACGACTAACAGGGACTGCAGGTTCGTCTCAGGTGGAGGCCACCCAACTCGCCAGACCATAGCTCCTGCGAGAGCTGCGACAAGCAGCATGATGTCTACAAGGGCACCCCAGAGCCATGAACCACCTTGTCCAGGCACAGCCGTCACTCCCGTTCAACAAAGAAGAAACTTGCCTAAGAGCCACTGACTGTGAACCACCCAGTTGTCCAGCCACTTCCTGCCATCAACGTAATATCCGTCGTAGCCAAAAACCGCCCTTGCTAACATAGAAAAACCACGATCAGGAACTTGCACGCCACACCCGAAATCAGTCTTGGGATCACTCTCGCAGGTGAAGTTCCTGGTCGTCTAAGTTCCTTTTCCTACTACAGTGCATGAGTAACCCCAGCCCGGCCCCAGGTCGCGCTGCGGCTGGGCTGGGTACAGATAACTGAAACGCACTAGTAGACTACAGCGACGAGAACCCGGTGACCCAAACCTGCAACGATTACTGAAACCGAGCGCATGGCCCAGTGCTCCTTGGTCACACATCCTGTACTCAGTGGAAGACCGAGTTTACAGCACTCAGTAGACGGGCGGGTCTCGCGGAACCTAGTTTTCGCAGCTACGTTGAGGCTCGTCTGTATGGACAGTTCCAAGAGGTGTGCATCGATCAACACTAGATAGGACACCCCTCCAAATCGACTCCCAGCCCCGGTTCCGGAGAACGGTGTGGCATCCCCACCACCAGGTACGGCTCATGGTTCAACGTTTCCACCTGACTTCGGTGCACAGCACAGAGCAGACCAAAGGAGACGTCGACCTCCATGCTGGCCACATACGAATGACAGGTCCTCCGCGAACGATGCGGCCGTGAGTGCCTAGCGCCCCCGAAGGAGAGCATCGCGTGAGATATTGTAACGGTCGTCAACAGTATGGTGGCGACCACCACAACCTGGACGCCCTGCCTTCCTTACTACACACAACCGCCCGCGCTTCCGCTAGGGTAGCGAGCCCATCGTCGAATCCGGGTGGCACGTGGGCGTGCAAGTCGATCATCTGGGGCCCTCTCGACGCATCCTCGATAGTGGCACCTTATACTATTTTCGGTCTTGGCTAGCATTGTCCTTCTGCTATCGCATTGTTGTTGCCCGCGCTATTTGGCAGTGACTTGACTGGCGACAGTGTCGTTCGTCAACTGACGCGTTGGTTTGTCGCCAGGGTCGGGGGCGGCCGGCCAGCCGGCCGCCCCTGCTGAGCTTAGAACAGTGTAGCTTGTACAGTTCCGGATGCGACCCGTTTGCTTGGGCTGCGGTGAATCCGTGCCGTCCTCCGGCACTCCGTGAGTGCCTGGCGGCTCCTGGCGAGGAATGCACGAAGATCTCGGGCGCTGGCGAACTCCAGCTCGACGGCACCAGCCGTTCCATCCCGGAGCACGAGTACGTAACGTGGGTGCGTCCGGCAGTCCGGCTCACAATCGAAGTAGACCTCAACCGTAAACTGAGGCAGCACGGTCGCTCGCAGTGAGGCCAGCACGAGTCATCCCTCCATTACCACGGGCTGCTGCCCTTGGCGGTCTGCAGATCCTGCAGCTCAAACAGAACCCGGTCGACATTGGCCTCGTCCACAAAGCGCTGTTCACGGGAGCAGGCGTCCAGCAGGCAGTTGGTGCAGAGTGTGTTAATGACCCGGGGAAGCCCGCGGGACTCGGCGGCGATCTTCTGCAGCGCCTGTTCCGAGAAGATGTCGTGGTCGACGCCCGTCCGGCGCAGATGGTGCCGGATGTACGCGACGCTTTCTTCCTCGCTCAGCGGCCCCAGATGGTACCGCACCTGAACGCGCTGGGCGATGGCTTCGAAGGTGCGCAGGCGGAGCATGCCGCGCAGTTCGGACTGGCCCACCAGCAGAAAGGTCATGGGACAGGCCGAATCCAGGTGGAAGTTGAGCAGGAACCGCACTTCCTGCAGCATGGCGTGCGGCAGCAGATGGGCCTCGTCCAAGACGATGACGGGCTGCAGCCCGTGCAGCCGGTAGCCGTCCAGGATGGTCTGCTCAAACAGCCGGCGGGCCTCTCGGCTCAGGAAGTGGTAGGGTGCGGCGACACCGAGCTGGGTGAGCACGTCGCGGTAAAAGGCCGTGGGCGTGAGCTTGGAGTCGGCAATGTAGACAAACGGATTCCGGCTGCGATCCAGCAGGTCGTACAGGGTACGGATCGCAGTGGTCTTGCCGGATCCCACCTCACCGGTGATGAGGCCGAACGCCCGGTGGCGCACGCAGTACTGGAGCCTGGCCAGCAGCTCCTGGTGCTGTGCACACGGAAACAGGTCGGTGGTCGGGATCTCCTTGCTGAAGGGCAGGAC
Source organism: Symbiobacterium thermophilum IAM 14863 (assembly GCF_000009905.1). Taxonomy (GTDB): domain Bacteria; phylum Bacillota; class Sulfobacillia; order Symbiobacteriales; family Symbiobacteriaceae; genus Symbiobacterium; species Symbiobacterium thermophilum. The sequence goes on from NC_006177.1 coordinate 2,917,633, forward strand.
GCGAAAGCCAAAGAACTCGGCCAGCACTCAGTTCTGGCCCCCCTTCGGCTGCGTCAGCCGGGTGTAAGCGGTCTCACCCAGCCGCCTCCGCCTTTCGGTGTCATGCTGCTTCTT